>NZ_JBGTYN010000006.1:0-300385 GCF_041730275.1 Comamonas sp. SY3 | reverse complement strand
TCTTTGGCTTCGGCCGGGCCTGGCGGCCCTTCACATCGCAAGCGATGTGAGCCTGTGCCGAAGAACCGACAAACGCGCTGCGCTCGGGGGCCTTACAGGCCCGCAGCAGCGCGCAGCACTGCTGGCTGTCAGCGGTCTTTGGCTTCGGCCGGGCCTGGCGGCCCTTCACATCGCAAGCGATGTGAGCCTGCGCCGAAGAACCGACAAACTCGCTGCGCTCGGGGCCTTACAGGCCCGCAGCAGCGCGCAGCACTGCTGCCTTGTCGGTTCTTTCCCAAGTGAACTCCGGCTCCTCACGGCCAAAGTGGCCATACGCCGCCGTCTTGCTGTAGATCGGGCGCAGCAGGTCCAGCATCTGGATGATGCCTTTGGGACGCAGGTCGAAGTGCGCGGCCACCAGCTTGGCGATGTCGGCATCGGGGATCACGCCGGTGCCTTCGGTGTAGACGGTGATGTTCATCGGGCGGGCCACGCCGATCGCGTAGGCCACCTGCACCTGGCACTGGCGCGCCAGACCGGCAGCGACGACGTTCTTGGCGACGTAGCGGGCAGCGTAGGCGGCAGAGCGGTCCACCTTCGTGGGATCCTTGCCGGAGAAGGCGCCGCCGCCGTGGGGGCAAGCACCGCCGTAGGTGTCCACAATGATCTTGCGGCCGGTGAGGCCACAGTCGCCCTGCGGGCCGCCCACGACGAAACGGCCGGTGGGGTTGATCAGGTACTTGGTGTCCTGCAGCCATTCGGATGGCAGCACGGGCTTGATGATCTCTTCGATGATGGCTTCGGTGAAGCTGGCCTTCATCTTGGTAGCGGTTTCCGACTGGTCGGGGCTGTGCTGGGTGGACAGCACCACGGTGTCGATGCTGTGGGGCTTGCCATCCACATAGCGCATGGTGACCTGGCTCTTGGCGTCAGGGCGCAGGAAAGGCAGACGGCCATCCTTGCGCAGCTGGGCCTGGCGCTCGACCAGACGGTGTGCATAGTAGATCGGCGCGGGCATCAGCTCGGGCGTTTCGTCGCAGGCATAGCCGAACATCAGGCCCTGGTCGCCAGCACCGGTGTTCAGTTCATCATCGCTGGCCTTGTCCACACCCTGGGCGATGTCCTGGCTCTGCTTGTCATAGGCCACCAGCACGGCGCAACCCTTGTAGTCGATGCCGTAGTCGGTGTTGTCGTAGCCGATGCGCTTGATGGTGTCGCGGGCCACCTGGATGTAGTCCACGTTGGCGCCGGTGGTGATTTCGCCTGCCAATACCACCAAACCGGTGTTGGTCAGTGTCTCGGCAGCCACGCGGCTGTGCGGATCTTGGGTGAAAATAGCGTCCAAAATCGCATCAGAGATCTGGTCGGCTACTTTATCGGGGTGGCCTTCGGATACCGATTCCGAGGTGAACAGAAAATCGCTGTTTGCCATAAACAAAAAACTCCTTCAAAGCTTTGGCAATTGCGTTGCCCGAGCCTTGAGGGAGCCTGGCGAACGCTTTAGCAGTTTGTTTTTAACGTCGCCCTGCAAGTTGCTCTTTAACTCAGCGACCGACATATTCTAATGCCATTCTTGTTTCGACTGTTTGCTGCGCTGCCGTTGTGGCTATTGCATGGCCTGGGCGCTGTCCTGGGCTGGCTCACCTTTGCCGCCTCCCCCACCTACCGCCGGCGCTTTGTGGCCAATGCCCGGCAGGCAGGCTACCGCTTTGCCGATGTGAAAAAAGCGGTGGCCCATGCCGGCCGCATGGTGGCCGAGGTGCCGCGCCTGTGGTTTGGCGCGCCGCTGCCCTGTGACATCCATGGCGCCGAAGTGATCGAGCAGGCACTGGCCGATGGCAAGGGCATTGTGTTCTTGACCCCGCACATGGGCTGCTTTGAGCTCTCGGCCCAGTACATGGCACGGCGCTGGGGCGTGGTGCATGGCCCCATCACCGTGCTCTACCGCCCGGCGCGCCAGACCTGGTTGGCCAAGCTGATGGAGACGGCGCGCGCGCGTCCTGGCCTGGCCTCGGCACCGACGACGATGGCGGGGGTGCGGCAAATGATCAAGGCCTTGCGCCAAGGCCATAGCGTGGGTCTGCTGCCTGACCAGGTACCGCCCGACGGCCAGGGCATGTGGGTGCCGTTTTTTGGCAAGCCGGCTTACTCGATGACCTTGGCCGCCAAGTTGGCCCAGCAGACCGGTGCGGCTGTTATATTGGCGCGCTGTGTGCGCCGGCCTCTGGGCCGGGGCTTTGATCTGTATGTGCGCGGCCTGCAGGCCCCGCTGGCCCAGGAGGCCGAAGCCGCCGTGCTGCAGATCAACCAGGAAATGGAGCGTCTGATCCGCGAGAGCCCCGAGCAGTACCTGTGGGGCTATGCGCGCTACAAGCAGCCGCGCAGTCAGGCTGCCGCTCCCTCGGAAGGTCAAAAGCATGGGTAAGTTGTTTATCGGTTGGATGTGGCTGATGTCGCACCTGCCTTTGTCGGTGTTGCGCGGCCTAGGCTGGTTGATGGGGCGCGTGCTGTTCTATCTGGTGCCATCGCGCCGCCGCATTGCGCTGCGCAACCTCGAGCTGTGCTTTCCCGAGACCACTGCCGCGCAGCGGCGGGACTGGGCCAAGCAGAGTTTTGTGGTGTTCTGCCAAACCTGGCTGGACCGCAGCTGGCTGTGGTTCGCGCCGCAAAAGACCTTGGAGAAACGCACCCGCATGACGGGCGCGCTGCAGGAGCTGGAAGGCGATACGCCGACCATCATCTTTGCGCCGCACTTCTACAGCATGGATGCCGGGGGCACGGCGCTCACCATCCACTGCAACCGGCCCTTCACCAGCATCTTCTCGACCCAGCCCAATGCCGATGTCGATGCCTGGGTCCGCAAGGGCCGCCAGCGCTTTGGCGATGTGCGCATGCTCAACCGCGACGATGGCATCAAGCCCATCATTGCCAGCCTGCGCAAGGACCATGGGTTGTTGTACCTCCTGCCGGACATGGACTTCGGCCCGAATGACTCGCTGTTCGTGCCCTATTTCGGCCAGGTGGCCGCGACCATTCCGTCGCTGTCGCGCTTTGCGCGGCTGGGCAAGGCCAAGGTGATCGGCATGTACACCCGGCTGACGCCCCAGGGCTACGAGGTCACCATCTCGCCGGCCTGGCAGGACTTTCCCAGCGACGATGTGGTGGCTGACACCACGCGCCAGAACCGTGAGCTCGAAGCCCAGATCCGCACCATGGTGCCCCAGTACTACTGGGTGCACAAGCGCTTCAAGACCCGGCCGGAAGGCGAGCCCTCGCTCTATGCATAAACAACCAAGGCCCTTTCGGGCCTTGGTTGTGTTGCGCCTTGGCGGGCGTTTGGCTTATTGATCGTCCGCAGGGGCCTCTGGCGCTGCAGCAGCGGCCTCGGGGCTGGCCAGCCCTTCCGGGTGCGACCACTGCCACAGCAGCTGGGCCACCTTGTCCACATTCTGCTTTTTCAGCGCGCTGAACAGCATCACCTCGCCACCACCGGCATTGAGCTTGGTGATGGACAGGATCTTGGCCTGCTCGACGCGGGTCAGCTTGTCGGCCTTGGTGAGCAAAATCAAGAACTTGAGGCCCTGCTCCACCCGGGGGCGGATGATGTCGAGCAGCGCTTCGTCGAGCTCGGTCAGGCCCAGGCGCGGGTCGCAGAGCAGCACAATGCCGGTCAGGCTGGGGCGGCTGACCAGGTAGTTCACCATGACCTGCTGCCAGCGTTTCTTGTCCTCGCGTGAGACGGCCGCATAGCCGTAACCGGGCAGGTCGGCCAGCACGGCATCCATGACGCCTTTCTTGCCCAGCGAAAACAGGTTGATGTGCTGGGTGCGGCCGGGCTTTTTCGACGCAAAGGCCAGCTGGTTCTGCTGGGTCAGCGTGTTGATCGACGTGGACTTGCCGGCATTGGAGCGGCCCACAAAGGCGAACTCGGGCACATCGACGACAGGCAATTGGTGCAATTGCGCAGCGGTGGTGAAGAAGCGGGCGGTGTGCATCCAGCCCATAGCCGCCTTGCCATCGATGCCTGGGCTTGGCGTGTCTGCAACGGCTTGGGGGGTACTAGGTGTTGTCGTCATGTGCGTTCGAGTCTATCTAAGGCATCATTGTAGAATCTGGCCGCTTTGGCCTTATACCCATAAACCAGACAAAGACCCACGATATGAAGTTGCTCGCCCCTTTGCTGACAACGGCTGTACTGGCTTTCTGTTCCGTTTCTGTGTATGCGGCGTCCGAGACGCCCAACCGGTCGCCCAAGCCAGACCTGGTCAAAGGGGAGGCCAGCTACACCGCCGTCTGCGTGGCCTGCCACAATGCCGATGGCAACGCCTCCATTGCCATCAACCCCAAACTGTCGCAGCAGCATCCCGAGTACCTGCTCAAGCAGCTGCAGGAGTTCAAATCCGGCAAGCGCAAGGACCCGGTGATGCAGGGCATGGTCGCAGGTCTGTCGGATGCGGACATGCTCAACATCTCCGCCTGGCTGGCCAGCAAACCCGGCAAGCTGGGTTTTGCCAAGGATAAGGAGGCCGTTGCGTTGGGCGAGCGCATCTACCGCGGCGGTGTGCCTGACCGCCAGATTGCTGCCTGCGCGGGCTGCCACAGCCCCAATGGGGCTGGCATTCCGGCCCAGTACCCGCGCCTGGCAGGCCAGAACGCCGATTACGTCAGCAAGACCTTGCATGATTTCCGCGATGGCAAGCGTGGCAACAGCTTGCAGATGACGGGGGTCACCGCCAAGATGAACGACAAGGAAATCAAGGCAGTGTCAGACTATATTGCGGGCTTGCGTTAGGCTTTTTCTGGGGGCTTGTGTCCGCGCCAACACATTGATGGCGCTGCGGGGCATTTTCCGGACCTTCGGGCTATCCCTAGGTGGGCCTACTAAACTTACGCGTTCTGCGAACTTGTACCCGGGTGGTGACTCCATGGTGTGCGGACTGGCAGCGCAGCAGCGGTCCTGCCCCTGCTTTTCACCGATAGCGTCGTACCATGTCTGAATCTTCTCGCCCGCCAGCGCAACTGCAGCCCCAATTGGCCCCTCGGGCTGTCTATGAGATGCTGTCGTCGATGCGCTTTGCGATTGCGCTGCTGTCGATCATCTGCATTGCCTCGGTCATTGGCACCGTACTGCGCCAGCATGAGCCGTCCGTCAACTATGTCAACCAGTTCGGTCCTTTCTGGGCACAGCTGTTTCTCGTGCTCAAGCTCAATGCCGTCTACAGCGCCTGGTGGTTCCTGCTGATTCTGGCGTTCTTGGTGACCAGCACCAGCCTGTGCATTGCCAAGCATGCGCCTAAATACCTGGCTGATTTGCGCCACTACAAAGAGAATCTGCGGGTGCAAAGCCTGCAGGCCTTCCACCACCAGGCCAGCGCCCATCTGGCAGAGACCCCGGCGCAAGCAGCGCAGCGGGTGGGGGCGCAACTGGCCGGCAGTGGCTGGAAGGTGCGCTTGCAAGAGCGCAGCGATGGCTGGATGGTGGCGGCCAAGGCCGGTGCTGCCCACAAGATAGGCTACCTGGCAGCGCACAGCGCCATCGTGCTGATTTGCCTGGGCGGCCTGCTCGATGGTGATTTGATGGTGCGCGCGCAAATGTTGCTGGGGGGCAAGACCACCTTCAGCGGCAGCGGCATGATCGCCGATGTGCCCGAGCAGCACCGGCTGTCCGTCCGCAACCCGACGTTCCGGGGCAATCTGATCGTGGCCGAAGGCGCACAATCGGGCACGGCCATCCTCAACCAGTCGGATGGCATCCTGCTGCAGGATCTGCCGTTTTCGGTGGAGCTGAAGAAATTCATTGTCGAGTACTACTCGACCGGTATGCCCCGGCTGTTCGCCAGCGAAGTGGTGCTGCATGACAAGGAAACGGGGGCCTCGGTCGAAAAGCGCATCGAGGTGAACCATCCCGCCAGCTACCAGGGCATCGAGATCTACCAATCGAGCTTTGAAGACGGCGGATCGCGCCTGCAACTGCGCGCAGTGCCGCTGGTGCCCGGCATGAAGAGCTTTGAGGTCAAGGGTGAGGTGGGGGCGTCCACGCAGATCACGATGGGAGAGGGGCAGGCGCCGCTGGAGATGGAGTTCACCGGCCTGCGCACCATCAATGTGGAGAACATGGGCGCCAACCCGGGCGATGCAGTGCAAGGCGGCACCGATGTGCGCAAGGTGGATTTGAGATCCAGCCTGGACAACCACCTGGGCGCCGGCAACAAGGTAACCACGCCGCGCGACCTGCGCAATGTGGGTCCCAGCGTCAGCTACAAGCTGCGCGACGCCGCCGGCCAGGCGCGCGAGTTCAACAACTACATGCTGCCCGTTGACATGGGGGATGGCCAGCCGGTGTACCTGTGGGGTGTGCGTGAAACCTTGGCGGACCAGTTCCGCTATCTGCGTATTCCCGCCGATGAGCAATCGAGCTACCGGGGATTTTTGCGCCTGAAGGCGGCACTGCAAACGCCGGCGATGCGCGAGCGGGCCGTGCAGCAGTATGTGGAGGGCGCCGTCGAAGCAGGCCGCCCGGCGTTGCGCGAGCAACTGTATGCCTCGGCCCTGAAAGCGCTGGTGATTTTTGCTGGCGATGGCCAGACAGGCGCGAGCAGCGTCACCGGCTTGCAGGCGATTTCGGCCTTCATGGAGCAAAATGTGCCCGAAGGCGAACGCGCCAAGGCCGGAGAGGTGCTGGTGCGCATCTTGAACGGTGTGCTGTTTGAGCTGATGCAGGTGGCGCGGGCTGACGAAGGCCTGGCACCGCTGGAGCCCAATGCGCAGACGCAGCGCTTCATGACCCAGTCGGTGCTGTCGCTCAGCGACGCACTGCTGTACCCGGAGCCGCTGGTGTTTGAGCTGACCCAGTTTGACCAGGTGCAGGCGAGCGTCTTTCAGGTGGCCAAGGCCCCGGGTAAGCTGGTCGTGTACCTGGGTTGCCTGTTCCTGATTCTGGGGGTGTTTGCGATGCTGTATGTGCGCGACCGGCGCCTGTGGGTCTGGCTGGCGCCACGTGCCGATGGCAGTTCGGACGCGCGCATGGCGTTGTCGACCAACCGCCGGACCCTGGATGTGGACCGTGATTTTGAAGGCCTGAGCCACAAGCTTCTGGGCACCAGCCCCAGCGGAGAACAACGATGAATACTGCTTCCACCCATCTGCCGCCTGCCCAGGCGGGCACCGTGGTCCAAACGGTGCAACTGAGCCCCGGCTACTTCAGCAGCCGGTCGGTGTGGGACTGGCTGTTTGCGTTGGCCCTGGCAGTGGGCGGCGGTTTTGCGCTGTTTTTGTATGGCCACCATATGGATGGCTATGAAAAAGGCATCCTGATCGCATCGGTGCCGTTTTTCATCTGGCTGGGCTGGTTCTGGCGGCCCTTGCAGCTGTTGATGGTGGTGGTGGCTGCGCTGTCACTGCTGGCTATTGGCCTGTACCGGGTCGATGGCGCAGGGCAGATCGCGCGCTCGGAAACGGTGTTTGGGCTCAAGTACTTCCTGTCCAGCCAGTCGGCCATTCTATGGATGAGCGTGCTGTTCTTCATGAGCACGGTCTTTTACTGGATCGGACTGCTCTCCAAGGGCGAAGGATCGACACTGACGACGGTGGGCAGCCGCCTGACCTGGCTGGCCATCGTGATGGCCTTGGTGGGCACGATGGCGCGCTGGTATGAGAGCTACCTGATGGGGCCGGACATCGGCCATATCCCTGTCAGCAATCTCTATGAGGTGTTTGTGCTGTTTGCCTGGATGACGGCACTTTTCTACCTCTACTTCGAAGCGCATTACCAGACGCGGGCGCTGGGCGGCTTTGTGATGCTGGTGGTCAGTGCCTCGGTCGGATTTCTGCTGTGGTACACGGTGGCCCGCCAGGCCCATGAGATCCAGCCACTGGTGCCCGCGCTGCAAAGCTGGTGGATGAAGCTGCATGTGCCGGCCAATTTTGTCGGCTACGGCACCTTTGCGCTGGCTGCGATGGTGGCACTGGCCTATCTGCTGAAGGCGGCCACGCAGCGGGCGCTGTGGATCGGCCTGGTGCTCGTGCCCATGCTGGTGCTGGTGCTGCCGCTGGCGGCCTTCCGTGTCTGGGGTGATGAAAGCCTCTACCCCTCGCTCGACAAGACCTTGCGCATGGCCTTGCCGCTGGAGCTGTTCTTTGCGCTGATGATCGGGTTGCGCCACTGGATCAACCGGGGCACGCCGCGCCTGCAGATCATGGATGACCTGATGTACAAGGCGATCGCCGTGGGCTTTGCGTTCTTCACGATTGCCACCGTGCTGGGGGCGCTGTGGGCGGCCGAGGCCTGGGGCGGTTACTGGAGCTGGGACCCCAAGGAGACCTGGGCGCTGATCGTCTGGCTGAACTATGCTGCCTGGCTCCACATGCGCCTGGTCAAGGGCCTGCGCGGTGCAGTCTCGGCCTGGTGGGCGCTGGTGGGCCTGGTGGTGACGACCTTTGCCTTCCTGGGGGTGAACATGTTCCTGTCCGGCTTGCACAGCTACGGTACGCTGTAAGCGGTACGGGCCAGGCTTACTGCGGGCGTTGCGGCTGCGGCGAGATCGCCTGCTGGGGCAGGGTGTAGTTCTGGTTGTCCATCAGATCGACCCCGCACATCAGGTGGTCGAGCCAGTCAAAGAACTGGGCGATGGCCGGGCCCATGATGGGTGCGCCGTGCTGAGGCACGATCAATGAAATATCCAACTGGCGCGCCATGGCCACCCACAGGCGCAGCACCTTGTTGGACACCATGTAGCGCCGGTGAAAGCCCTCCATGCGGGGAATGTGGGGGGCCAGGTCCGTCACCGGCGTGCGGGCGATATAGCCATCGGTCATCGAGACCCCCAGATCGCCGGTGAACAGGATGCGGCTGATCGGGTCGTAGAAGTGGAAATTGCCTTCCGCGTGCAGAAAATGCGCGGGCAGGATGTGCAACTGGCTCTGGCCCAGCGGCAGAATGCCACCGGGGTCCTGCACGGGAATGACCCGGTTTTCCGTCTTGCCGACCTTGGTGAAATGCGGCACAAAGCGCTCCCAGACGCGGGAGATCACCAAGGACGCACGGGTGGAGGTGAGCCAGCGGTCCAGCGAGGCGATGATGTCCGGGTCGGCATGCGATGCGATCAGGTAGGACAGCTTGTGCGGCGAGAAATAGCGCACCATGCCCATATACAGCTCATTGAAGGCGAGGTTGCCGCCCGGGTCGATGATGGCGCCGGTGCCATGGTCGACAATCAGGAACTGGTTGGCCTGCACGGCCTGCGCATCCTCTTCCACCAGATCGGTGAACATCAGACAAGCATGCTGCTCGTCACGGTACAGTTCCACAGGTTCCAACGCCATCTCTTCCGCCCACATATCAATTGCAACGGGCGTGACTGTAACGGGGTGTAGTGGGTTGGACCTTGAGGTGGATCAAGGATGCAGGCGGGGTGGGCTGGATTGCCGCCGCCGCTTTCATCAGGGCCTGGCAGGGGCCTGCATCACCGGGGACGGCTGCAACTGGGGCTCAGGCCGGTCCGGTGCACTGGGGTCCAGCGTCTGCGGCAAGGTCGCCCGGTTGGCTGCTGCAGGCTCGGTCGGCAGGTACAGAGGCCCACGCTGGCCACAAGCTGCCAATAGTGCCGCACCGGTGGCAAGGACAAAGGTCCTGCATACAATTTGGTAAATACTCCACATTGAAGCATTGTAATGAACGAACTCGAATACCTGGATGCCGCGGAAAAACTCTTGCTGGCGGTTGAACAGACCTGCGACCGCATCAATGATGAGACCGATGCCGATATCGACGCCCAGCGCGTGGGCGGTCTGCTGACCCTGGTCTTTGCCAACCGCAGCCAGATCATCATCAACCTGCAGCCTCCGCTGCATGAGGTATGGCTGGCGGCCAAATCCGGCGGCTACCACTACAAATGGGACGGCAGCGTGTGGCGCGATACCAAGACCGGTAACGACTTCTTCGCCGACCTGACGCGCGATGCCGCAGTCCAGTCAGGTCTGCCGCTGGTCTTCAAGGCCTGAAGCGGATCGCCCGCAAAAAAGGCCAGTTCGTAGCGATACGGACTGGCCTGGTGGCTGGGTGCTGCTGCGTCAGTTGCGGAACAGGTCCAGAATCTTGTTGCGCTCGTCAGCGTTCGGTGGCGGCACCATGGTGTCGGCGGTAGGCGCCGGCGAGTCCAGTCCCAGATTGGGCGCGCTGCGGGCGTACTCTTCGTAGAGCCAGTCACCGCCGACGTTGACCAGTCCGCTGGGAGGCGTCATCTTGGCCACCGGCACATCCTTGAGCGCGTGCTGCATGTAGTTGATCCAGATGGGCAGACTGAGGCCCCCACCATATTCGCGCGCACCCAGACTGCGGGGGTTGTCATATCCCATCCAGACAACGGCCGCATTGGTGGGCTGGAAGCCCGCAAACCACGCGTCCACCGAATCATTGGTGG
Organism: Comamonas sp. SY3; assembly: GCF_041730275.1. Taxonomy (NCBI): domain Bacteria; kingdom Pseudomonadati; phylum Pseudomonadota; class Betaproteobacteria; order Burkholderiales; family Comamonadaceae; genus Comamonas; species Comamonas sp. SY3. The sequence goes on along the minus strand of NZ_JBGTYN010000006.1, from coordinate 289,988 downwards.
TACCGGTCTTGCCATAGATGTCGGGACGCTTGAGTTGGGCCTGGGCCTTGGCAGCCGTTCCGTAGCGGGCAACGTCCTGCAGCAGCGAGTCCATCACGAACGCATTGCGGGCATCAATGGCGCGGGGCAGGTCATCGGTAGCGGGCGGCGTGAATTCGGACAGCACATTGCCCCGGTGGTCGGTGATTTTGGCAATCAGATAAGGATTGACCCGGTGCCCGCCATTGGCAAATACCGAATAGGCAGCCACCATCTGCATCGGTGTGACCGAGCCGGCGCCCAGCGCCATGGGCAGGTAGGGGGGCTGCTTGTCCGCATCAAAGCCGAACTTCGTGACCCATTCCTGGGCTTTTTTCGGGCCCACCGACTGCATCACGCGGATGGTCACCAGGTTTTTGGAGCGGGCCAACGCCTGGCGCATCGTCATGGGGCCATCGAAGCGCCCATCAGAATTTTTGGGCTCCCAGGGCTGTTGCCCTGCCGATCCGGGGAAGCTCAGAGGAGCGTCATTGATCACGGTCGTGGGCGAAAAACCTTTTTCCAGCGCTGCAGAATAGATAAAGGGCTTGAAGCTGGAGCCCGGCTGGCGCCATGCCTGGGTCACGTGGTTGAACTTGTTCTTGTCGAAATCGAAGCCACCGACCAGTGCCTTGATGGCACCGCTGCGCGGATCGAGAGAGACGAACGCGCCTTCGACCTCGGGCAGCTGGGTCAGCTCCCAGGTTTTCTTGGCGGTTTCCATGATGCGCACCACAGCGCCGGGGCGCAGCTTGGTGTTGGGTGGCGCCTTGTCGCTCAGACCGGATTGCACCGGCTTGAGGCCCTCACCGGTGATCTCGATCGGATCACCATCGGCGCGGATCACCACAACCTTGCGCGGTGCGGCTTCCAGCACGACGGCAGAGAGAATGTTGCCATTGTCCGGGTGCTGGGCGAGCACCTCGTCGATCGCCTCGTCGCGCTCCTGGCCTGCTGCGGGCAAGGTGATGAATTTCTCCGGACCGCGATAGTGCTGGCGCTTTTCATAGTCCATGATGCCCTTGCGCAGCGCGTCATAGGCAGTTTCCTGGTCGCTGGCGATCAGCGTGGTGTAGACATTGAGGCCACGGGTGTAGGCTTCGTTGCCATACTGCGCAAAGATCAGCTGGCGCGCCATCTCGGCCACATACTCCGCATGCACCCGGTTGTCTGCATAACTGGAGCGGATCTTGAGCGGCTCCTCGCGTGCCTGGCTGGCCTGGGCCGGCGTGATGAACCGGTTTTCTTCCATCCGGTCGATGATGTAGAGCTGGCGAATGCGGGCGCGCTTGGGGTTGCTGATCGGGTTGTAGGCTGACGGCGCCTTGGGCAGGCCTGCCAGCATCGCTGCTTCGGCCACGGTCACATCCTTGAGCGGCTTGCCGAAGTAGGTCTCCGATGCGGCGGAGAAGCCATAGGCGCGGTTGCCCAGATAGATCTGGTTCATATAGATTTCCAGAATCTGATTCTTGCTCAAGGTGTGCTCAAGCTTCAGGGTCAGCAGGATTTCATATATCTTGCGGGTATAGGTTTTTTCAGATGATAGATAGACATTGCGGGCTACCTGCATCGTGATCGTCGATGCACCCTGGGCCTTTTCACGCCCCAGGTTGGCGAGCAAGGCACGCGCCATGCCCTTGTAGTCCACACCGCTGTGCTCGAAGAAGCGCGTGTCCTCAATAGCCAGCACGGCATCCACCATCACCTTCGGAATTTCGCTGATGGGCGTCAAATTGCGGCGTTCTTCACCGAACTCGCCCAACAAGGCGCCTTCTGAGGAGTAGACCCGCATCGGCAGCTTGGGGCGGTAGTCGGCCAGTTCCGAGACATCAGGAAGGTTGGGGTAGGCCATGGCCAGGCCCACGGCGACGACCGCAGCACCGGCAATGGCACCTGCGACCAGCAAGGCCAGCAGCCAGCCAAAAAACTTCAGCGTTTTGGTGGCAAAGCTCGAGGGCTTGGACTGCTTGGGGGACTTGGGAGGTTTCTCAGGCGTTCTGCGCGAGATCGGAGCGTCTGGATTCATGGGGTCAGACCGTCGAGGGGAGCTTGCATAAGCAGGGGATGCTATCACGCGCCTGCTTCGCGTGGCGTTGGCGCCGGTTTTGATTTAGCTTGTGACAAATGTCATGCGGCGTCCAATGTTTCCCTTGTATCGTATTGTTTTGACAACGAATCGGCGCGGCGAGCAGGTGGTTCTTTGCTGGGCGACTATCTTGCTGATAGCATTCATAAGGGGTGTTAAGTTTTGTAGCTCAATATAGAGCAAATTAGGGAGGAGCCCATCTTGGTCTCAATGGGATCTTTGTTCCGACGCCAGCCGCCTAGCCTCTTGGGGATAGATGTGAGCGCGTCGAGCATCAAGTTGGTTGAATTGGGGAGGAGTGGTAGCGGTCAATTCATTGTTGAACGCTGTGCGCAAGAGCTGCTGGAGCCAGGCTGGGTGACCGAGTCGGGCATCGAGCGCTTTGACGAAGTGGCCGATTCCTTGCGCCGCTTGGTCAAGAAAAGCGGCACCCGCACCAAGCAAGCGGCACTGGCGTTGCCGCTTTCTGCCGTTATTCAGAAAAAAATCGTGCTGCCATCGGGGCTGTCAGAGCTCGAGATGGAGTTTCAAGTTGAATCAGAAGCTAACCAATACATACCATTTTCCCTCGACGAGGTGAACCTGGACTTCTATGTGATCGGTCCGTCCTCCAATTCGGTAGGTGATGTCGATGTTCTCATCGCGGCCGCACGCAAAGAGACGGTGCAGGACCGGCAAGGCCTGGCAGAAGCGGCAGGCCTCAAGCCCGTGGTGCTCGAGATCGAATCCAATGCCACCGCGCTGGCTGCCCGGCGTTTGATCGGCAACATGCCCAGCAAGGGCAAGGATGCATTCATTGCCATTTTCGAGATTGGGGGCAGTGCGTCGTTCCTGCAGATCATCCACAACAACCAGGTGATCTATGAGCGCGACCAGTCCTTCAACGGCGGCCAGCTCACGCAGATGATCATGCGCCAGTATGGCTTCTCGCAAGAAGAAGCGGAGCAAAAGAAGCGCGGCAATGACCTACCTGCGGATTACAAGCAGGTGGTGCTGCGGCCTTTTGTCGAGAGCATCGGGCAGGAGATCAACCGCGCCCTGCAGTTTTTCTTCACCAGCACCCCCCACAACCGCATTGACCATATCTTGCTGGCTGGTGGCTCGGCGGTGCTCAGTGGTCTGACGGATGCAGTGATCGATGCGACCGGCTTTGCAGCCTCTGCTGCCAATCCGTTTGAAGACATGGTGATGGATGCGGCAGTGCGCACGCGCAGCAAGAGCAAGGACTTCACGACCTATCTCACCGCCTGTGGACTGGCGTTGCGGAGGTATGCGGCATGATCTTGATCAATCTGCTTCCGCACCGCGAAGCTGCGCGCAAGAAGCGCAAGGAAAGTTTCCAGGCATCGATGCTGGCCGCTGCGCTGGTCGGCGCGCTGGTCTGCGGCGCCGTCTACATGTTCTACCAGTACAAGATCGACCTGCAAGGCCAGCGCAACGCGCTGTTGACGCGCGAGATCAAGGCACTGGATGTCAAGATTGCCGACGTTGCCAAGATCGACGCGGAGATCGCTGCATTGAAGGCCCGGCAAAAGGCCGTTGAAGATCTGCAGTCCGATCGCAACCTGCCTGTCCATTTGCTCAATGAGCTGGTGCTCCAATTGCCAGACGGCGTCTACATCGAGAGCCTCAAGCAACAAGAGCAGACCGTGCAGATCCAGGGCATTGCCCAATCCAACGAGCGGGTGTCCGAATTGCTCAACAGCCTGGCCACCAAGACGCCGTGGCTGTCCAAGCCTGAGCTGGTCGAGGTGGTGGGTACGACCACACAGATCAATACCCGTGAGAGAAAGCGGGTCGCTGGCTTCAACCTGCGTTTCGGCTTGGTGCGCTCCAGTGATGTGGAGCAGGCCCACAACGCGCAGGCGCTGAAAAAGTAAAGGCGACCATGGCAACGAAAAAAAATATGCAAGTGGGAGAGGCGCTGCAAGGCTTTCAGCGCCAGTTTCAAAACCTCGATCCCAAGGACCCCTCTGTCTGGCCGGCTGCTCCTCGCGCGGTCTTGTTGGTGTTTATTGCGGCACTGGTGATCGGTTTGGGCTGGTATGCCTATTTGAGCAGCTTTGAGGACGAGCTGTCTGTGGCGCAGGCCGAAGAGCTCAAGCTCAAGGAAGACTACAAGACACGTCTGCGCAAGGCGGTCAATCTGGATGCGCTGCGCAAACAGCGCGAGCAGGTGTTGCAGTACGTGACCCAGCTGGAAAAACAATTGCCCAGCAAGGCGGAAATGGCTGCGTTGTTGTCCGATATCAACCAGGCCGGTATTGGCCGCAGCCTGCAGTTTGACCTGTTCAAACCGGGTCAGACCGTGGTGCGGGACTATTACGCCGAGCTGCCAATCACCTTGCAGGTCAATGGCAGGTACCACGATATTGGCTTTTTTGCGGCGGACGTCGCCAATCTCTCGCGCATCGTGACCTTGAACAACATTGCGCTGGCGCCCGCCAACAAGGAAAGTGCGACGTTGGTGCTGAACGCTACCGCAAGAACCTTCCGCTATCTGGATCCGCAAGAGCTCCAAGAGCAGCAAGCGGCGAAATCCAAGCAGAACGCGAAGAAGTAAGGTGGATATGCATACTTTGTCTAAATGGATAGGCGCTGCGTTGGCGGTGTCGCTGTTGGCAGCCTGTACTGACGAAGGCGATGACCTGCAGCAGTGGATGCAGCAGGAGCAGGCGAACACCCGGCCTTCGGTCAAGCCCATCACGGCGCCCAAGGAGTTTGTGCCTCAGGGCTATGTGGCCAGTACGACGCTCGACCCTTTCAGCAAGGAGCGTCTTGCTGCGTTGCTGGGTGGCAGTGCCAACGCGCCTGCGACCATCTCTGACGCCCTGGTCGCGCCTGAACGGGCGCGGCGCAAAGAGCAGCTCGAATCATTCCCGCTGGACACCATCTCCATGGTGGGTTTTTTGAAGAAGGGCGGACTGGATGTCGCCTTGGTCAAGGCTGATGGCTTGATCTACCAGGTCAGCAAGGGCATGTACCTGGGCCAGAACTACGGGAAGATAAAAAGCATCAGCGAAAGCGCGGTCACCCTGCGGGAGATTGTGCAAGATGGTGTGGGTGAATGGATAGAGAGAGATGCAGTGCTTGAGCTGCAGGAGGCCAAAAAATGAAGAAATTCAGCGTATTAATCCCTCTGATGGCCATGCTGCTGCCATCCTGGGCGCTGGCGCAGGGGCGTATCAACAAGGTGTCGACGCTGGTGCGGGATGGCGTCGAGCTGGTCAAGATCGAGACCGAAGGTGCGCCTCTGGTATTGCCCGAGACCTTCAGCATCCAGTCGCCTGCGCGCGTGGTGCTGGACCTGCCGGGTTTCAAAAGCGCCATGCCCAGTAACCGGGTGGAGCTCAACCAGGGCAACCTGCGCTCGTTGAATGTTGTGGAAACGGACACCAAGGCCCGCGTGGTGCTGAATCTCAAGGAAAGCACCAGCTACAAAACCGAGATCAGCGGCAGCGATTTGCTGGTGTCACTGGAGCCTGCGGCGAAGGCTGTGCCCACCGCCGCGGCGCAAAACACGCAGTTTGCCGAAGACGGCAACAATTATTCGCAGCCACTGTCAGATCTGGATTTCCGCCGGGGGAGCGATGGTGCGGGTCGGCTGGTCATCACGTTGCCCAACAACAAGGTGGGCGTGAATATCTCCAAGCAAGGCGATGGACTGACGTTGGAGCTGCAGCACACCTTGTTGCCCGAGGCCCTGCGTCGCCGGCTGGATGTCGCCGATTTTGGTACGCCCGTCGGCATGATCTCTGCCCGCCAGGCAGGCAGCACCGTGTTTGTGCAGCTGAAAAACGCGGGTGAATGGGAGCACAGCGCCTACCAGAGCGACAACCAGTTTGTCGTCGAAGTGCGCCAGCGCAAGAGCGATCCGAACAAGCTGGGCTCCTCGGGCACGTTCACGGGCGAGAAACTCTCGCTGAGCTTCCAGAATATTGAAGTGCGGTCGCTGCTGCAAGTGATCGCCGATTTCACCAACTTCAATATCGTGACTTCGGACACCGTCAACGGCGCGCTGACCCTGCGTCTGAAGGATGTCCCCTGGGACCAGGCGCTGCAGATCATTCTCGATGCTAAGGGTCTGGGCATGCGCAAGTCCGGCACGGTGCTGTGGATCGCGCCCAAGGATGAGATTGATGAGCGCATCCAGAAAGACTTCGATGCCGTTGCCAAGCTGGAGGAGAAGGTCCCGCTGCAGACCCAGGCTTTCCAGCTCAACTACGCCAAGGCGACCGAACTGCTCAAGCAAATCACCACCAATTCAGGCAGCGGCGGTGGTACAGGCGGCACCCAAAGCCGCTTTCTGACGGCACGCGGTTCGGCCATCGCTGAGCCTCGTACCAACCAGTTGTTCGTGACCGACGTGCCCGCCAAGCTGGAAGAGCTGCGCCGCCTGCTGGTGACCCTGGACATTCCCGTGCGCCAGGTGCTGATCGAGGCGCGCATTGTTGAGGCACGCGACACTTTTGGCCGTGCGCTGGGTGTGCGCCTGGGTGGCGGCGATATGCGTGCCGCTAACGGTGGTGATGGCGGCTACAGCATTGGTGGTGGCAACCGCGTGGGCTTTGGTACCAGCTATGACAATGCGGTGGGAACCACGGGCATGGGTGGTACCAACACCTCCAACGGCAGCTTTGTCAATCTGCCAGCAGTCCTGTCGACAGGTGGCGGCAGTGGCTCTTTTGCACTGTCCATTTTCAACTCGGCTGCAAACCGATTTCTGGCGTTGGAGCTGTCGGCCATGGAGGCCGATGGCAAAGGCAAGATCGTCTCGAGCCCGCGGTTGATCACGGCTGACCAGACCAAGGCATTGATTGAGCAAGGTACCGAAATCCCCTACCAGAACTCGGCCCAGAATGGTGCAACCACGGTGGAATTCAAAAAAGCAGTGCTGAAGCTGGAAGTTGTGCCACAGATCACGCCAGAAGGCAGCATCATTCTTGACTTGGACGTGTCCAAGGATTCTCAAGGAGCGAATACCACGGCGGGCCCGGCGATCGACACCAAGCACATCAAGACCCAAGTATTGGTGGAAAATGGCGGCACTGTGGTGATTGGCGGTATTTTTGAGCTCTCAGAGACATCCACCACCAACAAGATTCCTTTGTTGGGAGATGTGCCAGTGCTGGGCAATCTGTTCAAGAGCAATGTTCGCGAATCGGAAAAGCGTGAAATGCTGGTGTTCATTACGCCAAAGATGATTTCAGACCGCGGTGAAATGCGTTAATTAAGATAGACAGGGAGAGTTATGAGAAATTTGTTGAAGCCCTTGGCGCTGGTGGCGCCGCTGTTGTTGGCAGCTTGTGGTGGCGGTGGTGGCAGCGGTGGTGAATCGCAGCAGCAGTACAGCATCAAGCTGACGGCGTCCAAGGCTGCAGTGCCGGTCAACCTGACATCCACCTTGCCGGGCTATCCAGATGTAGGGGACTATTACCCCTATATGTCCACCCTCTACATCCAAGCCAACGCGGGCGGTAACCCCATTCCGAACCAAGAGGATGGCGCGTTCTCCTGCAATATCACTTCTGGGCTGGACTCTGGCGCACTCTATTACCTCGACGGTAATGACGACCATACGGTCGAAGTTAACTACAAGGGCGAAACCATCAAGGTTCCAGGTGCTTACCGTAACATTACGCTGGGCTCCAATGCCGGTGGTGCGTCGTTCCATATCATTTCTCATGGCATCGCGGGTGATGTGACGGTTCAGTGCAGTGTGACCGATCCACGCGATAACAAGGTGTACTCTGATCGTGCAACGGTGAAGGTAGGCGGCGGCAGTACCGCTACTCCTGCAACGGTCACCTTTACCAACCAGACCCAATACCTGGGCTCGCGTGACAATCTGAACAACATTCCTAACAGCGTGGTGGTGCAGGCAACTGTCCTCAATGACAACAACCAGCCTATTAGCAATTCAGGCAACGCTAATCTGCAGGTCAGCATCGTGCCGAATGCAGCATCCGACGGTGCTAAGTTGTTAGCAGGCGGCAAAACCAATAGTGGTTCCATGCAGATCAGTACTGTCAACGGCATTGGCCAATTCTCAGTAGCCAGCGGCCCTGCTTCCGGTCCGCTGCTGCTGCGTTTGACTGTGGATCGTGCTGACAACGATCTGACCAATGGTATTCAGGAGCCGATCACCCAGTATGCGGTGATTCCAGTGATCAATGCTCTGGCTTCCACTGCGTTGACTATCCCTGAGTCTGAACTGGCATTGACGGCACAGAACGCGGCGCCATTTGTTCATGCATTGATGGCCGACGGTGGTGTGGCGCCTTTTATTTGGTCCACCAATTCAGCTTTGCCAGCCGGTTTGAGCCTGAGCTCCGACGGTTTGATTTCTGGTACCCCTAACGTAAAAACCCCTGGTGATTACAACGTGGTGCTCAACGTGCGTGATGCCAATGGCGCGACTGCACGCAATACGCTGGTACTGACAGTGGCTGGCAACCTGCCAGACAGCCCTGTGGCCTTTACCATCAACGGATGCACTGGCTCCACTGCTTCGCCATGCGTGATTTCTTCGGTGGAAGTTGGAAGCTCCTACACCTACACCTTCTCTGCCACGGGTGATAACGTGACTTGGACTTTGGAAGGCGCACCTAGCTGGATGCAAGTGTTTGGCCAAGGCACGACGGGTCGCATTGCTTCCGGTGCCCTGCTGACCTGCGACGAAGTGGGAACCTATCGCATGTACGTGACTGCGAAGAATTCGGCCAACGCGGTGAGCCGCGAAGTCACCTTCCGCGTGACCGACACGGCTGGCGTGTGTGTCAAAGAAGAGTAGTAACTGAACTGCACAGACCTATTTCTCAGGTCTAGCCCAAAAACCTCCGGCACGCCGGAGGTTTTTTTATGCCTGCCATTGCCGCTATCATGTGCAGTCCGTTTTCAGGATGTAGCGCAATGGCACCTTCCGTGTGTTTGATTGGGCTGCCCGGCAGTGGTAAATCCACCATTGGCCGGCAGCTGGCACGCCTATGGGGTGTGGATTTTGTCGATTCCGACCATGTGATCGAAGCGCAGCTGGGCTGCACGATCAAGGAGTACTTCTCGGCCCAGGGCGAGCAGGCTTTCCGCGATGTCGAGGCCCAGGTGATTGCCGCATTGGCGACAAGGGAGCGGGCCTGCATCCTGTCCACCGGTGGCGGTGCGGTGCTGCGGCCCGAGAACCGCACCGTGCTGCATGCCCACACAACGGTGTTCTACCTGCATTCCAGCCCCGAAGACATTGCCCGGCGCCTGCGCAACGATACCGGGCGCCCCTTGCTGCAAGGTGATGACACGCTCAAGCGCCTCAAGGACCTGCTGGCCGTGCGCGCGCCGCTGTACGAAGAGACAGCGCACTACACCATCGACACTTTGCGCTGCGGCACCGGCCAGGTCATGCGCAAGGTCAGCATGCAGGCCGAGTTGGCGGGCCTGGTGCCGCAGCCGGGCGCCACTTTGGCAACTCCCCGATAATGGACGAGCGATATCCATACAACTTTCCGACGCAAACGCTGTGACCGACACTGTTCATATTGACCTGGGCGACCGCTCCTACCCCATCCTGATTGCTTCGGGCTTGCTTGCCCAGGCGGACACCTTTGCACATTGCCCCAAGGCTTCGCAGGCGCTGATCGTCAGCAACGACACAGTCGCGCCGCTTTACGCCCGCCAGTTGCAGGCTGCACTGGCGCCGCACTACCCCAAGGTGGAACTGGTGGTGCTGCCCGATGGCGAAGCGCACAAGAACTGGACGACCCTGCAAGGCATTTTTGATGCACTGATGCACAACGGCGCCGACCGCAAGACGGTGCTGTTTGCACTGGGTGGCGGTGTGGTGGGTGATATGACCGGCTTTGCCGCTGCCAGCTTCATGCGTGGCGTGCCTTTTGTGCAGGTGCCCACCACCTTGCTGTCGCAGGTGGATTCATCTGTCGGCGGCAAGACCGGCATCAACCATCCGCTGGGCAAGAACATGATCGGCGCCTTCTACCAGCCCCAGCTGGTGGTGTGTGATCTCGACACCTTTGACACCTTGCCCGCGCGCGAGCTGAGCGCTGGGCTGGCCGAAGTCATCAAGTACGGCCCGATTGCGGACATGGCGTTCATGGACTGGCTGGAGGCCGAAATGCCAGCGCTGATGGCCGGCGACAAGCGGGCGCTGGCCTATGCAGTGCGCCGCAGCTGTGAGATCAAGGCCGATGTGGTCTCCAAGGACGAGCGCGAGGCGGACCTGCGCGCCATCCTCAACTTTGGCCACACCTTTGGCCATGCGATGGAAGCCGGCATGGGCTATGGCGTCTGGCTGCATGGCGAAGGCGTGGGGGCCGGGATGGTGATGGCCGCCGAGCTGTCCCAGCGTCTGGGTCTGGTCGATGCTGCCTTTGTGCAACGCCTGCGTGCGCTGGTGGCCCGTGCCGGTTTGCCGGTGCGCGGTGCCATGTTGGATAGCCAGGACAACGCGGGCCGCTATCTGGAACTGATGCGCCACGACAAGAAATCCCAGGCCGGCGCGATCCGCTTTGTGCTGATCGATGGGCCGGGCAAGGCGGTAGTGCGCGAGGCGCCCGATGCGCTGGTGCGCGAAGTCATCGACCTGTGCTGCGCCGAGGCAGTGCAGGCCTGACCGGATGGACCGCCCCGCGCCGCTGATGCAGCCAGCCGAGCCCCAGCAAATCTGGACCGAGCTGGGCCTGGCGCCTTATGCCTGCTTCTCCCACCGCAGCCAGGGCCGCCTGCATGCACAAGAGGCGGCGCCCACGCGTAGCGCTTTTCAGCGTGACCGCGACCGGATCGTGCACTCCACCGCTTTCCGCCGTCTGGTCTACAAGACCCAGGTTTTTTTGAACCACGAGGGCGACCTGTTCCGCACCCGCCTCACGCACTCGATCGAGGTGGCGCAGCTGGGCCGCTCGGTGGCGCGGGCGCTGCGCATCAACGAAGACCTGACCGAGGCGATCTGCCTGGCCCATGACCTCGGCCACACGCCTTTTGGCCATGCGGGCCAGGATGTGCTCAATGACTGCATGCAGGACTTTGGCGGCTTTGAGCACAATATGCAGAGCCTGCGCGTGGTCGATACGCTCGAAGAGCGTTACCCCGACTACAGCGGGCTGAACCTGTGCTTCGAAACCCGGGAAGGGATTCTGAAACACTGCTCCGCCAAGCATGCGCGGCAGCTGGAGGCCCGTGAGCCCGGCGGCGTAGGCCAGCGCTTCCTGCTTGGCCAGCGGCCGGGTCTGGAAGCCCAACTGGCCAATCTGGCCGATGAGATCGCCTACAACGCCCATGATGCCGACGACGGCGTGCGTTCCGGCCTGATCAGTCTGGAGCAGCTGATGGGCGTGCCGCTGTTTGCCCGCTATGCCCACGAGGCGCTGGCCGAGTACCCGCAGCTGCAGGAGCCGCGCTGGCAGCGCAAATGGCTGTACGAGGCCACGCGCCGCATGCTCAGTGAACAGATCTACGATGTGATCCGCCACACCAGTGCGGGCCTGCAGGCGGCGCAGCCGGCTGATGTGGATGCCGTGCGCCAGTTGCCCGCCCTGGTCGGTTTCAGTAGCACGATGGCGGCCGAGTCGGCCGAGCTCAAGCGGTTTTTGTTCAAAAACCTGTACCGCCATCCGCAGGTGATGCAGACCACCGGCCAGGCCAAGGCCGTCGTGCGCGAGCTGTTTGACATTTACCTGGGCGACCCCGCGCAGATGAAGCCGCGCTTCGCCGCCCGTGCCGCCGGTCTGGATCGGGTCGCATGCGCCCGCGTGGTGGCCGATTTCATCGCTGGCATGACGGACCGCTATGCACTGCGGGAGCATGAACGCCTGACGGGCCAACGCGTCCTCGTTCCCTGAATACCGGGCTTCTGCATGGGTGCCATGGCTTAGCGCAGGCACTGGCCAAGCCACCCTCGCTACAATGGCAGGCCCAGTGTCAGCCTCTGCCAGCCTGTGGCCTTGCGCCGCCCTTGCGCCCAGCGCCCACCCCTTTGCAGGGTGATGGCCCGCAGACAGCCCCCGCTGGCCATCTATAACTCCACCAGAAAGCCCCACGATGACCGATACCCATGCTGCACCTGCGCCTGCAGATGAGGCCTTGCACCAGGTGGTGATGGCCGACACCGTGAACTGGCTGGAAAAAGCCGTCATCGGTCTGAACCTGTGCCCGTTTGCCAAGGGCGTGCATGTCAAGGACCAGATCCACTATGTGGTGAGCGATGCGCAGGATGCCGAAGCGGTGGCGCATGATCTGCACCGTGAGCTCGAAGCGCTGGCCGAAGCCAATCCGGACAAGCGCGATACCACTTTGCTGATCCTCCCTTATGCGCTGCATGATTTTCTGGATTTCAATGATTTCCTCGAAATCGCCGACGACATGATCGAAGAGCTGGATCTGGGCGGCATCCTGCAGGTGGCCTCGTTTCACCCCTTGTTCCAGTTCGAGGGCACGACGGTCGATGACGTGACCAACTGCACGAATCGCTCGCCATACCCCATCTTGCACCTGCTGCGCGAAGAGAGCATTGACAAGGCGGTTGAGGCCTTCCCCGAGGCGGATGCGATTTACGAAAAGAACATGGAGACGCTCGATGCGCTGGGCCTGGAGGGCTGGCTGGACCTGGGCGTGGGCCCGCGCTGCCCCTTCCCGCACCAGGACGCTGCCAGCGGCAAGGCCAAGGAATGAAAACGATGAAAGCACCGCGCGCCGCAGGCCGTAGCACCACCAAGCCCGCCGCCCCCGATGTTGCCCAGCAGCTGGAGCTCAAGCCCGGACAGTCGATCGAGCTGCTCAAGGCGCTGCATATCCTCACGCGCGATGGCAAGCTGAACCAGGATTCGCGCCGCAAGCTCAAGCAGGTCTACCACCTCTACCAGTTCATCGAGCCGTTGCTGACCGAGTTGTCTGCGCAGGATCACCCGGTCAGCCTCGCCGACCATGGCGCCGGCAAGTCCTACCTGGGCTTCATCCTCTACGACCTGTTCTTCAAGAACCTGGGCCGTGGCCATATCTACGGCATCGAGACCCGTGCGCCGCTGGTCGAGGCCTCGCAGCAGCTGGCGGCCGATCTGGGTTTTGAGCGCATGTCGTTCCTGAACATGTCGGTCGCCGATTCCACCCGCACCGATGCGGTGCCCGAGCGCTTTGATGTGGTCACGGCGCTGCATGCCTGCGATACCGCCACCGATGACGCCATTGCCTTTGGTCTGGAAAAGCGGGCCCGTGCGATGGTGCTGGTGCCTTGCTGCCAGGCCGAAGTGGCGGCATGCCTGCGCCAGAACAAGGCCATGAACCTTGCGCGCACCCCCTTGGCAGAGCTGTGGCGCCACCCCATCCACACCCGTGAGATGGGCAGCCAGATCACCAATGTGCTGCGCTGCCTCTACCTGGAAAGCCAGGGCTACCAGGTCACCGTGACCGAGCTGGTCGGCTGGGAACACAGCATGAAGAACGAGCTGATCCTCGCCAGGTACACCGGCCACAAAAAGCGCGCGGCGGCCGAGCGGCTGCAGCAACTGTTGGCGGAGTTCGGTCTGGAGCAGTCGCTGCAGCACCGCTACCGGATGGAACCAGTCGCTGCCTGAGAAGGCCTTGCATGCGCCTATAGCGCACAAAGGTATCGCATTCGTGACGATGCGGTGACGTCATCGGATATTCACGGAGCCGTCATTTCCGCTTCCTAGACTGGGCCCTTTCCAACGGTGGTCCCACAATCAGGAGAGTCGAAGCGATGAGCAAATCCATTTCCGACAAAGTCGTCCGCAACACGGAAGGCAACACCCCATTCAGCACCATCCTGGAGACGCATATGTCGCGTCGCCTGGTGATGCGCGGCAGCCTGGGTTCGGCCCTGGCGCTGTTTGCCGGTGCCAGTATTTCCGCCTGCGGGGGCGGCAGTGATGGCGATGATGACAAGGCCGTCAAGCTCGGCTTTGCGTCGCTGCCCAACTCGATGACAGATGCCTGCGTGGTGCCCGCCGGCTATGTGGCCTCGGTCATCGGTGCCTGGGGCACGCCGCTCAACGACCAGGCAGCGCCCTGGAGCAATGAAGGCCGCAACAGCTCGCAGGACCTGTTGCACTCCACCGGCATGCACCATGACGGCATGCACTACTTCCCGCTCGCCGGCAGTTCCAGCGAAGGCCTGCTGGTGGTCAATCACGAATACATCGACGAGAAGGCCTTGCACCCGAACGGCCCCACCTCGGTGGACGGCAAGCGCCCGGCAGAAGAGGTGCGCAAAGAGGTCAATGCCCATGGCGTGGCCGTCATGCATGTGCGCAAGCAGGGCAGCCAGTGGGAGATCATCAAGAACTCGCGCTACAACCGCCGCTTCACCTCGGCCACGCCGATGAACCTGTCGGGCCCTGTGGCAGGCACGGACTGGGTCAAGACGCCGTTCTCCACGGCCGGCACCCAGGTGCGCGGCACCAACAACAACTGCGGCAACGGCACCACCCCGTGGGGCACCTACATCACTGCCGAAGAAAACTGGGCCGCCTGCTTTGTCAACACCGGTGAGGTGACGGCCGCCCAAAAGCGTGTCGGCGTGCAGACCAAGGCCGGCCGCTACCAGTGGGAGACGGCTGCGGGCGATGCGAGCGAGCAGCAAGGCGAATTTGCCCGCTTCAACATCACCGCCACGGGCGCCGATGGCCTGCAGGACTGGCGCAATGAAGTTAACGGCTTTGGCTACCTGGTCGAGATCGACCCCTACGACCCCAGCAGCACGGCGACCAAGCGCACCGCGATGGGCCGCTTTGCCCACGAAGGCGCTGCCTACGGCATCCCGGTGGCCGGCAAGCCGCTGGCTTTCTACAGCGGCGATGATTCGCGCTTTGAGTACATCTACCGCTTTGTGTCCGAAGCGCTGTGGGACCCCAAGGATGCCGCGCGCAGCGACCGCATTGCCGTGGGCCACAAGTACCTGGACAAAGGCACCCTGTACGTGGCGCGCTTTGATGCCGAAGGCAAGGGCGAATGGCTGGCGCTGACCCCTGCCACCAAGGGCAAGGACGGCCGCAGCCTGGGCGAGGCCTTCGGCACTATCGATGCCATTCTGATCAATACGCGCGGCGCGGCAGACTTTGTCGGGGCCACGCCGATGGACCGCCCCGAGTGGACCGCGGTGCACCCCAGCAATGGCGATGTCTACCTGACCCTGACCAACAACACCAGCCGCAATGCCGAACGCGGCACCAACCCCGCCAACCCGCGCCTGAACAATGTCAACGGCCACATCGTGCGCTGGCACGATGACGCCGGTGCCAACACCTTCCGCTGGGACATCTTTGTCTTTGGCTCGGATGCCGCCTCCAACGCCGACACCAACCGCTCGGGCCTCACCGAGCTCAACCAGCTCGCCAGCCCCGATGGCATTGCGTTTGATGACCGTGGCATTCTGTGGATCCAGACCGACAACGGCATCGACGGTGGCCGCAACAACGCCGTCGCCAAGGCCACGAACGACCAGATGCTGGCCGTCGTGCCCGGCGCGCTGAAGGATGCCAAGGGCACGGGCCCGGTCATCAACGCCGCCAACCAGGCCGAGCTGCGCCGCTTCTTTGTCGGCCCGAACGAGGCCGAGATCACCGGCTTCGCCTATACCCCGGACCACACCAGCATCTTCCTCAACATCCAGCACCCGGTGAACTGGCCTGCCTATGGCACGGCCGACGCCACCCGCGCGCCCGATGGCAAGGTGCGCCCACGCTCGTCGACGGTGGTGATCCAGAAAGCGGACGGCGGCCCGATCGGCGTCTGATCCTCTAGCTGCGCTGCATAGAAAAAGCCGCCGGTCCTGGACTGCCAGGATCGGCGGCTTTGCTTTGTACGCTGGATGGATTAGCCTGCGGTCGCGCCCGAGGTCTTCACCACTTGCTTCCACTTCTCGTTTTCAGCGGCGATGAACTTGCCAAACTCCGCTTGGGACTCGGTCACCACTTCGCCGCCCTGGTCGCCGATCTTTTTGATCACGTCAGGCTTTTGCAACACCTTGATGATCGCAGCATGCAACTTGGCCTGCACATCGGCAGGCGTCTTCGTGGGGGCGAACAGGCCAAACCAGGAGGTCGCCTCGTAGCCGGGCACGCCTGCTTCGGCAACGGTTGGCACATCGGGCAGCTCAGGCGAGCGCTTGGTGGTGGTCACCGCCAGCGGGCGCAGCTTGCCCGAGCGCACATGCTGGATCGCAGAGGGCATGTTGTCGAACATGATCGCAATCTGGTTGCCCAGCAGGTCGGTCACGGCCGGTGCGCTGCCCTTGTAGGGGATGTGGATCATGTCGACCTTGGCCATCATCTTGAACAGCTCACCCGACAGGTGGATGGAGCTGCCGCTGCCCGAGGAGCCAAAGTTCACCTGGCCGGGATGGGCCTGGGCGTAGCTGATCAGTTCCTTGACGTTCTTGAAAGGCTGCGCCGGGTTGGCCACCAGCAGGTTGGGCACATTGGCCACGCGGGTCAGCGGTGCAAAGTCCTTGTTGGGGCTGAAGGGCATCTTCTTGTAGAGCCATTCATTGATCGCGTGGGTGCCCACGGTGCCCATGAAGATGGTGTAGCCGTCGGCCGGCGCACGTGCGGCGAACTGGCCACCGATATTGCCACCGGCACCGGCGCGGTTGTCGATGATCACCGGCTGGCCCAGCTCCTCGCCCAGCGACTGGCCGACGATGCGGGCCAGGATGTCGGTGGTGCCACCAGCCACAAAGGGCACGACCATCGTGATGGGCTTGTTCGGGAAAGCCTCGGCCGCAAAAGCGGCAGGCACCAGGGCGGCGCCCAGGCTGGCAGCGGCGATGGCTTGCAGCACGGTGCGGCGGGCGTTGAAACGGGTGGTGTTCATGGGTATCTCCAAAGCAAAGTGAAAAAGGCTGCCACTTGTTTTGTCAGTGCTTGTTGGGTCTCGCGTGACAGCCGGAGGAAGGGAAGGTCTGGCCCGATTTATGGCCAGAACAGGGAGGAGCCGATGTAGATGGCCCCCACAACGAACATCGAGACCACCGTGTAGCCCATGATGTCCTTGAGCTTGAGCTTGGACAGCGCCAGCGCAGGCAGGATCCAGAAAGGCTGCACCAGGTCGTTCCAGCCATTGCCCAGCATCACCGACATGGCGGTGTGGGCCTGCGATGCGCCCAGGGTCTTGGCCGCTTCGATCATGAACGGGCCTTGCAGCACCCAGTGGCCGCCGCCCGAAGGCGCAAAGAAGTTGATGAAGAAGGAGCTCACCAGGCCCCACAGCGGCAAGGTATAGGCGGTCGAGAAGCTGACGAACACATGGGCGATCGATTCGACCAGGCCCGAGGCATGCATGATGGCCATGATGCCGGCGTAGAACGGGAACTGCAGAATGATGCCGCCAATGGTCTTGACACCCTCATTGACCTTTTCCACATACTTCATCGGCGTGCCCAGCAGCAAGATGCCCAGGAACAGGATGAAGAAGTTGATCATGTTCAGATCGAGGCTTCCGTTCTGCATGAAGTGCATGGCCACAAAAGCCATGCCGGTCAGGCCGATCAGCCCGCTCAGGATGCGGCTGTTGTTCAGGCGGCCGGCAAAGGTCTTTTCGTCGCCCAGCAGGTTCGCGGCCGATGGGCCCTTGGACTCTTCGTTGCTGGCCAGCTCGGCACTGATCTCGGTGACTTTTTCACCGGCTTTCGGATGCATCGCCGCATTGATCAGCGGCAGCACGATCAGCACGGCCAGCGCGGTCAGCAGGATGTGGGGGGAGAAAATGGTTTCGCTCAGCGGGATGATGCCCATCTGCTTTTCAAAGCTGTGGCCCTTGGTGGAGATCAGCACCGGAATGGTGGCCGACAGACCCAGGCTGTACATCGTGAAGCCGGTGTAGGCCGAGGCGATGATCAGCGGGTAGTGCACGCCCTTGACGCGCAGCGCCAGCTTCTTGGCCATGATGCCGCCGATCACCAGACCAAAACCCCAGTTCAGGTAGCTGCCCACGCAGCCCACGACAGTGGCCATGATGATGGCGCCACGCGGCGTATGCACCATACCGGCAATGCGGTTGAGGAAGCGGTCCACCACCGGTGCGGCCGCCAGCACATAGCCCATCACCAGAATCACCGCCATCTGGGTGGTGAAGGCCAGCAGGCTCCAAAAGCCCTTGCCCCAGTCCTGCACCACCAGGTTGATGGGCCGGCTCTCCACAGCAAAGGCCAGCACCATGGTCAGCAAGGTCAGCAGGATCGCGAACACGAAGGGGTCGGGCAGATACTTGCGCATCAGCTCGGTGAAAAAAGCGGTGATTTTTGACATCGATGTCTCTTGTTATCAATGGAAGGAGCAAAGCGGGGCCTGCAACCGACAGGCCCACGAAAAAGGGCTAGACCGGTGCCACGCCCACGGTCATGCCGCCACAGACATAGAGTGCCTGGCCGGTGACAAAACCGCTGCGCTCGTCGAGCATGTAGGCCACGGCATGGGCCACGTCGTCGGGCGTGCCCACGCGCTTGACGGGCACGGACTGGATGATCTTTTGCGTGCGCTCGGCGCCCGGTGGGTTGGCCTTGTCGAACAGCTCGGTGCGGATGGGGCCGGGGCCGATGGCATTGGCGGTGATGCCCCATTGGCCCAGCTCCAGCGCCCAGACACGGGTCATGCCGATCAGGCCGGCCTTGGTGGCGGCGTAAGCAGTACGCAAGTCCTTGCCCAGCGCCGCGCGCGAGGACATGTTGACGATGCGGCCAAATTGCGCCGCCTGCATGCCGGGCAGCAAGGCCTGCATGCACTGGAACGCGCAGCGCAGGTTCAGCGATACGGCGAGGTCGAACTCGGCCAGCGTCTGGCTGGCAGCGTCGTTGGGCACCACGATGCCGACGTTGTTCACCAGGCGGGTGATGGGGCCGCCAGCGAGCGCTTCGTTCAGCGCGCGGGCCGTGTCTTCGGCACTGCTGAGGTCGGCCTGGATCGCGACAAAACCGGCGGGCACCTGGTCGATCTGGCGGTCGATGATGACCGGGTCATAGCCATCGGCATGGCAGCGCAGCGCAGCGGCTGCACCAATGCCGGCGCCGCCGCCGGTGATGAGCACGCGGGGGCGTGCAGAGGTCGATGGAGTCGATGGAGTGGACATAGCGGTTTCCAAGAAAGGCGTCACAGGCAGCACTGGCCGGCGACATAGGCCTTGCTCCAGCGCGTGATGCGCACCTGGGCAAACAGATCGGCCTGGTAGAAGGGATCGGATTCGATAAAGGCCTGGGCCGCCTCGCGCGTGTCCAGGTCCACCACATAGAGGCCACCGCCCATGTCGCTGCCGTCGTCCTGCAGCTTGGCGCCGCAGGCCAGCAGCAGCCCCGCGTTGCGCGCCAGAAAGTCCAGGTGCGCCGGGCGGTGGGCTTGGCGTATGGCCTGGTGTTCGGGCTTGTCGAAAGTCTCAATGATGTAGGGCATGGTGGCTCCGGGGTAGGGTGCGGCAGGCCAGGCTAGCGCTGCTGCCGCCGTAAAGCATTTCTTTGAAGGCCGGTCTCAGACCGTGGCAATCGGGGTTACCGGCGAGGCAATGGCGCCGGGCAGGTTCAGCGGTGGGGCGGTCAGCAGAAAGCGGCTGCGCCCATGGGCACGCAGCCACTGCGCCAGCGGTGTCAGATGCCACAGCTCGCCCAGGTGCAGGCCCAGCTTGAACAGGCAGTGCTCATGCAGGGGGAGCGCCGCGCAGCAGTCAGCACCAGGCTGGGCCGGGTGCGCCTCGACGGCATAGTTGTCGGCCGCGATCACGGCGATCTGGCTGTCGCTGATCCACTGCAGCAGCTTCTCGTCACGGCCATTGAGCACCGCGCAGCGGTTGTTCAGCACCACCGGGTCGGGGTTCTTCTGCATTGCCAGCACGGCCTGGGCAAAGCCGGTGTGCAGGCACAGCATGTCGCCGGGCTCGATCTCCAGCCGGTCGGCCTCGATCACGCGCATCCATTCGTCGTAGCCAATCAGGCTGCGGGCATCGCCGTAGTGCGCATGCAGGTCCATCATCACGCCCCGGCCTTGCACGCCGTTCTGGGCCATGCCCTCAATGCCCAAGGCCTTGGCGCGGCTGGTGCTGCCGCTGCTCTCGGCCGTGGGCATGCCGGTGTCGCTGACCAGCAGCGGCCCCAGTACATCGCGGCCTGCGGCAAAACCGTTGTAGTACAGCGGCTCGGGCACACCATCGCCATTGGCGTCGAACAGCTGGCCGGCATGGGCCAGGCCATCCCACTGGGTGGAGTACTGCAGCGACAGCACGGCCATGTCGTCGGACAGCACATCGGTGCGGCCGGGCTCCAGATCACCGAGCAGGCAGTTGAAGTTGACCAGGCCCTTGCGCTGCAAGGGGCGCAGCACGGGCGGCTTGCGGTTGGGGTTGAGGGCGCTGCCGCCGGGGTAGTCCAGCGGCAGGCTGAGCGAAAAGCGCAGGCCTTCCTGCACCTCGGCAACACCCTGGCGCACCTTGGCGGCCGTCAGCAGGTTGAGGCGGCCGAGTTGGTCATCGGGGCCGAAGTCGCCCCAGGTCGACCCTGCAGGGCGCTGCTTCCAGCGTGGATTGGCATCGGACATGCTTGTCTCCTTGATTGAGGAAGGCTGCAGCGGGCGGTTGTTGTTCTTGGTGCCCGTCTGCATGGTTTGAGGCTTTGCCTCAGTGTTTCTGCAAAAAGCTGCCCAGTGCCAGGTCAAAGGCCTGGGGCACTTCGAGGTTGGACAGGTGCGAGGCCGGCACCGTCGCCAGCTCCGAGCCGGCGATGGCGGCATGCATCGCTTCGGCATCGGCCACCGTGGTCACCGGGTCGGCGCTGCCGCCAATCAGCAAGGTGGGGGTCTGGATGCGGGCGATATCGGCGCGCAGGTCTTCCACGGCCAGGGCCTCGCAGCAGCTGGCATAGCCTTCGGGGGCAATGCCGGCAATCCAGGCCTGGGCGGTCTGCACCACCTGGGGCTGGCTGGCGATAAAGCCTTCGGTGAACCAGCGGCTGGGCGATGAATCGGCCAGGGTCTGCATGGCTGCTGCGCCATTGGCACGCACCAGGGCCGCGCGGTCACGCCAGCCTGCTTCGGCACCAATCTTGGCGGCGCTGTTGGCCACGGTGATGCTGCGCATGCGTGCGCCGGCATGCACGCCCAGCCACAGTCCGGTGAGGCCGCCCATCGAGATGCCGCAGAAATGGGCCTGGTCGATGCCCAGGCTGTCCAGAATGGCCAGCACATCGCCGCCCAGTTGGGCGAACTGGTAGGGGCCAGGGCTCACGACGCTGGCGCCGTGGCCACGGGTGTCGTAGCGCAGCACGCGGTACTGGCTGCTGAAAGTGCGGGCCTGGGCGTCCCACATATCCAGGGTGGTGCCCAGCGAGTTGGAGAAAACCAGCACTGGCGCGCCCTCGGGGCCTTGCAGATCGATGTTGAACATGCCGGTCGCAGTGGTGATTTGTTGTGTTGCCATGGCGTTCTGTCCTTCAAAAAGTGCCTCTGCATCGCTGCGCGGGCAAGGCTGCGCCAAGGTGGCCGAGGCAGCAGCGCTGGTGTTTGGGGGGAGGGTGTCGGGGGATGCGGTGCAAGGCGCGGCCCTAGCAGGCCTGCGCTTGCCGCCGCAGTGGGACGTCAGACTTTTTCGAGGATCACGGCAATGCCCTGGCCCACGCCGATGCACATGGTGCACAGCGCGTAGCGGCCGCCCAGTGCATGCAGCTGGTTGACGGCGGTGGTAGCGAGGCGTGCGCCCGATGCGCCCAGCGGGTGGCCCAGCGCAATCGCGCCGCCCCATTGGTTGACGCGCTGGTCATCATCCGCAATGCCCAGGTCGCGCAGCACGGCCAGACCTTGGGCGGCAAAGGCTTCGTTCAGCTCGATGACATCGATGTCGGCCAAGGTCAGGCCGGCCAGCGCCAGTACCTTGCGCACGGCAGGTGCCGGGCCAAAGCCCATGATGCGCGGCGCCACACCGGCAGTCGCCATGGCCACCACACGGGCGCGTGGGGTCAGGCCGTATTGCTGGGCAGCTTCTTCATTGGCCAGCAGCAAGGCGCAGGCACCGTCGTTCACACCCGAGGCATTGCCGGCCGTCACGGTACCGCCTTCGCGCACCACGCCCTTGAGCTTGGCCAGCGCTTCGATCGTGGTGGCGCGGGGGTGCTCGTCCTGGCTGATCACCAGCGCATCGCCCTTTTTCTGCGGAATGGTCACGGCCACGATCTCGCGGGCCAGGTGGCCGGCAGCGATGGCCGCTGCAGCCTTTTGCTGCGAGGCCAGGGCCATGCGGTCCTGGGCGTCACGCTCGATCTTGAAGTCGTCGGCCACGTTCTCGGCCGTCTCGGGCATGGAGTCCACGCCGTACAGCGCCTTCATCTGCTTGTTGACAAAGCGCCAGCCAATGGTGGTGTCGTAGACGGCATTGTTGCGGCTGAAGGCGGATTCGGCCTTGGGCATCACAAAGGGTGCGCGGCTCATCGATTCCACACCACCGGCGATCATCAGGCGCGCTTCGCCCGACTTGATGGCGCGGGCAGCGGAGCCCACGGCATCCAGACCCGAGCCGCAGAGGCGGTTGACCGTGGCGCCAGGCACCTCGATGGGCAGGCCCGCGAGCAGGCTGGACATGCGGGCCACATTGCGGTTGTCTTCGCCGGCCTGGTTGGCACAGCCGTAGATCACATCGGTGACGGCCGTCCAGTCCACGCCGGGGTTGCGCTCCATCAGCGCCTTGATGGGCACGGCGCCCAGGTCATCGGTGCGCACACCGGCCAGCGCGCCGCCGTAGCGGCCAAAGGGGGTGCGCACGGCGTCGCAGATATAGGCATGGGTCATGTTGGTCTCCTGGGATGAATACAAATCGGCGCTGCGCTTACAGCAGGCGCAGGCCAATCATTTTTTCGAGTTCGGCCTTGTCCAGACCGTCAACGGTGTCGATGAGCTTGAGGCCCTGGTCGGTGACCTCGATGGTGGCCACATCGGTGTAGATGCGCTTGACGCAGCCAATGCCGGTCAGTGGATAGCTGCATTGCTTGACGATCTTGCTCTCGCCCTTCTTGGTCAGCAGGTCCATCATCACCCAGGTCTGCTTGGCGCCGATGGCCAGGTCCATCGCGCCGCCCACGGCGGGAATGGCGCCGGCCTCGCCGGTGCTCCAGTTGGCCAGGTCGCCGTTCTCTGCCACCTGGAATGCGCCGAGCACACAGATGTCGAGGTGACCGCCGCGCATCATTGCAAAGCTGTCGGCATGGTGGAAGAAGCTGCCGCCTGCCAGCAAGGTGACGGGCTGCTTGCCGGCATTGGTGAGGTCATAGTCTTCCTCACCAGCGGCCGGCGCCGGGCCCATGCCCAGGATGCCGTTTTCCGACTGCAGGATCACTTCGCGGTCCTGGGGGATGTGGTTGGCCACGGCCGTCGGCTGGCCAATGCCCAGGTTCACGTAGGCGCCGTCATGGATGTCCTGCGCCACGCGGGCGGCCAGTTCGTCTTTCGTGCGTTTTTGGTAGCTGCTCATGGTCTTGTCTCCTGCTTCAGGCTGTTTTCTTGAAGCCACCGGCTTGCGTGGCAACGCGCTCGATCTTGATGACCTGATTGACATAGATGCCAGGGGTGACCACGGCTTCGGGGTCGAGCTGGCCCAGCTCCACAATCTCATGCACAGTGGCCACGGTGTACTTCGCCGCGGTGGCCATTACCGGGCCAAAGTTGCGGGCCGATTTGCGGTAGGTGAGGTTGCCCCAGCGGTCGCCTTGCTCGGCCTTGATCAGCGCCACATCGCCATAGATGGGGTACTCCAGCACATAGTGCTTGCCATTGATCTCGCGCGTTTCCTTGCCGGCAGCCAGCTCGGTGCCGTAGGCTGTGGGGCAGAAGAAGGCGCCGATGCCGGCGCCGGCCGCGCGCATGCGCTCGGCCAGGTTGCCTTGCGGCACCACTTCGAGCTCGATCTTGCCGCTGCGGTAGAGCTCGTCAAACACATAGCTGTCGACCTGGCGCGGGAAGCTGCAAATGATCTTGCGCACGGCACCGGTCTTGAGCAGGGCCGCCAGGCCGGTGTCGCCATTGCCGGCGTTGTTGTTGACCACCGTGAGATCCCGCGCACCCTGTGCGATCAGGCCGTCAATCAGGGCCGCTGGAATGCCGGCGGTGCCAAAGCCGCCGATGAGCACGGTCGAGCCATCCTGGACGCGGCTGAGGGACTCGGCAATCGAGTCCGAAATCTTGTTGATCATCTTGTCTCCTGGTTCTGAACACGGGTCGCAACAGGCTGCTGATCCCGCTGCGGCATGGTCGCGCTGCGCTGGGGCAGTGCCTGTACCGCGTGCGACAAATGCAATGTCGAGGCTGCCTGCGCGGACCTGGGAATGCATTTGAGAGGATCGGCGGCCCTTAGGGAGTTTCTGCAAAACTCCCTGCCGTGGTCTGCACGCGGGCTCGGGCGATCTGCCGCGTTGTCTTTCTTGTCAATAGCTGGCTATTGACTGCAAAAGACGCCTTGCATCTCATCCCGATCCGCGTCCATCCCGCTTGGCGAGGGTTTTGCAGAACCTCCCAGAGGCTCTTGGTAAAAATGTTCGTATATAGAACATTAGTTCGCTAAAAGAATTATAGACTGCCGGATAATCCGCTACCCGATGTCCCTGCGATTTGCTTTTGTATTGCCAGGGATCCGCTCCACGCCAACGACCACGATTGCGGCCTATGAAAGAAGAAGACCCGACCCTCCGCCCCAGTGACAGCTATGTGCAGTCCTTCGCGCGCGGGCTGGAGGTCATCCGCAGCTTTGGCGCTGCCGCGCCGCGCCAGACCTTGACGGAAGTGGCCGAGGCCACCGGCATGACGCGTGCCGGCGCGCGCCGCATCCTGCTGACCTTGCAGACCCTGGGCTATGTGCGGGTGGAGGGCCGTTTGTTTGCGCTCACGCCGCGCATCCTGGATCTGGGCTTTGCCTATCTGTCGTCGATGCCGGTCTGGAACCTGGCCCAGCCGGTGATGGATGCGCTGGTCGAGCAGACCCATGAGTCCTGCTCCATCGCCGTGCTCGATGGCCAGGATGTCGTCTACGTTTTGCGCGTGCACACGCACAAGATCATGAGCACCAACCTGGGCATGGGCTCGCGCCTGCCCAGTTTCTGGACTTCGCTGGGCCGGGTGCTGCTGGCCGAGCTTCCGCCCCAGGAGCTGCAGCCCTTGCTCGAGGGCCGTGACCGCACGATGTTCACCCGCTTCACCCTCCAGGACGATGCGCAGCTGCTGGCCGAGCTGGCCCAGGTGCGTGCACAGGGCTGGTGCCTCCTCAACCAGGAGCTCGAAGAGGGGCTCACCTCGGTCGCTGCCCCCATCCGCAATGCCAGCGGCCAGGTGGTGGCGGCCATGAATATCAGCGGCCAGGCGAACCGCACCACGCCCGAGATCATGCAGGGCGAGCTGCTGCCCCAGCTGTTGCAGGCGGCGGGGCGCGTTTCGGGCCTGTTGGGCTACCAGGCGGGCCGGGGCATTGGCGGCAAGCTGGCGCCACGCTAAGCCGCATGCGCGGCTCCTTATTCCTGTTGATTGTTTCTATGCGCCTGTGGCGGTCGCAGGCATGGGTATGCCTTGACTCAGCGGGTAGCCCTTGCCTGAGGGCGGGATTCAATGGCCTTGCGCCGCGCCATGCACGGGCTGCGATCGCGCACAGCCTGCCTGCGTACTGTGTTTCAGCCATTTCTTAAGAAAACCTGAAGAAGTCTTAAGAAACCGCCTGCTGTGGCTTTGTCGCCTCTGTGTATCCCATTCTTAAAGATATGTAAATGAGAACCATTTTCCTCTTTAAGATGTGCGAGCTTTTTCACGGTGGTAGCCAACCAGAGTGCGGATTTCCCATCCGGTATAGCCAGACCGAACACATACCAAGGCAATAAAAGGAACTGGAATGGCTTTCAAAACCCAACCTGTGGTGGCAGCAGTGGCGCTGCTGTGCGCGGGCTATGCAGCGGCGCAGCAAGCGCCGGCCGAGACGACCTTGCAGGAAGTGCGCGTGCAGGCAGATACCGCGGCGGACGTGGGCTATGCAGCGCCCACGGCCAAGAGCGCCACCAAGATTGAAGCGCCTTTGCGCGACATTCCGCAAACCGTCAACGTGGTGCCCCAGCAGCTGATGCGCGACCAGGCCGTGCAGTCGATGCAGGACGTGCTCAAGGCCGTTCCCGGCATTGGCCTGTCGCATGGCGATGGCCAGCGCGACCAGGTGACGATCCGGGGCTTCACGGCGATTGCGGACCAGTTCGTCGATGGCGTGCGCGATGACGCGCTGTACTTCCGCGACCTGTCCAATGTCGAGCAGGTCGAAGTGCTCAAGGGCCCGGCATCGGTGCTGTATGGCCGGGGGTCTTCGGGCGGTCTGATCAACCGCATCACCAAGAAGCCCGGCATCGACCGCAGCGAAGTGGGCCTGACCCTGGGCAGCTGGAACCAGCGCCGGGGCGAGTTTGACCTGGCGCGTGCGCCGCAGGACAGCATCGTCTCCTACCGCCTGACCGGCGCCATCGAGCGCGCCGACAGCTACCGCGACCAGCAGTTTCTGGACCGCAAGGCGCTGGCCGGGTCGGTACAGTTCAAGTTCAGCGCGGACACGCAGCTGCTGCTGCAGGCCGACTACCTCAAGGACAGCCGCCTCACCGATTTTGGTATTCCCGCCTTCCAGGGCCGCCCGGTGAATGTGCCGCCCCGCACCTACTATGGTGCGGCCAATGCGCGTGATACCGATGTGAGCACCTCGGAGGTGTACTCGGCCTCTGCCACCCTGAGCCACCGCTTCAACGACAGCCTGAGCCTGCGCAATGTGCTGCGCTACTACGACTACAGCCTGGACCGCAGCAACACCCTGGTCGGCGCGGTCAACGAGAAGGCGCAGACGGCGACCCTCAACCGCGGCCATCTGGAGCGCGACGAGCACGGCTTTTTCAACCAGCTGGAGATGACGCAGAAGCTGGAGCTGGCGGGCATGCAGCACCAGGTGCTGTACGGGCTGGAGCTGGGCCGCCAGAACAAGGGCTTGCTGAGCATCAGCCAGAGCAATGTGGGGACGGTGTCGCTGTTCAACCCGGTGCTGCCGGTCGTCTCGCCGATGCTGACGGCTGCACCTTCGGCCAACAACGACAGCGTCTTCAGCGTGGCCAGCGCCTATGTGCAGGACATGGTCACCCTGGCCCCCGAATGGAAGCTGCTGGCTGGCGTGCGCTATGACCGCTTCCGCCAGGAAACCGACAACTACACGCCAGGCAGCGTCAACCTGGGCCGCACCGATGTGGCATGGAGTCCGCGCGTCGGCCTGGTCTACCAGCCCAGCAACGCGCTGTCGTACTACGTGTCGTTCAGCAAGTCCTTCCAGCCCTCGGGCGAGACCTTTGCGCTGGCAGCCAACAATGCCCAGCTGGCGCCTGAGAAAACCACCAGCCGCGAGGTTGGTGTGAAGTGGGATCTGCTCGACGGCAAGGCGAGCGCCAATGCGGCGCTGTTCGAGATCGAACGCACCAACATCAAGAGCGTGGACCCCGTCAGCAACACCTTGGTGCCGCTGGGCGTGCAGCGCACCCGGGGCCTGGAGCTGAGCTTTGCCGGCGACCTGTCGCAGGGCTGGCAGATCTGGTCAGGCTATGCCTACCTGTTGAGCGAGATGACCTCGTCGCCCGCTGTCGATGCGGGCCAGCCCGTGGAAGGCAAGCGCGCCACCTTGACGCCCAAGCACAGTGCCAATGTCTGGGTGACCAAGGCCCTGGGCCATGGCTTTGGCGCCGGGGGCGGCATCAGCTATGTCGGCGCGCGTTTTGCCAACCCTGGCAACACCGTCGTGCTGCCAGGCTACGTCACCCTGGATGCCATGGCCTACTACCGCCTGAACAACGTGGACCTGCAGCTCAAGCTCAACAACCTCCTGGACAAACGCTACATCGTGGCCGGCCACGGCTCCTCGCCCAACCTGAACCTGCCAGGCGCGCCGCGCTCGGTGCAGTTGGTGGCGCGCTACCGCTTCTAAGCTGCAAGGCGGGTATGGAAAAAGGCCATCTGCCCAGGGGCGGATGGCCTTTTGTCGTAGTTGGTATTGCGGTGAGAGGCTCAGTCGATATTGCCCAGGCCTTGCAGGTTGCCGAAGCGGTCGCGGATCTGGATCCAGGTGCTGCCCTGGTTCAGAAGGGGCAAGTCAAAAGTAGCTGTGCCGGCAACGGTCTCGCCAGCGGTCTTGGTGCAGGTGATGCGGTCAGGGTTGTCTGGGTGTTTCTGTTCGCAACGGATGGCGCCATCAGATGACAGCACCGCGCCATCCTTTTCTTGGTTGAATACCAGATGCGTTTGCATGGGCAGTGAGTACCATTCGCCAAACAGCTTGTCGGCCAGCGAAGCCGGATCGTCCAGTCGCATGCGTACGATGGTCTTGGGCGCTTCTCCCGGGAAAGTTACGGTACCTTGCTGTGAAAAGTGGGGCGTGTGCTGCCCGCGGTTGACTGCCAAATCGATGCGCACCGGGCCCGCTTCCGCAATCTGGTGTGCTGACTGGGCCGCACCGCCCAGGCTACGTCCACCCGCATACTGGTTCAGCGCAAATTCGGCCCGCGATGCCAGGGTATCTGGGCCAGCGCTGTCGTAGGTGCCGCTGCCCATATGGAAGGTGGGGGGGCCATTGGCGCCGTAGTTGAAGACCTGCAGCACCATGGTGGAGTTCTGCACGTCAAGTGCCAGGCCGCGCCCGGGCTTGCCGGTGAGCTCATCTTGCACAATCCAGGTGCCGTTGACGGGCATCAGTTGGTGTGTGTGCCGTGTTGGAATGCCGGTCACGGTTGAGCCGGGAAGCGCGATGGACCAATAGTTTTGCTGCTGTCGCTGCTGGTTGGCGAAGTTCATTGCAGAATCACTCTGCCCGATTAAGGGGAGCACCTGCCCAGGTGCCTCTTTCATCGTGGCCTGGCCTGCAATCTGGCCCCCCGAGACTTGAAAGCGCAGGTTTTCGATATTGCTTCCGCTGGTGGCAGAGTTGCACAGGATCTGCGCTTTCTCGGCATCCACGGAACAGGGCGAAATGTAGCTGGGTACGTTCCCGTCCACATACTCAGCAAGCTCAAGCTGGTCCTTGCTATTGCGCTGGAGTGTCGCGCTGCGATATTGCTTGAACTGCAAATTCTTGTCCAATATCAGCAGACGCAGGACGCGTTGGCCCACCTGTGCGAGCGGATTGCTGATGCTCGGCGTGAATTCTTTGATCGCAAAGCGCTCTATCGCCGCGGGTGCTTCGCCGGGAAACTGCACCGTACCCTTCAAACCATTGCTGAAGGACACCGTCACATCACCGGGTGAGCTGTCTTCTACGGCATCCCGCGCTGCGCTGCCAAAGCTGCGCCCGCCGGTATAGCGGACGAGTGGGGCAGTGACGCTGTTGCCGTCCAGTTGCCCGGTGGCCGTGTAGAAAGTGGCATCGCCATTTTTCTCGTAGCCAAACACCTGCATGAAAAAGGTGTTGCCTTGCACATCGATGGCCAGGCCACGGCCAGGTTTGCCATCCAGCTCGCTGCTGACGATCCAGGTGCCCGCTTGGGGTGTGAAATCGCGTGCGGCCCAGCTATTGGCACCGCAGGCCAGCAGGCTAGCCACCATCAAAGAAGATAAGCGCATAGTGATCTAATCTCCCGGGTTATTGTCATAGTTGCCGTTAGATCATAGCGAGGAGGCATGCAAGCTAGCTGTCAGGGAAGCGTTGATAATGGTGCCGCCTCTCCACCCGCTGTCCTCGCCCCTTACGTCCATGGCCCGCCTTCCCCGACTCAGTCTTCCCGACATGCCGCACCATGTGCTGCACCGGGGCAACAACCGGCAGACGGTCTTTGCTGATGATGAGGATTTCCAGCACTTCAGCGATTTGCTGCGCCAGCTGGCGCAGACCCACCTGGTGGCAGTGCATGCCTTTGTGCTGATGCCCAACCACTTCCATCTGTTGATCACACCCCAGACCGAGCAGGGCCTGCCGCTGTTGATGCAGGCGCTGGGCCGGGCCTATGTGCGCTATTTCAATGCCCGCCACGGGCGCAGCGGTACTTTGTGGGAAGGGCGCTATCGCTCGACGGTGGTCGAGCCGGCCGAGCCGTTGCTGCAATGCATCATCTATATCGATTCCAACCCGCAGCGCGCAGGCCTCGTCGCCAAGGCGGAAGACTACCCCTGGTCCAGCTGTGCGCACCATTTAGGTGCAAAACCAATGGCGTGGTTGCGCGATCCGGCGGCGTTCTGGGCCTTGGGCAACACCCCCTTTGCGCGGGAGGCCCGCTATGCCCAGATGCTGGCCTATGGCCTGTCGCAGCGTGAGTCAGGTGCGCTGACCGCTGCGGTACAGGGCGGCTGGGCGATGGGGAGCGAGGACTTTGTGCAATCCCTGCAGTCCAAAACGGTGCGCAGGCTGCACAAAAAGAGTGCGGGCCGTCCCCGTTTGGCCGCTCCCTCCGGCGAATGAAGCAAAAATTTCATATATATCAACGATTATTTGGCTATTTTAAATATGACCCCAATTAATTGTTGAGAAAAATCATTTGAAAATAATTGGTATCTGACCCTAAATAAAGTATTTGCTCGGGTATGGGCAGCTGCTCTACATTGACCTTCCCGCGATAGATTATTTGAAGGATTGCGCCATGTCGGCTACCGCACGCGAGCAGATGCAAGCTCAGGGTCTGTATGACCCGACTCTGGAACACGATGCCTGCGGCGTCGGTTTTGTGGCCCACATCAAGGGCCAGAAGAGCCATGCCATCGTGACCCAGGCTCTGAAGATTCTGGAGAACCTGGACCACCGGGGTGCGGTGGGTGCCGACAAGCTGATGGGTGATGGCGCCGGTATCCTGATCCAGCTGCCTGACGCGCTCTACCGCGACGAGATGGCCGCCCAGGGCGTCAAGCTGCCGCCGTTTGGTGAATACGGCGTGGGCATGGTGTTCCTGCCCAAGGAACATGCATCGCGTCTGGCTTGCGAGGAAGAGCTGGAGCGCGCCATCAAGGCCGAAGGCCAGGTGCTGCTGGGCTGGCGCGATGTGCCGGTCAACCGCGAGATGCCGATGTCGCCTACAGTGCGCGAGAAAGAGCCGGTCATCCGCCAGGTGTTCATCGGCCGTGGCGCCGATGTGATCGTGCAGGATGCGCTGGAGCGCAAGCTGTATGTGATCCGCAAGACTGCCAGCGCGGCGATCCAGAACCTGCAGCTCAAGTACAGCAAAGAGTACTACGTGCCCAGCATGAGCAGCCGCACCGTGATCTACAAGGGCCTGCTGCTGGCCGACCAGGTGGGTACCTACTTCCGCGATCTGGAAGATGAGCGCTGCGTCTCCGCGCTGGGCCTGGTGCACCAGCGCTTCTCGACCAACACCTTCCCCGAATGGCCACTGGCCCACCCTTACCGCTATGTGGCGCACAACGGTGAAATCAACACCGTCAAGGGCAACTACAACTGGATGCGCGCCCGCGAAGGCGTGATGAGCTCGCCGGTGCTGGGCAACGATCTGCAAAAGCTCTACCCGATCAGCTTTGCGCACCAGTCCGACACGGCCACCTTCGACAACTGCCTGGAGCTGCTGACCATGGCGGGCTACCCGCTGGCCCAGGCGGTGATGATGATGATCCCCGAGCCTTGGGAGCAGCACGCGACGATGGATTCGCGCCGCCGCGCTTTCTACGAATACCATGCCGCGATGATCGAGCCCTGGGATGGCCCCGCGTCGATCGTGTTCACCGATGGCCGCCAGATCGGCGCCACCCTGGACCGCAACGGCCTGCGTCCGGCCCGTTACTGCGTGACCGACGATGACTTCGTCATCATGGGATCCGAATCGGGCGTGCTGCCCGTGCCCGAGCACAAGATCGTGCGCAAGTGGCGCCTGCAGCCCGGCAAGATGTTCCTGATCGATCTGGACCAGGGCCGTCTGATCGACGACGAAGAAGTCAAGTCCTCGCTGACCAATGCCAAGCCTTACATGCGCTGGATTGAAGACCTGCGCATCCGCCTGGATGACGTGGTCAAGCCCGTGGCCGGAGAGTCGCAGATCGACCAGCAGGCCAAGGCCTCGCAAGAGTTCGGTGCGATTGCCGAGGAGCAGAAGTCCCCGGAGCTGCTGGACCTGCAGCAGGCCTTTGGCTACACCCAGGAAGACATCAAGTTCCTGATGAGCCCGATGGCTGCGAACGGCGAAGAGGGCATTGGCTCGATGGGCAATGACAGCCCGCTGGCCGTGCTGTCCGACAAGAACAAGCCGCTGTACAACTACTTCCGCCAGATGTTCGCGCAGGTGACCAACCCGCCGATCGATCCGATCCGTGAAGCGATTGTGATGAGCCTGGTGTCCTTCATCGGCCCCAAGCCCAACCTGCTGGATATCAACCAGGTCAACCCGCCGCTGCGTCTGGAAGTGACCCAGCCGGTGCTGGACTTCAGCGACATGGTGAAGCTGCGCAACATCCGCTCGCACACCGCTGGCAAGTTCAGCTCGGCCGTGCTCGACATCACCTACCCGCTGGAATGGGGCAGTGAAGGCGTGGAAGCGCGCCTGGCGTCGCTGTGCGCACAAGCCGTTGATGCGATCAAGACCGGCAACAACATCCTGATCATCAGCGACAAGGGTGTCAGCAAGGACCGCGTGGCCATCCAGGCACTGCTGGCGCTGTCTGCCATCCACCAGCACCTGATCCGTGAAGGCCTGCGTACGGCCTGCGGTCTGGTGGTGGAGACCGGCACCGCCCGCGAAGTGCACCACTTCGGCGTGCTGGCCGGCTACGGTGCCGAAGCCGTGCACCCCTACCTGGCGCTGGAGACGATCACCTCGATCCACAAGCACCTGCCTGGCGATCTGTCGGCAGACAAGGCGATCTACAACTACATCAAGGCCATCGGCAAGGGTCTGTCCAAAATCATGTCGAAGATGGGTGTGTCCACCTACATGTCCTACTGCGGTGCGCAGCTGTTCGAAGCGGTCGGCATCAACAGCGAAACCATCGACAAGTACTTCACCGGCACGTCCAGCCGTGTTGAAGGCCTGGGCGTGTTCGAAATTGGCGAAGAAGCCATCCGCCGCCACAAGGCTGCCTTTGGCAACGACCCGGTGCTGGCCACCATGCTGGACACCGGTGGCGAATACGCATGGCGTGCCCGTGGTGAAGAGCACATGTGGAGCCCCGATGCGATTGCCAAGCTGCAGCACTCGACCCGCGCCAACAGCTTCAACACCTACAAGGAATATGCGCAGCTGATCAACGACCAGAGCAAGCGCCACATGACCTTGCGCGGCCTGTTCGAGTTCAAGATCGACCCTGCCAAGGCCATCCCGGTCGAGCAGGTCGAATCGGCGGCCGAGATCGTCAAGCGCTTTGCGACCGGCGCCATGTCGCTGGGCTCGATCAGCACCGAAGCCCATGTGACCCTGGCCGTGGCGATGAACCGCATCGGCGGCAAGAGCAACACCGGTGAGGGCGGTGAAGACCCCGCCCGTTACCGCAACGAGCTCAAGGGCATCCCGATCAAGCAGGGCGAGTCGCTGGCGTCGATCATCGGCAAGGACCAGATCGAATCGGACTACGTGCTGCGAGACGGCGACAGCCTGCGCTCGCGCATCAAGCAAGTGGCATCGGGCCGCTTTGGTGTGACGGCCGAGTACCTGGCCTCTGCGGACCAGATCCAGATCAAGATGGCGCAGGGCGCCAAGCCCGGTGAAGGCGGCCAGCTGCCAGGCGGCAAGGTGACCGAATACATCGGCAAGCAGCGCTACTCGGTGCCCGGCGTGGGCCTGATCTCGCCCCCGCCGCACCACGACATCTACTCGATCGAGGACCTGGCCCAGCTGATCCACGACCTGAAGAACGTCGCCACGCATTCGTCGATCAGCGTCAAGCTGGTGTCCGAAGTCGGTGTCGGCACGATTGCCGCCGGCGTGGCCAAGTGCAAGGCCGACCACGTGGTGATCGCCGGCCATGACGGCGGCACGGGCGCATCGCCGTGGTCGTCGATCAAGCATGCGGGCTCGCCATGGGAAATCGGCCTGGCCGAAACCCAGCAGACCCTGGTGCTCAACGGCCTGCGCAGCCGTATCCGTGTGCAGGCAGACGGCCAGATGAAGACCGGCCGCGACGTGGTGATCGGTGCGCTGCTGGGTGCCGATGAGTTCGGCTTTGCCACCGCGCCGCTGGTGGTCGAGGGCTGCATCATGATGCGCAAGTGCCACCTCAACACCTGTCCGGTGGGTGTGGCCACGCAAGACCCCGAGCTGCGCAAGAAATTCAGCGGCAAGCCCGAGCATGTGGTGAACTTCTTCTTCTTCATCGCCGAAGAAGCGCGCCAGATCATGGCCCAGCTGGGTATCTCCAAGTTCGACGACCTGGTGGGCCGTGCCGACCTGCTGGACATGAAGGCCGGTATCACCCACTGGAAGGCCAAGGGCCTGGACTTTGGCCGCCTGCTGGCCCGTGCCGAAGTGGCGGGCGATGTGCCGCTGTACCACACGCAGAACCAGGACCATGGTCTGGAAAAGGCTTTCGACAACATCCTGATCGAGAAGTCGCGCCCCGCCATTGACAAGGGCGAGCGGGTCAAGATCCTGGAGACCGTGCGCAATGTGAACCGCACCGTGGGCGCGATGCTCTCGGGCGCAGTGACCAAGGTGCATCCCGAAGGCCTGCCTGACGACACCATCCACATCCGTGTCGAGGGCACCGGTGGCCAGTCGTTTGGCGCCTTCCTGTGCAACGGCATCACCCTGTACCTGGTCGGTGACGCGAACGACTACACCGGCAAGGGCCTGTCCGGCGGCCGCGTGGTGGTGCGCCCGAGCCTGGATTTCCGTGGCGAAGCGCACAAGAACATCATCGTGGGCAACACCGTGATGTACGGCGCGACCACCGGTGAGGCCTTCTTGAGCGGCGTGGCCGGCGAGCGCTTTGCAGTGCGCCTGTCGGGCGCCACGGCGGTGGTCGAGGGCACCGGTGACCATGGTTGCGAATACATGACCGGCGGTACCGTGCTGGTGCTTGGCAAGACCGGGCGCAACTTTGCAGCCGGCATGAGTGGCGGTGTGGCCTACGTCTATGACGAGGACGGCCAGTTCGCCAGCCGCTGCAACACCACGATGGTCACGTTGGACAAGGTGCTGAGCCAGTCCGAGCAAGAGGCCAGCATCGACAAGGGCATCTGGCACAACGGCCAGACGGACGAAGCACAGCTCAAGCGCCTGCTTGCGGACCACCTGCGCTGGACGGGCAGCAAGCGTGCCCGTGACCTGCTGGACAACTGGGCGGAGGTGCGCAGCAAGTTCGTCAAGGTGTTCCCGACCGAGTACAAGCGCGCGCTGGGTGAGATCCACGCCCGCGCCGAAGCCAAGGCGCAAGTCGCCAAGGCCAAGACCTCGGCCAAGAAGAGCGTGGACGCCGCCGCGAAGTGAGGCCGCTGGCGGCCCTGCCGCCAAGCACCCCGACCCTTATTAATGACCACGATTGCTGTCCTCGCCAACGCGGCGCGGGCAGCAGCCAAGCAAGAGATCCGATCATGGGAAAAGTCACAGGCTTTATGGAATATGCGCGTATCGACGAGGGCTATGCCCCCGTTGAGGACCGCCTCAAGCACTACAAGGAATTTGTTGTTGGCCTGAACTCGCAGCAGGCCAAGCAGCAAGGCGCCCGCTGCATGGACTGCGGCACGCCGTTCTGCAACAGCGGTTGCCCGGTCAACAACATCATTCCGGATTTCAACGATCTGGTGTACCGCGCCGATTGGGCGGCAGCCTTTCATGTGCTGGATTCGACCAACAACTTCCCCGAGTTCACGGGCCGCATCTGCCCCGCGCCTTGCGAAGCGGCCTGCGTGCTGAACATCAACAGCGATCCGGTGGGCATCAAGTCCATCGAACATGCCATCATCGACCGTGCCTGGGAAGAGGGCTGGGTGCAGGCGCGTCCTCCCAAGCTCCAGACGGGCAAGAAGGTAGCGGTGGTCGGCTCCGGCCCTGCCGGCATGGCGGCAGCCCAGCAATTGGCCCGTGCGGGCCATGCGGTGACATTGTTCGAAAAGAACGACCGCATCGGCGGTCTGCTGCGCTACGGCATCCCTGACTTCAAGCTCGACAAGGTCCACATCGACCGCCGTGCCGCTCAGCTGCAGGCCGAAGGCGTGACCATCCGCACCGGCGTGCTGGTGGCTGGCAAGGACGGGCTGGGCAAGGACAGCAAGGTCACCAACTGGGCCAAGGAAACGGTCTCGCCCGAGCAGCTCAAGGCGGAGTTCGACGCGGTGCTGCTGACCGGCGGCTCCGAGCAGTCGCGCGATCTGCCGGTGCCCGGCCGCGACCTGGACGGCGTGCACTACGCGATGGAGTTCCTGCCCCAGCAAAACAAGATCAATGCCGGCGACAAGCTCAAGGGCCAGATCCGTGCGGATGGCAAGGACGTCATCGTCATCGGCGGTGGCGACACTGGCAGCGACTGCGTGGGCACCAGCAACCGCCACGGCGCCAAAAGCGTCACCCAGTTCGAGGTGATGCCCATGCCGCCCGAAGAGGAAAACAAGCCGCTGGTCTGGCCTTACTGGCCGATCAAGCTGCGCACCAGCTCCAGCCACGAAGAAGGCGCCGTGCGTGAGTTCGCGATCTCGACCAAGACCTTCAACGGCGACAAGGGCAAGGTCAAGAGCCTGACCACCGTGCAGGTCGAGTTCAAGGACGGCAAGCTGAGTGAAGTCAAGGGCACCGAAAAGGAATGGCCTGCCGACCTGGTGCTGCTGGCCATGGGTTTTGTGAACCCCGTCTCCCCCGTGCTGGAAGCCTTTGGCGTCGACAAGGATGCCCGTGGCAACGCCCGTGCCACCACCGACTTCACCGGTGGCTACGCCACCAATGTGGACAAGGTGTTTGCCGCTGGCGACATGCGCCGTGGCCAGTCGCTGGTGGTCTGGGCCATCCGCGAAGGCCGCCAGGCCGCGCGCGCCGTCGACGAGTACCTGATGGGCTGGAGCGATCTGCCGCGCTAAAACCGGTAGCCACTCACCGACCCAAGACCGCAGCCGAGGCTGCGGTCTTTTTTTGTGCCCGCTCGGCCTGAGAGCATCCGAGATACCCAGCATACCCCCTGGGGGTACCTCGGGTTTTCATCTATTTTTCATATGTAATTTTTATCAATTGCATTTATACTGTGGCCCAGTACCTGTATTTGGCGTGCTTTTGCGCCGTTGCGAACACCGCCTGCCATGCCCCATAACGCCGAAGACAAGCACCGCGCCATCACCCGCCTGCGCCGCATCAAAGGCCAGGCGGAGGCCTTGGAGCGGGCGGTGGAGGCGGGCAGTGATTGCGCGCCGATCCTGCAGCAGCTGGCAGCGATGCGCGGTGCCGTGCATGGGCTGATGGCCGACTTGCTCGATGGCCATATGCGCGAGACCATGGCCCGGCAGCCCGCGCCGTCGCAGGCGGACATTGACGAAATGCTGTCGCTGCTGCGCTCGTACCTCAAATAGGCGTGTGGTCATATCCGCGCCTGACTGTTTCCCCCGTTTTTGACCCAAGGAGTCCCCCATGAAATCCCGCGCCGCTGTTGCCTTCAAAGCCGGAGAGCCTTTGCAGATTGTCGAGATCGACGTCGCGCCACCCCAGAAGGGCGAAGTGCTGGTCAAGATCACCCACACGGGCGTGTGCCACACGGATGCCTTCACCTTGAGCGGTGATGACCCGGAAGGCATCTTCCCGGCGGTGCTGGGCCATGAAGGCGCCGGCATTGTGGTGGAAGTGGGCGAGGGCGTCACCAGCGTCCAGCCGGGCGACCATGTGATCCCGCTGTACACGGCCGAGTGCGGCGAATGCCTGTTCTGCAAGAGCGGCAAAACCAACCTCTGCGTGGCGGTGCGTGCCACCCAGGGCAAGGGTGTGATGCCCGACGGCACCACGCGCTTCAGCTACAACGGCGAGCCGATCTACCACTACATGGGCTGCTCCACCTTCTCCGAATACACCGTGGTGGCCGCCGTGTCGCTGGCCAAGGTCAACCCCGATGCCAACCCCGAACAGGTCTGCCTGCTGGGCTGCGGCGTGACCACCGGCCTGGGTGCCGTCAAGAACACCGCCAAGGTGCAAGAGGGCGATACCGTGGCCGTGTTCGGTCTGGGCGGCATCGGCCTGGCGGTGATCCAGGGCGCGCAGCTGGCCAAGGCCGGCCGCATCATTGCCATCGATACCAACCCCGGCAAGTTCGAGCTGGCCAAGACCTTTGGCGCGACCGACTGCATCAACCCCAAGGACTTCGACAAGCCGATCCAGCAGGTGATCGTCGAGATGACCGGCTGGGGCGTGGACCACAGCTTTGAATGCATCGGCAGCACCCAGGTGATGCGTGCGGCGCTGGAATGCGCGCACCGTGGCTGGGGCCAGAGTGTGATCATCGGCGTCGCGGGCGCGGGCCAGGAGATCTCCACCCGTCCTTTCCAGCTGGTGACTGGCCGCAAATGGCTGGGCACCGCCTTTGGCGGCGTCAAGGGTCGCAGCGAGCTGCCCGGCATGGTGGAAGACGCGATGGCCGGCAAGATTAAGCTCGAGCCCTTTGTCACCCACACCATGGGCCTGGCCAAGATCAACGAGGCTTTCGACCTGATGCATGAAGGCAAGTCGATCCGCTCGGTGGTCAATTTCGCCAGCTGAGCATCGCTGAAGGCCGCTGGTCCGTGATGGCCAGCTTCCGCTGCCAGCACGGGACGCAATAGTCCTGCGCAGCGCTGGCAGCGGTGCCAGGGGCGACAATGCGAGGCTTGTTGTCCCTGCGGGCCGGCCCGCACCATTGAAATCCATGTCTTTTACCTCTCTTGGCCTTGCCCCGTCGCTGGCCCACGCTGCCCAGGCCCATGGCCTGATTGCACCCACGGCCATCCAGACCCAAGCCATTCCGGCCATTCTGGACGGGCGTGACCTGCTGGGCTGCGCGCCGACCGGCTCGGGCAAGACGGCGGCCTATGTGCTGCCCTTGATGCAGGCCTGGATGCTCAGCGATGCAGCAGGCCAGGCGGGCCGCCATGAGACGCAGGCCTTGATCCTGGTGCCTACCCGCGAGTTGGCCACCCAGGTGGCCGAGCTGGTCTACTTTGTCGGCGAGGCGCTGGGCCGCCGCCCCAAGGTGGCCGTGCTCACCGGCGGTGTGTCCATCAACCCCCAGCTGCTGGCCTTGCGCGGCGGAGTGGATCTGGTGATTGCCACGCCCGGGCGCTTGCTCGATGTGGTGGCGCATAGCAAGCTGCGGCTGGACACCATCAGCACCCTGGTGCTGGACGAGGCCGACCGGCTGATGGACCTGGGCTTTGCCGACGAACTGCAAAGCGTGCTGGCCCTGGTGCCGCCGCGCGAGCAGCGCCAGACCCTGCTGCTGTCGGCCACCTTTGCCCCAGCGGTGCAGGCGCTGGTGCCCACCTTGCTGCGTGCCACGCATGAGAAGGTGGAGATCGCCTCGACCCACCTGCAGGATGCCACCATCGTGCAGGAGGCCTACTACCTCGATGCCGCCAAGCGCACCGCCTGGCTGCGCGAGCTGGTGACCCAGTACGCCGGCCAGCGCATGCTGGTGTTTGTGGCCAGCCGCTACAGTGCCGAGCATGTGGCCAACAAGCTTTATGACAAGGGCATAAGCGCCACCGCCTTCCATGGCGAGCTGAGCCAGGGCGCACGCCAGCAGGTGCTGCAGGAGTTCCGCAGCAGCCAGTGGCAGGTGCTGGTGACCACCGATCTGGCCGCGCGCGGCATCCATGTCGAGGCACTGCCCCTGGTCATCAACTACGACCTGCCGCGCTCGCCCACTGATTACACCCACCGCATCGGCCGTACCGGCCGGGCCGGTATCTCGGGCCTGGCCATCAGCCTGGTGACCCCCGCCAGCCTGGCGCACTGGAAGCTGATTGCCAAGCGCAATGGGCTCGATGTGGCGCTGCAGAGCCTGGACCAGTACCCGGTCACCGAAGCCGTGCCCGCGCATGCGCCCTCTGAAGATGCCGGCAATGGCGGCATCAAGGGCAAGCGCATGAGCAAGAAAGACAAGCTGCGTGCAGCGGCCGCCCAGGCCGCATCCCCGCAAGCCCCTACCGAAGGAAATTCCGATGTCTGATGCCCAAGCCAGCCTCAAGCTGCAGGCGGCCCATGCCTGCTTTGGCGGCGCCCAGCGTTTTTATGAGCATTTCTCCAGCCAGATCGGCCTGGCGATGAAGTTCTCGGTGTTTCTGCCGCCCAAGGCGGTGGAGGGCGAGAAAGTGCCGGCGCTGCTGTACCTGGCGGGCCTGACCTGTACCGAAGAGACTTTCATGACCAAGGCCGGCGCGCAGCGCCTGGCGGCTTCGCTGAACGTGGCCCTGGTCACCTGCGACACCAGCCCGCGCGGCGCGGGCCTGCCTGGCGAAGCGCAGAGCTGGGATTTTGGCGTGGGTGCCGGTTTCTACCTGGATGCCACGGCCAAGCCCTGGGCACTGCACTGGCGCATGGAAAGCTACATCGTCGACGACCTGCTGCCACTGCTGGGCGCCAAGCTGCCAATCGACCTGCAGCGCCTGGGCATCTTTGGCCACAGCATGGGCGGCCATGGCGCGCTGACCCTGGCGCTGCGCCATCCCGGCGTGTTCAAGTCGGTCTCGGCCTTTGCGCCGATTGCCAACCCCATTAACTGCCCTTGGGGCCAGAAAGCCTTTGCCGGCTATCTGGGCGACAACCAGGCCGAATGGGCGCAGCACGATGCCACCGCCTTGATGGCCGCGCAAAAGCAGCCGCCTTACCCGGCCGGCATCCTCATCGACCAGGGCCTGGCCGACAAGTTCCTGCTCGAAAAGCAGCTGCTGCCCGAAGCCTTTGAAGCTGCCTGTGCGCAGATCGGCCAGCCTTTGACGTTGCGCCGCCATGGCGGCTACGACCACGGCTATTACTTCATCCAGAGCTTTATCGACGAGCACCTGCGCTTTCATGTGAGCCAGCTGTAGACAGAAGCCGATACGCGGATTTCTGCCAGGCGCTGCCGCCCACCCCGGGCTGTGGCGCCTGTTTTATTTGCGCGCCTCGGTCAGCATGCGCAGCGCCAGGCCTGCGAGCACGGTGCCCATCAACCAGCGCTGCACCTGCACCCAGCGGGGGCGGCTGGCCAGAAACCCGGCGATCGAGCCGGCCAGCATCGCGATGGCGGCATTCACGCTGACGCTGACCACGATCTGCGTGAAACCCAGCACCATCGACTGGGAAAAAACGCTGCCTTGCGCCGGGTCGATGAACTGCGGCAGCAGCGACAGGTACATCACGGCAATCTTGGGGTTGAGCAGGTTGGTTAGAAAACCCATCGCAAACAGCTTGCGCGGGCTGTCCTGCGGCAACTGGCGCAGCTCGAACGGCGCGCGCCCGCCGGGCTTGACCGCCTGCCAGGCCAGGTACAGCAGGTACAACGCGCCGCCAATGCGCAGTGCATCGTAGGCGTAGGGAATGGCCATCACCAGCGCGGTGATGCCAAGCGCCGCGCACAGCATGTAGAAGACAAAGCCCAACGCCACACCGCCCAGCGAGATCAAGCCTGCGCTGCGCCCCTGGCATATCGAGCGGGAGATCAGATAGACCATATTGGGCCCGGGCGTCAGGACCATGCCCAGGGAAATGAGGCCAAAGGCGAGCCAGTTGTGGAGTTCAGGCATGGGGCGGGCGCAAATCGCAGTGCAAGAGGGTGGCGGGAGAGGAGGCGCCGACTGCGCATCAGGTGCTGCGTGGCGCTCCCACATCATAGACGCGCAGAGCGCGGTCGCCTATCTCCAGCGCAGGCCATGCAGCGCGCCAGGCCTGGATATGGCTGGACGCAAAATGCGCATCCAGCGCAGCCTGGTCGCTCCACAGCTCTTTGACGTGGATCAGCCCGGGCTCCAGTACATCCTGGGCATAGCCATATTCCAGGCAGC
Source organism: Comamonas sp. SY3 (assembly GCF_041730275.1). Taxonomy (NCBI): domain Bacteria; kingdom Pseudomonadati; phylum Pseudomonadota; class Betaproteobacteria; order Burkholderiales; family Comamonadaceae; genus Comamonas; species Comamonas sp. SY3. Next base: position 248,017 of record NZ_JBGTYN010000006.1, on the reverse strand, counting down.
CTGCCTCGGCGCGTGAGGCTTCCACCATCGCCCGCATGGCGGGCAGCGCGCGTTCCAGGTTGGCGGCGGGCAGGCGAACGGTACCAACGATCAACAGCATGGCTTCTCCTATCAGCGGGCCATTTTAGGGTCAGCGCATCCAGCCAGGCACATTGGTTTCCAGCAGCTGGGGCACCATGTCGGCGCTGGTCCACACCACCGCCAGCTGCTCCCACTGCGCCGCCCAGCGCTGGGCATCGTCGCGGCCCAGGCCAATGACCAGAAAGCCCGGTTCAGCCGGCCAGCCATTGGCGGGATGCTGGGCGACCGCAGGCAGCGCGGCCAAGCCGGCGGCGCCCAGCGCGCGGCCCAACTGGGCATGGCGTTCGATATTTTCGTCCTTGTCCAGCAGCTCACCCATGGGGTTGAAGGCGGTGATGAAGCAGCTGCAATCGGTCTGGTGCTGCCGGTACAGTGCGCCGAGCGCCGCCTGGGCCTGGCCCACCTGCAGCAGGAACGGAGCCTGGATCAGCACGTGGTACCGGGTTTCTTCAAAGGCCTTGCGCAGTTCGGGCGAGAGGGTGGTCATAAATGAGGGGACGCCAGTGTTGTAAATCATTCACTCGCGGTATAGAAGGCCGTGAAATGTAGATGCCCTGGTCTCTGTATGGCGACCAGGGCAGCCATCGTAGCGGCTTGCTGACGTCCGACTAGGCCGGCGGAGTTTTCCCCATAAGCGACACGAAATTCGTGTGATCGGAGACAATACGCGATTCGCCCGCACTCTGATGCTTGTAAAAATCAAGTCAAGTGCTCTTACTTTGTCTTTCTCTTTGGTTGAGACACATGAAAAAACGTTCTTTCGTTGCCACCCTGGCGCTGACTGCCTTGCTCACCGCTTGCGGCAAGAATGATGCGCCCAAGCCTGCGGCTGAAGCACCCGCGCCTGCGCCTGTTGCTGCAGCGGTGACCAAGCTGGTGGTCGGTCTGGACGACAACTTCCCGCCGATGGGTTTCCGTGACGAGAAGAACGAAATCGTGGGTTTTGACATCGACATGGCCCGCGAAGCGGCCAAGCGCGCTGGCATCGAAGTGGAATTCAAGCCAATCGACTGGAACGCCAAGGAGGCCGAGCTGCTGGGCAAGCGCGTCGACGCCCTGTGGAATGGCCTGACCATTCTGGAAGAGCGCAAGGAAAAGATCCTCTTCACCGACCCCTACATGGTCAACAAGCAGATCATCATCGTGAAGGCGGGCTCGCCGATCAAGACCAAGGCCGACATGGCTGGCAAGATCGTTGGCGCCCAGGAAGGCTCCAGCGCCGTGACCGCGATGGAAAAGGACAAGGAACTGTCCTCCCAATTCAAGGAAACCAAGCTGTTTGGCGACAACATCGCTGCGCTGATGGATGTGGAAGCCGGCCGCCTGGATGTCGTGGTGGTGGATGAAGTGGTCGGCCGCTACCTGGTCTCCAAGAAGCCTGACAACTACGTGGTGCTGGCCGACGACTTTGGCACCGAGGACTATGGTGTGGGCTTCCGCAAGGACGACGAAGCCACGCGCAACAAGATCAACGACGTGCTGGCCGAGATGAAGAAGGACGGCAAGGCCGAAGAAATCGCCAAGAAGTGGTTTGGCGCCGACGTGATCAAGCATTGATCTGCAGGTGACTTCGCACCGGGCCGGCACAGCGTGCCGGTCTTGTGCTTTTGGGCACGGCCCATGGCCGCCGCAGCGCTGGGCGCTACCCGGCGGCCAGAACGGATTTTTATGACAGGAGTGCCAGACCGGGAGCGCCAACGCGTTCCAAGGCACTCGTGCCTGTGGCAACCAGGCCCGCGGAGCCGGTGCCACCCTGAAGGCCATCGATGGATTATGTAATTTCAATGCTGGGGCCGCTGTCAAACGGCGCCCTGGTGACTCTCAAGCTGTTCTTCATCACCCTGGCGCTGTCGGTGCCGCTGGGTCTGGCCTTGGCGTTGGCGCGCATCTCGCGCTTCAAGGCGCTGGCGCGCTTTGTCGAGGCCTATATCTGGCTGATGCGCGGCACACCGCTGATGCTGCAGCTGCTGTTCATCTACTTCGCGTTACCCTTTGTGCCGGTGATCGGCGTGCGCCTGCCGGACTTCCCGTCGGCCGTCGTGGCATTCGCGCTCAACTACGCAGCCTATTTTGCGGAGATTTTCCGCGCCGGTATCCAGAGCGTGGACCGGGGCCAGTATGAAGGCGCCAAGGTGCTGGGCCTGTCCTACAGCCAGACCATGCGCCGCATTGTGCTGCCCCAGATGGTGCGCACCATCCTGCCGCCGGTCAGCAACGAGACCATCACGCTGGTCAAGGACACGTCGCTGATCTATGTGCTCGCTCTCAACGACCTGCTGCGCGCGGCGCGCGGCATTGTGCAGCGCGACTTCACCACCACGCCCTTTGTGGTGGCGGCCGCCTTCTACCTGCTGATGACGCTGGTGTTGACCTGGGGCTTCAACCGCCTGGAAAAGCGCTATGCCAGGTATGACGCCTAAACAGTGCGTAACGATGAATCGGCACGAAGCAGTAGCAGCGAACAGCGCAGGAGAATGGCAATGACAGGCAATGACATGGGCACCCCGGTAATGGTGCAGGCGCGCGACATCCGCAAGGCCTTCAATGGCAACGAGGTGCTCAAGGGTGTCTCGCTGGATATCCACAAGGGTGAGGTGATGGCGGTGATCGGGCCATCGGGCTCGGGCAAGAGCACCTTTTTGCGCTGCTTGAACCACCTTGAAGTGATCGATTCGGGCGCGGTGGTGGTCGAGGGCCAGACCCTCGTCAGCACCGATGCGCAAGGCCATGCCCAGTACGCACCGGAGGCCCAGATGCGAGCGATTCTGCGCCGCATGGGCATGGTGTTCCAGGGCTTCAACCTGTTCCCGCATCTGTCGGTGATTGACAACATCACCGAGGCACCGATGGTCGTCAAGGGCCTGACGCGCGAGCAGATCATGCCCAAGGCCCAGGAGCTGCTGCGCAAGGTGGGCCTGCTGGAGAAGGCCGATGCGTATCCGGCGCGCCTGTCGGGCGGCCAAAAGCAGCGCGTGGCCATTGCCCGGGCGCTGGCGATGGAGCCCGACATCATGCTGTTTGACGAGCCCACCTCGGCGCTCGATCCGGAGCTGACGGGCGAAGTGCTGCGCACGATGCGCCAGCTGGCCGAGGAGCACATGACCATGCTGGTCGTCACGCACGAAATGGGCTTTGCCCGTGAGGTGGCCCAAACCGTTGTTTTCATGGACCAGGGCGCGCTGATCGAGGCCAAGCCGGCGCGGGCATTTTTCGAAGACTGCAGCCATCCGCGCATTCGTTCCTTTCTGGACAATATGCTCTAATTACGGGCGCTTCTCACCGTTGTTGACGCTGCAGGCAAGCCGCGTCAACGCCTTCTGTGCGATGCTGAAGGCTGGCTTGATGGCACAGGCCGCAACAATAGCCTGCGGCCTTGCGGGGCTTAGGCAGTCCGGGTTACGATCGGACGATTTAAATACATTCATGAATGTTTGTTACAAGCCGTAAGCCGCTCTCCTGCGCTGCGGCAACTGACTACAAAAAAGAGCCCTGCCCCCTCTTATGATGACGATGCCGGATGTTGCCGGCTTTTCTATGCAATCTTCTGCCTCACCACCTCTTGTCGAACTGCGCAATGTCACCTTTGGCTATGGTGACCGCACCATCCTGCGCGATGTGTCGCTGACCATCCCGCGCGGCAAGGTGACGGCGCTGATGGGGGCGTCCGGCGGTGGCAAGACCACGGTGCTGCGCCTGATCGGCGGCCAGGCCCGTGCGCAGGCCGGTCAGGTGCTGCTCGATGGCCAGGATGTGGGCGCGATGAGCCAGGCGCAGCTGTACGCCGCGCGGCGCCGCATGGGCATGCTGTTCCAGTTTGGCGCGCTGTTCACCGATATGACGGTGTTCGAGAACGTGGCCTTTCCGCTGCGCGAGCACACCGATCTGTCCGAAGGCCTGGTGCGCGACATCGTGCTGATGAAGCTGCAGGCCGTGGGCCTGCGCGGTGCACGTGATCTGATGCCTTCGCAGATTTCCGGCGGCATGGCGCGGCGCGTGGCACTGGCCCGCGCGATGGCGCTGGACCCCGAATTCATCATGTACGACGAGCCTTTCGCCGGTCTGGACCCGATTTCGCTGGGTACATCGGCCCAGCTGATCCGCGAACTCAACGATGCATTGGGCCTCACCAGCATCATCGTCTCGCACGATCTGGAAGAGACGTTCAAGCTGGCCGACCAGGTCATTATTCTCGGCCCCGGCGTGGTGGCGGCGCAGGGCACGCCCGATGAGGTGCGTGCCAGCAGCGATCCGCTGGTGCACCAGTTTGTCCACGCACTGCCGCAGGGCCCCGTGCCTTTCCATGTGCAGGGCCCCAGTCTGGATGCGGATTTTGGTGTGGCTGCACTGAAAGGAGGCCGCTGATGCGTTGGTGGCACCCTGCTGATATTGGTTTTGCGCTGCGTTCCAAGGCTGCCGCAGTGGGCCAGGCCACACGCCTGCTGCTGCGCCTGCTGGCCGGACTGGGCTATGTGCTCAAGCGCCCCGGTCTGCTGCGCGACCAGATCCATTTTCTGGGCAACTACTCGCTGGCCATCATTGGCGTGTCGGGCTTGTTTGTCGGCTTTGTGCTGGGTCTGCAGGGCTACTACATCCTGCAGCGCTACGGCTCAGCCGAGGCGGTAGGCATGATGGTGGCCCTGACCCTGCTGCGCGAGCTGGGCCCGGTGGTGACGGCGCTGCTGTTTGCCGGGCGTGCCGGCACCGCATTGACGGCCGAGATCGGCCTGATGAAGGCGGGCGAGCAGCTGTCTGCGATGGAGATGATGGCCGTCGATCCGGTCGAACGCATTCTGGCACCCCGCTTTTGGGCGGGCCTGATTGCGATGCCATTGCTGGCTGCGGTGTTCAGCGCCATCGGCATCATGGGGGGCTGGATCGTCGGCGTGCTGCTGCTCGGCATTGATGGTGGCGCCTTCTGGGGCCAGATGCAAAGCGGCGTCGATGTATTCAAGGATCTGGGCAATGGTGTGATCAAGAGCGTGGTGTTCGGCATCACGGTGACCTTTGTCGCCTTGCTCCAGGGCTTTGTCGCCAAGCCCACCCCTGAAGGTGTCTCGCGTGCCACCACGCGCACCGTGGTAATGGCCTCGTTGTCGGTGCTGGCGCTGGATTTCATGCTCACCGCGATGATGTTCAGCATCTGACGCCTACCTATCGATAGAAAAGAGAAACGGATTCGCATATGCAGCCCTCCAAAACCGATATCTGGGTTGGCCTGTTTGTCATGCTGGGCGCTGCCGCGCTGGTGTTGCTGGCGCTGCGCGCAGGCAACCTGCTGACCTTGGATTTCAACAAAGGCTATGAAGTGACCGCCCGCTTTGACAATATTGGCGGCCTCAAACCCCAGGCCGCAGTGCGCAGCGCCGGGGTCAAGGTGGGGCGCGTCAAGAGCATTGGCTTCAACGACCAGACCTTCCAGGCCGATGTCCATATCGAGCTGACCAATGGCTACGCCTTCCCCAAGGACAGCTCCTTCAAGATCCTGACCAGTGGACTGCTGGGCGATCAGTATGTGGGGGTGGAGGCCGGCTTCGACGAAAAGCCCTTGGTCAGTGGTGATACCGTCACCAATACACAATCGGCTATCGTGCTGGAAAATCTGATCGGCCAGTTCCTCTATGGCAAGGCATCGGAGAGTTCCGCTCCCAAACCTACCGAATAACACAAGCAAAAAAGAGAACGATGATGCGTTATCCAACCAAGCAACCCCATGCACGCGCCCGCAGCTGGCTGCTGGCCTCCTCCCTGGGTCTGGCGGCGGTGCTGAGCGGCTGTGCCAGCGGGCCCGGCGCCAACCCGCGCGACCCGCTGGAGCCCTACAACCGCGCGATGTTCAGCTTCAACGATGCGGTCGACAGTGCGGTGCTCGAGCCCGTGGCCACCGGCTACCGCGATGTGACGCCGACCGTCGTGCGTACCGCCGTGACGAACTTCTTCGCCAACCTGGGTGATCTGTGGTCGGCGGTGAACAATGCATTGCAGCTCAAGGGTGAAGGTACCTACAACAGCGTGGTGCGCTTTACGACCAACACCGTATTCGGTCTGGGCGGTCTGATCGATATCGCCAGCGAGATGGACATCGAACGCCACAAGCAGGACTTTGGCCTGACGATGGCCCGCTATGGCATGCCTGCAGGCGCTTATATCGTCTGGCCATTGCTCGGCCCCTCGACCATCCGCGATTCTGCGGGCATGGTGGTGGACTGGCAGGGCAACGTGGTCAGCTCGATCAACGATGTGCCGGTGCGCAACTCGCTGACCGGCCTGCGCATCGTCAATACCCGCGCCAATCTGCTGGGCACGACCTCGCTGGTGCAGTCCGCTGCGCTGGACAAGTACAGCTTTACCCGTGATGCCTATCTGCAGTTGCGTGAAAACGCGACCCGGTCGGGTGACGAGGAGGACGAAACCCAGTGGATGAACGAATCGGCTGCTGAACCTGCTGCTCAAGGCAACGGGAAGTAAGCGAAACGTTATAAAGCCTTACAACAAACAGGACGGTGCATGCAACTGCGTGCCGTCCCCAGTATCTAAAAACGCTCAGGTCTGCAGCGCAGACGCGGGTAGAAAAGGACACACTATGATGAATCGTCGAGCATGGGGGCAGTATTGCGCTGCCTGGGCGCTGGTGGCTGGCATGGCTTCGGCCCCTTTGGTGGCAAGCGCCGCAGACATGGCACCGGACGCAATGATCAAGCAGCTCTCGGACGAGGTGCTCAACACCTTGAAGACCGACCAGGCGATCCGCAGTGGCGATGTCTCGAAGATCACCTCGTATGTCGACAGCGTCGTGATGCCGAATGTGGACTTTCGCCGCATGATGGCGTCGGCCGTGGGCCCCAAGTGGCGTACCGCGACGGCGGCGCAGCAGCAGCAACTGCAGGATGAATTCAAGAAGCTGATGGTCAACACCTATGCCGGTGCGCTGCACCAGGTGAGCGACCAGACCATCAGCGTCAAACCCGTGCGCATGCAAGCCGGTGACAAGGAGGTGGTGGTGCGCTCGGAGATCCTGGGCCGTGGCGACCCGATCCAGCTGGACTACCGCCTGCAGAAAACGCCTGGCCAGGGCATGGGCTGGAAGATCTACAACCTGAACGTGATGGGTATCTGGATGGTGGAAACCTACCGCAACCAGTTCCAGGAAGAGCTCAACAAGCCCGGAGGCAGTCCTCAGACCTTGATCGACTCCATTGCCGCCCGTAACAAGGCCAATGCGGGCAAAAAGTAAGCGATGGCCGTGCTCAGCCTCCCGTCGACCCTGACCCATGACCAGGCCCAGGCCTGCCTGCAGCAGTTGCAGGCAAGCCTGGCACAGCTGCCCGCAGGCGCTGCGGTGCAGATCGACGCCACTGAGTTGGCGGTGTTCGACTCATCGGCGCTGGCCGTGCTGCTGGGCTGCCGCCGCGCGGCAATGGCGGCGGGCCGGCCCTTGCAGATGCGCGGTCTGTCCGCGCCGGTACTGTCGCTCGCGCGCCTCTATGGCGTCGATGGCCTGCTGCAAACCGCCGGCTGATCACTGAATCCCCAGGACAGCGCCATCTGGCCGCTGCGCCTACAATGGCCGACTCATGTCCGCCATCGCATTCCAATCCGTCTCCAAGGTCTACCAGACCGCCAAGGGGCCCTTCCAGGCATTGAACAACGTCAGCCTCGATATCGAGGAAGGGGAGTTCTTTGGCCTGCTCGGCCCCAACGGCGCGGGCAAGACCACCATGATCAGTATTCTGGCCGGCCTGGCCCGCGCCAGCAGTGGCTCGGTCAAGGTGCTGGGCAGCGACGTGCGCGAGGACTATGCCAACGCGCGACGCAAGCTCGGTATCGTGCCGCAGGAGCTGGTCTTCGATCCCTTTTTCAATGTGCGCGAGTCGCTGCGCATCCAATCGGGCTATTTCGGTGTGAAGAACAACGATGCCTGGATCGACGAGCTGCTCGAAAGCCTGGGGCTGGCCGACAAGGCCACCGCCAATATGCGCCAGCTCTCGGGTGGCATGAAGCGCCGCGTGCTGGTGGCCCAGGCGCTGGTGCACAAGCCGCCGATCATCGTGCTCGATGAGCCCACGGCCGGCGTCGATGTGGAACTGCGCCAGACCTTGTGGCAGTTCGTCAGCAAGCTCAACAAGCAGGGCCACACGGTGCTGCTCACCACCCACTACCTGGAAGAGGCCGAGGCGCTGTGCAACCGCATTGCGATGCTGCGCTCGGGCCATGTGGTGGCACTGTCGACGATGGCCGAGCTGCTGCAGGGCAGCTCCTCGAACGTGCTGCAGTTCAAGACCGATGGCCTGCTGCCGGCGGACCTGGCGGCCCAGGCGCGCATCACCGGCCGCATTGTGCAACTGCCCGCCAGCAGCGCCGCGGACGTGGAGCGCATCCTTGCGCAACTGCGCACTGCCGGCGTGGTGGTGGAAGACCTGGAGATCCGCCGCGCGGATCTGGAGGATGTGTTCTTGCAAGTGATGGCGCGCGATGCCGTGGTGGACCATGCCACGACGCAGCTGGGTGCGGGAGTGGCACGATGAGCGGCTGGCAAACCCTGTTTTACAAAGAAGTGCTGCGTTTTTGGAAGGTGAGCTTCCAGACCGTAGCCGCGCCGGTGCTGACCGCCGTGCTCTATCTGCTGATTTTTGGCCATGTGCTGCAAGGCCGGGTGACGGTGTTCGGCGATGTCAGCTACACCGCCTTCCTGGTGCCGGGCCTGGTGATGATGAGCCTGCTGCAGAACGCCTTTGCCAACAGCTCGTCGAGCCTGGTGCAAAGCAAGATCATGGGCAGCCTGGTGTTTGTGCTGCTGACGCCGCTGTCGCACTGGGGCTGGTTCTTCGCGTTTGTCGGTGCCTCCATCGTGCGCGGTCTGGCCGTGGGCCTGGGCGTCTATGTGATCACCTTGTTTTTTGCGCCGCCGCATTTTGCGTCGCTGCCCTGGGTGCTGATGTTTGCGGTGCTGGGTGCCGGGCTGATGGGAACCCTGGGCCTGCTCGCCGGCCTGTGGGCGGACAAGTTTGACCAGATGGCGGCATTCCAGAATTTCGTGATCGTGCCGATGACCTTTCTGTCGGGCGTGTTCTATTCGATCCAGTCGCTGCCCCCGTTCTGGCAAAAGGTCAGCCACCTGAACCCGTTCTTCTACATGATCGACGGCTTCCGCTACGGCTTTTTTGGCCAGAGCGATACCTCCCCCTGGCTGAGTCTGGGTATTGTGGCCGTCGCCTGGCTGCTGGTGAGTGCGCTGGCCGTGCAGCTGCTGCGCACCGGCTACAAGATCCGCAACTGATGACTACCTGCTGCAGCCCGCGTGGCTGCAGCCGCCTGGCCAGCGTCCCGCCCCACGGCGCGGCTGGCAGGCATTTAGAACCGAACAAGTGAGAGCATGCAATGACTGCTGAGGACCTCAAAGACATCATCACCGCCGGCCTGGCCTGCGAGCATATCGCGCTCGAAGGCGATGGCCGCCACTGGTTTGCGACGATCGTGTCGCCTGCCTTCGAGGGCAAGCGCCTGATCCAGCGCCACCAGCTGGTCTATGCCACGCTGGGCCAGAAGATGCATACCGATGAAGTGCATGCGCTGTCGATGAAGACGCATACCCCTGCTGAGTGGGCTGCCCAGCAGGCCTGATTTTTCTTGTTTCAACCCAGGCTGGCCCAGCCCCATCCGGCGCGGATGCACAGGCTGCCGCTGGCGAAAGTGCCCCATGGACAACACCACCATGATCACCTTGGCCCTCTCCAAAGGCCGCATTTTTGACGAAACCCTGCCACTGCTGGCAGCCGCAGGCATCGAGGTGCTGGAAGACCCCGAAAAATCGCGCAAGCTGATTTTTGCCACCACCCAGCCCGATGTGCAGGTGGTGCTGGTGCGCGCCTCCGATGTGCCCACCTATGTGCAATACGGCGGTGCCGACCTGGGCGTGACCGGCAAGGACACCTTGCTGGAGCATGGCGGTGACGGCCTGTTCCAGCCGCTGGACCTGCAGATTGCCAAGTGCCGCGTGAGCGTGGCGGTGCGCAATGATTTTGACTATGCCCAGGCCGTCAAGCGCGGCGCGCGCCTGCGCGTGGCCACCAAGTACCCGCAGATTGCCCGTGAGTTCTTTGCGCGCAAGGGCGTGCACGTGGACCTGATCAAGCTCTACGGCAGCATGGAACTGGCGCCGCTGACCGGACTGGCCGATGCCATCGTTGACCTGGTGAGCACCGGCAATACGCTGCGCGCCAACCACCTGCAGGAAGTCGAGCACATTATCGACATCAGCTCGCACCTCGTGGTGAACCAGGCGGCGCTCAAGCTCAAGCAAAAGCGCCTGCGTCATATCATCGATGTGTTTGCAGCCGGTGTGGGCCAGAACAGCTGAGCCTCGCCCACCATCCTCAGGCGGGCACCTGCCTGTTTGAAAAGTGTCTGAGTCAGAAGGTAATCATTATGGAATTCGTCGCCGCTCCCGCCCGTCTGTCAACCACCGATGCCCAGTTTGCGCATGACTTTGCGCAGCGCCTGCATTGGTCGGCAGACACGGATGCTGCCATTGAGCAGCGGGTGGCCGACATCCTGGCCGATGTACAAAAGCGCGGCGATGCCGCCGTGCTGGACTACACCGCGCGCTTTGATGGCCTGCAAGCGGAAAGCATGCAGGCGCTGGAGCTGAGCAAGCAAGAGCTGCGGGCTGCATTCGACGGCTTGCCCGCCGACCAGCGCGAGGCACTCGAATCCGCCGCGCGCCGCGTGCGCAGCTACCACGAGGCCCAGAAAAAGGCCAATGGCGAGAGCTGGAGCTACCGCGACGAGGACGGCACCTTGCTGGGCCAGAAGGTTACGCCGCTGGACCGCGTGGGCATCTACGTGCCCGGTGGCAAGGCCGCCTACCCCAGCAGCGTGCTGATGAACGCCATCCCGGCCCATGTGGCCGGTGTGGACGACATCATCATGGTGGTGCCCACGCCCCAGGGCGTGAAGAACCCGCTGGTGCTGGCCGCTGCCTATGTGGCTGGCGTCCACCGCGCCTTCACCATTGGCGGTGCGCAGGCCGTGGCCGCGCTGGCCTACGGCACTGCGACCATCCCCAAGGTGGACAAGATCACCGGCCCGGGCAATGCCTATGTGGCCAGCGCCAAAAAGCGGGTGTTCGGCCTGGTCGGCATCGACATGATTGCCGGCCCCAGCGAAATCCTGGTGCTGGCCGATGGCACAACGCCACCCGACTGGGTCGCGATGGACCTGTTCTCGCAGGCCGAGCACGACGAGCTGGCGCAGTCGATTCTGCTGTGCCCGGATGCCGCCTACCTGGATGCCGTGCAGCGCGAGATCGACCGTCTGCTGCCCGAGATGCCGCGCAAGGCCATCATCGCCAAGAGCCTGTCGGACCGGGGCGCGCTGATCCTCACGCGTGACATGGAAGAGGCCTGCGCGCTGAGCAACCGCATTGCGCCCGAGCATCTGGAGGTCTCCAGCCGCGATCCGCACCAGTGGGAGCCGCTGCTCAAGCACGCGGGCGCGATCTTCCTGGGCGCCTACACCAGCGAGAGCCTGGGCGACTACTGCGCCGGCCCCAACCATGTGCTGCCCACCAGCGGCACCGCCCGTTTCTCGTCGCCACTGGGTGTCTACGATTTCCAGAAGCGCTCCAGCCTGATCGAGGTGAGCGAGGCCGGTGCCCAGGTGCTGGGCAGGACCGCCGCGGTACTGGCCTACGGCGAAGGCCTGCAAGGCCACGCGCGCGCGGCCGAGATGCGCATCAAGCGCTGAGTACTGCACGCCTGCTGCTCCGGCTCACAACGGCCGGGGCACGGGCTGATCAGCGGCGCTCGCAGGCGGCAGGTACGTAGGCGCGCCACTGCACCACCAGCTGGGTACGGCTTTGGCCCCGGGGCCAGGGAATGCTCCACGCGCCCTCATGCATGCGCATGCCTTGCAGACCGTCCAGCACTGGATACGGCCCGGTAGGCGCATCCCGATCCGCATCCTCTTCCAATTGCCAGATCCGCAGCGCGCCATGCTGCTGCAGGCGCTCGGCCGTGGCCCAGGGCGAATGGCGCGGATCACCGGGTATCAGCACCGACGGTTGGCTCTTGGCGCCGATGGCGACCAGGCCGCCCGTCCAGGCATCGCTGGCCACGGTATCGAGCGGGCAGCTGGACAGCGCGTTCCAGGTGGCTTCGGCCTGTTGCGCCAGCGCAGCCGAGGGCCAGTCGCTGCGCACGGGGCTCCTGCGGAAGTCCGAAATCTTCCACAGGTACAACCCACAGAGCACGGAAATCACCGTGAGCCACACGATGATGCCGCGCAGCAGATAAGGGCGCATGGGCGCCAGCCAGGCGCTGGGAATCAGCGCTGCAGCCAGCACGCCGCTGAAAGGCCACATCGGCACGCCCCACATATCACGCAAACGCAAGCCCAGCGCCATGCCCAAGGTGGCCAGCAGCAAACCCGGGGCCAGCGCGATCAGGCAGAGGTAGGCCGGCTTGGCGCTGTGCCATTGCCAGGAAGCCGACACCGCAGGCCGCAGCCTGGACCAGCGCAGCCGCAAAAAGCCAAACAGCAGCACCAGCAGCAGCGGCAGGTGGTTGAGCAACTGGGTCAGCAAAAAGCCCAGCGCGCCTGCGCGGGCGGATTCGCCATAGTGGTTGGAGGAGCGGTCCTTGGCATAGGAGAAGGGCAGCCAGTCGTTGTTGTGCAGCCAAAGCAGATGCGGTGCAAATACCAGCCCCGTCACGGCCAGCGCCAGCCAGAGGCCTGGGCGGCGCAGCAGGCTGCGTGCGGGGCTCAGCACGGTAAACAGCCCCAGGCAGAGCAGCAGCAGGCCGATGGAATACTTGCTCAGCAGCCCCAGTCCCGCCATCAGGCCCAGCATCAGCCACTGCCAGCGCTTGTCGTCCTGCCAGGCGGCCAGGTAGAAGTAGCAGATGCCTGCCCAAAAGGGCATTTGCGCAATGTTGTGGTTGAACTCCAGCGCGGGCCGGGTGTAGAAGGCCACGCCCATCGTCAGCACCGTGCCGATAAAGGCGCGCTCGCGCCCGACGAGGCGGCAGGCCGTGAGCCAGACCAGCCACAAGGTCAGCGCCACGCAGAGCTGGCTCAGTGCAAACGGGCCCCAGCGGCCCAGTGCCAGAAAGGACACATGCAGCGCAATGGGCGGCAGCGGCGGGTGCTTGTAGTAGCCCCATTGCCATTCACGGCCCCAGCCCAGGCTCTCGACCACATCGAGCGGAAAGCTGGGGGCCAGCAGCGGTGGAAAGAGGGTCCAGGCCAAGGCGTACAGGCAGGCACAGGCCAGCACGAGACGCAGCGTTTTCTGGTGGTCATGCGGCTGGGATGGGGGCGAAACGGCAGGGGACATGCAGTGGAGCGAGAGAAGGCTTCACAGCGCGGAGGCTGGTCGAGAGCTATGTAAAGCCCGCTAGTGTAGCTGCAGGCTATCGGCCGCATCTCCCGTGGGCCGTGCATCGCCGCAGGTATTGGTTACTGAAAATATCAGCCGCTGCGGGCCGGCGCGAGCCATTCGGCCAGACTGCGCAGCGCGGGCGCGCAGGGCTGTGCCAGCTTCAGGTCCAGCAGCGCGTCATCGCGCATCTGGCCCAGGTTGATGGCCGCCACCGGCATGCCGGCCTGTTTGGCGGCATGCACAAAGCGCAGGCCGGAATACACCATCAACGAGCTGCCCACCACCAGCAGCGCGCCGCTGGCGGCCAGATGCTCCATGGCCTCCTGCCTGCGCGCGGCCGGAACGTTTTCGCCATAGAAGACGACATCCGGCTTGAGAATGCCGCCGCAGGCGGGGCAAGCCGGCACCTGGAAAGCGGCAAAGTCCACACCGGCCAGATCGGCATCGCCATCGGGGGCGGCGCTGGCACTCAAGTGGCGCCAGTCGGGGTTGGCGGCGATCAGCTGGTGCTGGAAGTCCGCGCGCGCCAGGTGCTGGCCGCAGCCCATGCAGACCACCTGGTCCAGCCGGCCATGCAGGTCCACCACCCGCTGGCTGCCCGCGCGCTGGTGCAGCCCATCGACATTCTGGGTGATGAGCGCCTGGACATAACCGGCTTGCTCCAGCTGGGCCAGCGCCTGGTGCGCGGCATTGGGCTGGGCCTGCGAGAACACCGGCCAGCCGATCAGGCTGCGCGCCCAGTAGCGCTGGCGCGTGAGCGTCTCGGCCATGAAATCCTGAAAGCGCACCGGGGCGGGGCGCTTCCAGGCGCCCTGCGCATCGCGGTAGTCGGGGATGCCGCTGCCGGTACTGACGCCAGCGCCGGTCAGCACGGTCCAGGGGCGGTGCTGCTGCAGCAAGTGCGTCAAAGCCGCCAGATCGGTCGATGCGGCGGCTTGCGGGAGGAGGTCGGTGAGAAGTGGCATGGCTCAGACCTTGATGATAGTGGCCGCAGCGCCCGATTGCTGCAGTCTGGATTAGCGACACGAAATTCGTGTCGCACGAATTTCGTGTAAAATCGGCGCCATGAAAAATCTCACCATCACTGTGGAAGACAGCGTGCTGGAATGGGCCCGGGTCGAGGCCGCGCGGCGCGGCACCAGCGTCTCGCGCATGGTAGGTGATTTTATGGCCGAGCTCCAGCAGCGCGAGGACGCCTATGAACGCGCCTATCTCGCCTGGCGCACGGACGAGCGCAGCTGGCAAGGCGGCGCCATGCCCCCGGCCGGCGCAGCTGCGGCACGCACCATCGGCGGCCGCCGCAAGACTGGGCAGGAGGGCGCATGAGCACCGTGTTTGTCGATACCTCGGTGCTGGTCGCCGCAGAGAATGTCTCGGACGCGGCGCTCTACCAGGCCACCTTGGACTGGCTGGATGTGCTGTGGAGCACCCGTACCGGCCGCACCGGCAACCAGGCGCTGAGCGAGTTCTACGACCAGGTCACGACGGCGGCGACCCCGATGCCCCAGGGCGATGCGCGTGCTGCCATCCGCCGCTACCAAAGCTGGACGCCGTGGAAGACCGATGCCGCCACGTTGGAGACCGCGTGGGCGGTGCAGGCGCGCCATGCGTTGGACTTTGGCGATTGTCTGGCGGTGGCCTGCGCCCAGCACAGTGGCTGCCAGCAGATGCTCAGCCTCTACCTGCCCCATGGCGCCGAGTTTGGCGGGGTCACCATCGTGCACCCGTTGCGGCAAGCCGCACCGGCCCACGGCCAGGTCTGAATGTTTCTGATGTGAAAGAGTGATCCGATGACGTCTCAAGACAAGTCTCTGCAGGCCTTGCAACGCATCCGCGCCGATGTGCGCGCCATGCAGGCCTACCATGTGCAAGATTCCAAGGGTCTGCTGAAGATGGACACCATGGAGAACCCCTACCGTCTGCCGGATGCACTGCAGCGCAAGCTGGGCGAGCGGCTGGGCGCACTGGAGATCAACCGCTACCCGGGCGAGCGCCTGGAGACGCTCAAGAAAATGCTGGCCGACTATGTGGGCGCGCCCACGGGCACGGCCGTGCTGCTCGGCAATGGCTCCGACGAGATCATCACGTTGTTGGCGCTGGCCACGGCCCAGCCCCATGCCGGCGGACGCGCCAAGATGCTCGCGCCGATGCCAGGTTTTGTCATGTACCCGATGTCGGCCCAACTGCAGGGGCTGGACTTTGTCGGCGTCAACCTGACGGCAGACTTTGACCTCGATGTGCCTGCGATGCAGGCCGCCATTGCTGCGCACCAGCCCGCCATCACCTATATCGCCTACCCCAACAACCCGACTGCCACCTTGTGGGATGACGACAAGGTGCAGGCCGTTATCGATGCGGTGGCCGACGTGGGCGGCCTGGTGGTGATGGACGAGGCTTACCAGCCCTTTGCCAGCCGCAGCTGGATCGACCAGATGCGCGCCGATCCTGTGCGCAACGCCCATGTGCTGCTGATGCGCACCCTGTCCAAGTTCGGCCTGGCCGGTGCGCGCCTGGGCTACCTGGTGGGGCCGGCGGTCATCGTCAACGAGATCGACAAGGTGCGCCCGCCCTACAACATCAGCGTGCTCAACTGCGAGACGGCGATTTTTGCGCTGGAGAACGAGGCGCTGTATGCCGAGCAGGCGCGCGCCATCCGGGCAGAACGCCAGCCGCTGATCGACGCGCTGCAGGCGCTCAGCGGCGTGCGCAAGGTCTGGCCGTCGCAGGCCAATATGGTTCTGATGCGCGTGGACGATGCGGGCAAGACCCAGGCGGCGATGAAGGCGCGTGGCGTGCTCGTCAAGAATGTCTCGGCCATGCACCCGCTGCTGGCCCAGTGCCTGCGGCTGACCGTCGGTACCCGTGAAGAAAATGCCCGCATGCTGGCGGCGCTCAAGGAGTCTCTATGAACCATCTGGTGCCCACCCCATCGTCCGCCACGCCGCTGCACCGCACGGCCGAGGTGGCGCGCAACACCGCCGAGACCCGCATCCAGGTGCGTGTCGACCTCGACGGCACGGGCCAGGCCCGTCTGAACTCGGGCATCGGCTTTCTGGACCACATGCTCGACCAGATCGCGCGCCATGGCCTGATCGATCTGGACATCGAATGCGCAGGGGACCTGCACATCGACGGCCACCACACCGTCGAGGACATCGGCATTACGCTGGGCCAGGCCTTTGCCAAGGCAATCGGTGATAAAAAAGGCATCCGCCGCTATGGCCATGCCTATGTGCCGCTCGATGAGGCGCTGAGCCGCGTGGTGATCGATTTCTCCGGCCGCCCGGGTCTGCACATGGATGTGAAATTCACCGCCGGCAGCATTGGCCAGCTCGACACGCAGCTGGTGTACGAGTTCTTCCAAGGTTTTGTGAACCATGCCGGTGTGACCTTGCACATCGACAACCTCAAGGGTTTCAACGCCCACCACCAGTGCGAGACCATCTTCAAGGCCTTTGCGCGCGCACTGCGTTTCGCATTGGAGCATGATCCCCGCATGGCCGGCGTGATACCGTCGACCAAGGGCTCGCTGTAAGCTGCCGTTGGCGGCAGTTGCTACACTCCATTCTTGCTATGACAACTTCATCCAATACCGTTGCCGTGGTGGACTACGGCATGGGCAATCTGCGCTCGGTGTCACAGGCCGTGCAGGCGGCGGCTGCGGGCTCGTCCGTGGCCGTGGTGGTGACGGCCGACCCCGATGTGGTGCGTGCTGCCACCCGCATCGTGTTGCCAGGCCAGGGCGCCATGCGCGACTGCATGGCCGAGCTCAAGGCCTCCGGCCTGCAGGACAGCGTGCTGGAAGCGGCCCGCAACAAGCCGATGTTCGGTGTCTGCGTGGGCATGCAGATGCTGCTGGACCACAGCGAAGAGGGCGACACCCCGGGCCTGGGCCTGATTGCCGGTCAGGTGCGCAAGTTCCAGCTGGCGGGCCGTACCCAGGCCGATGGCAGCCGTTACAAGGTGCCGCAGATGGGCTGGAACCAGGTGCAGCAACAAGCCCATGGCGGCCAGCCGCATCCGGTCTGGCAGGGCGTGCCTGACCAGTCCTATTTCTATTTTGTCCACAGCTTTTATGCGGCCCCCGCCAGTGATGCCCAGTGCCACGGCTGGGCTGAATATGGCGAGCGCTTTGCCTGCGCCATCGGCCGCGACAACCTCTTCGCGACCCAGTTTCATCCGGAAAAAAGTGCGGACCAGGGCCTGGCGCTCTACCGCAACTTTCTGCACTGGAACCCTTAATCCTTTCACCGACAACCGCCAGCCTCACTACCATGCTGCTCATTCCTGCGATTGACCTCAAGGACGGTCACTGCGTGCGCCTCAAGCAAGGCGATATGGACCAATCCACCACCTTTGGTGAAGACCCGGTTGCGGTCGCGCGCCGCTGGTACGATGCCGGCGCGCGCCGCCTGCATCTGGTGGATCTCAATGGCGCCTTTGCCGGCCAACCGAAGAACCTGCCGGTCATCAAGGCCATCCTCAAGGAGTTCGGTGACGAGCTGCCCGTGCAGCTCGGCGGCGGTATCCGCGATCTGGACACCATCGAGAAGTACATCGATGCCGGCATGCAGTACGTGATCATCGGCACCGCTGCCGTGAAGGACCCGGGCTTCTTGCAGAACGCCTGTACGGCTTTCGCCGGCCACATCATCGTCGGCCTCGATGCCAAGGACGGCATGGTCGCGACCGACGGCTGGAGCAAGATCACCCAGCATTCGGTCATCGAGACCGCCAAGCGCTTTGAGGACTGGGGGGTGGAATCCATCATCTACACCGACATCGGCCGTGACGGCATGCTCAGCGGCATCAACATGGAAGCCACCATCAAGCTCGCCCAGTCGATCAAGATTCCGGTCATTGCTTCCGGAGGTCTGTCGGGCATGGCGGATATCGAAGCGCTGTGCAAGGCCGAACCCGAAGGGGTGGAAGGCGTCATTTGCGGCCGCGCGATCTATACCGGCGATCTGGACTTTGCAACAGCACAGGAGCGGGCTGACGAGCTCAGCGACAGCCTCTGACCAGGGGCGGGCCCCGCGTCAGCGGCGCTGTTTTGCGAGGCCACCGACCGGTGGCCTTTTTTATGGCTGTGTCAATTGAAACAGTTTGTATACTGCCTCAGTGGTTTGCTGGTGTTGGGGCTGTGGGACCTGGACTACACCCCGCTTTTAAGTCGATGTGTTGACTACAAATTTGAAGAATGTCAACAAATGCTAGTTGTTACCGGCAGCAGCTTATGTTGACCGGTAAGCGATTTACATAAGTTTGGCTTATTGGACAATGTACGCTTGGTCAGGATGCCTGCAGCTATAGGAGCCTTGGATAGCGCATTCTGCGAGACCTCTTTGAAAGCCCCCTGTGATACTCGTGACTGGCGGAGCCGGCTATGTTGGCTCTCATATCTGCATTGCGCTGGCCGAAGCCGGCATGCCGTTCTTGATTCTGGATAACTTCAGCAATGCCAGGCGTTCGGTCATTACGCGGCTGGCCAAAATCCTGGGGTTCACACCGCCGTGCATCGATGCCGATGTGCGTGATGTGACCGTGCTCGAGCAGCTGTTCGACGAGCAGCATTTCGATGCCGTCATCCACAGCGCCTTTCTCACTGCATCAGCGGATGCCGCGCGTGAGCCGCTGCGCTACTACGACAACAATGTCTCGGGCACGATCGGTCTGTTGCGCGCGATGCAGACCGCAGGGCTGCGAAACCTGATCGTCTCGTCGTCGTCGGTGGTCTACGGCGATCCAGCGCCGGTGGCTGTGCGAGAGGATGCACCGCTGTCGGTCAGCACCGCCTACGGCCAGACCGCCTTGATGGTCGAGCAGGTGCTCAGCAGCCTCGATGAGGCCTCGCCCAAGCGCTGGCGCATGGCTTTGCTGCGCAGTTTCAATGCGGTGGGCTGCCATGACAGCGGCCTGATCGCCGAAGACCCGCCGCGCATGTCCTCCCATGTTGCGCCTTACCTGGCCCAGGTCGCTGCCGGCAAGCGCGATGGTCTGCGCATCTACGGCGGCGATTACCCCACACCGGATGGCACGCCCATACGCGACTATCTGCATGTGATGGACCTGGCCCGGGCCTATGTGGCGACCTTGCCGTACCTGCGCAGCCATCCGGGCCTGTCGCGCTTCAACATTGGATCGGGCCAGCCTACGTCGGTGCTGGGTCTGGTGCGCGCTTTCGAGCATGCCAATGGCCGCGCGGTACCCTTCCGCATTGGTGCACGCCGGGCAGGCGATGCGGCCCACTGCTGGGCCGATATTTCGCGCGCCCGCGCCGAGCTGGGCTGGCAGCCCCAGCTGGGGCTGGACCGCATGATGGAAGACGTCTGGCGCTGGCAGATTGGTGTAGGCCGCAGCGTGCATTGACAGGCGCTGCAGGACCAGCCTGGCCGCACCCAGCGCCAGGCTTTTTTCTTGCCCGCAGGCTGCGTCCCGGCGCTGGGCGTGTTATTGTTTTGCCCGTCTGGCGCCATCGCCACCGCTTCCATCTGCAACGAGATCCTCCATGCTTGCCAAACGCATCATTCCCTGCCTGGACGTCACTGGCGGCCGCGTCGTCAAAGGTGTCAATTTCGTCGAACTGCGCGACGCCGGCGACCCGGTGGAGATCGCAGCGCGCTACAACACGCAGGGCGCCGATGAGCTGACCTTTCTCGACATCACCGCGACCAGCGATGGGCGTGACCTGATCTTGCCGATCATCGAAGCGGTGGCCAGCCAGGTCTTCATTCCGCTGACCGTCGGCGGTGGTGTGCGCACCGTGGCCGATGTGCGGCGCCTGCTCAACGCCGGCGCCGACAAGACCAGTTTCAACTCGGCGGCCATTGCCGACCCGGCCGTCATCAATGCGGCCAGCGACCGCTACGGCTCGCAGTGCATCGTCGTGGCCATCGATGCCAAGCGCCGCCAAGGCCAGGATGTCATCGAACGCGGCGAGGGCTGGGATGTTTACAGCCATGGCGGACGCAAGAATACCGGCCTGGACGCCATCCGCTGGGCCAGTGACATGGCCGCGCGCGGTGCCGGGGAGATTTTGCTCACCAGCATGGACCGTGATGGCACCAAATCCGGTTTTGACCTGGCCTTGACCCGTGCAGTCGCCGATGCCGTCGGTGTGCCGGTGATTGCTTCCGGTGGCGTTGGCAATCTCGACCACCTGGCCGATGGCGTGCAGCAAGGCGGCGCCGATGCCGTCCTCGCGGCCAGCATCTTTCACTACGGCGAATTCACCGTGCAGCAGGCCAAGGAGCGCATGCGCGAGCGCGGTATTCCCGTGCGCCTGTAAGACATACAAGCCCCTTCTGCTGTCAACGCCGGTCCCCGCAGCGTTGCAATGCCCTCGGCGCGCTTGGGGAATGGCGTTCCCCTGGGTAGGTAGTTAGATCTGGCCGGGAAGGTCCGGCCGGGGAGGTCCGGCCGGGGAAGTCCAGCCGGCCAGCACCGGCCTGGGGGCCACACCGCCTCGGATTCGGGTGCTCGCCAGAGGCTTTTCGTCCCGCATCCCTGGCGTGCACCGGCCCGCTAGCCATGCTTGAGAGCGGGCTCTTTTCCGGCAGACGCACTCGCCAGCAGCCCAGTAGCAGCGGAGTGCCCATCGGCCGCGCTTCGCCTCTCCATGCCCGTCCACGTTCACCAGTCAAGCGCGGCTGACAGCTGCGCCGTCAGATCTTCCCGGCTTTTTCCTGGGTGCTGGGACGGCAGTGTCGGGCCAGGGCCCGGCATCTCCGCAAGCCGGATCCATGCCTGCATTTTTCCGGTCCTGCGCCGTGATTGCCCCTTGCCCGCAGCGCAGGGCCGGCCGTCATTAATGATCTGCAATTCTATAAAAATGATTGATTTTCTCGATCACAAACCTTGATTTGCAATGTTTGACAATGTTTCTAAAGTTGACACACACTCATTAAACGCAAGATGCTATAAACCCGATCTATCTAATTTTAGTCACAGTTTCTTTCGGTTGTCTGGGAAGATTCGTATATCAAGACCGTCGGCAATTGCAATGGAACTATGAAAAGTGTCGCTAACTGTATCTAGCGGCGCTGTCTAAGGGCTGGGGAGTTGTCGGCTATGTCGGTGTTTGGGATATGCGTTGCGCAGGGATCGTCCTGCCTGTCTCACTTTCGTTGGTTGCACGCACGTGCGGTTTTGCTGGTGGCATCGCTGCTTCTGCCATTCGGCGTCTGGGCGCAGATGTGCGCGGCACCTGGCAACGATGGGGCAGGGGCGGCCACCGGGGTGGTGAATGATTACTTCCCGGGCGCCGGCGCTTCGACACTGGCCGCTGGCAGCACCAGCCTGACCTTGGGCACCCAGCGAACCGGTGCCGCCAACAAAACCCTGGCCGCCAATGATTTGTTGCTGGTCATCCAGATGCAGGATGCGAGCATCAACGCGGTCAACTCCAGTGCCTATGGCAGTGGTGGCAGCGGCGGCCAGGGCTCGACCAGTGTCGGCAGCACCGGCCTGTATGAATTTGTCCGTGTCGTCTCGGTGTCGTCCGGGGTGGTGAGCTTTTCGCCCGCACTGACCAACACCTACCGCAATGCGGCGGCGACCGCCACCTCCGGTCAGAAGACCTACCAGATCGTGCGCGTGCCGCAGTACACCAGTGCGTCCGTCAGCGGGGTGACTGCGCCGCCATGGAACGGCGCTACTGGCGGGGTCGTGGCCATCGATGCCCGTGATGTGCTGACGCTCAACGGCGCAACGGTGGAGAACCAGGCCAACCGGGCGATCTTCCTTGCAGGCAAAGGCTTTCGCGGCGCCGTAGGCAGCAATGGCGCCAGCCGTGGCTCGCGCGATGACTGGATGGGTGACTACAGCAGCGCAGGCGGAGGTGGTGGCAAAGGGGAAGGTATTGCCGGCACTCCGCGGTATCTTGCCAACAAGATCACGGCTTATGGCTCCAAGCTGGTCAACGCAGTGGCTTCGGGGGGTATTGGTTCGGTGGACAACACCGCCGAAGGCTATCCCGGCGGTTCACGTGCACGAGGCGCCCCCGGCAATGCCGGTGGTGGCGGAGCCGATGGTGCTCCGGCTGGCACCAACAACAACCAGTACAACTCCGGCGGCGGAGGTGGCGGTAACTATGCCGCCGGTGGCGTGGGCGGCCGGCCCTGGAACTACCCGCTGGTCGACAGCGGGGGCCGAGGCGGCGGTGGCTATTTGGGCACCACCGCTTTCAACCGCATTTTCCTCGGCGGCGGCGGCGGCGCTGGTGGCACCAATGACGGCACTGCCGATAACAATGCCTATGGCAACAACGGCATTGCTTGCGCGGACACGGGCGGGCGCTGCTCTTCCGGCGCTTCGGGCGGCGGCATCGTCATCTTGCGTGCGCAGAGCGTTACCGGCACTGGTGTGATCGACGTGCGTGGTGCCCATGGCTACAACGTGCAAAACGATGCCGCCGGCGGCGGCGGTGCGGGTGGCTCGGTCATCATCCACTCGGTCGAAGGCGGATCTGCGGTGATCGATGCCAGTGGCGGGGATGGCGGCAACGCCTGGGCGGGCAACCAGACCAATGCTGCCAACCGCCATGGCCCTGGCGGCGGCGGCGGTGGCGGCTTCATCGCCTTCTCTCCGTCCAGCATGTCGGTCACTACCACGATCAATGGCGGTACACCCGGCTACACCACCAATGGCACCACCGACAACTACGGCGCCTTTGGCAACCAAGGGGGCATCGCTTCGTTCCAGTCGCCGAACGTTCCTGGCACCTTGCCGGGTGCCTCCTGTGCGGTTGACCTGCGCCTGACCAAGAGCAATGGCGTCAACATCGTCAATGCGGGCGGGCAAACCACGTACACGCTGACGGCCAGCAATGTGGGCGCGTCCCCCACCACAGGCACGGTCACCATCGTGGACAAACTGCCCCAAGGCGTGACCATTCCCGCTGGCTCCCTGCCGTTGACGGGCGCCAATGCCGCCAACTGGAGCTGCTCTGGCGCTGCAGGATCGCGCCTGATCACCTGTACCAGCGCTACCGCGATTCCCGCTGCAGGCAGCAGCGTGTTCGGGGTGACCGTCAATATCGGACTGCTCTCGGCGACGGGCCCCACGGCTACCAACAAGGCCAAGATCGGCGGCGGAGGCGATCCCCTCAACAGTACGGCGCCCACCGAAGCTGCCGTGGATGCCTGTACCGGCAACCAGTCCCCCGCAGGCTGCGCGCTGGATGTGGATGCGGTGAATTCGCCGCTGCTGAGCCTGACCAACACCGACAACACCGACGTGGTGCTGGCAGGCGGCACCACAACCTATACGCTGACGGTCAACAACGTGGGCAATGCGCCACGGCCGGCACCGTCACCGTGGTGAATGCACTGCCCACCGGCATGGCCTACACCGGCGCGGCGAGCTTTACCAGCGGGGTGTTCAGCTGCAGCTATACCTCGTCGAGCAACAGTGTTAGCTGCACGACCAGTTCGGTGATCGCCGCAGGTGCCAGTGCCGCGATATCGCTGCCGGTGTCGATTGCGAGCACGGCGCCCAGCGCTTTGGTCAATCTCGCCAGCGTTGGCGGTGGCAGCGATTCGAGCAAGCCCAACGCGCCGACGGTCGCGTCCACGCAAAGCTGCTCTCCTGCGATCGCATCGGAAATCGCGACGGGCTGCGCTGCCGACACCGATGCGGTCAAGCGCGTGCAGCTGTCCTTGACCAAGGACGATGGCCGTTTCGGCATCTACGTCGGAGGCACGACCACGTATGCATTCCGCGTCAGCAACACCGGCGATACCGCCTCGGTGGGCACCATCAACTTCCGCGATGTGCTGCCGGGCCCGATGAACTGGCCCGCAACGTTGACCAAGACGGGCGCCAATGCGGCGGACTGGACCTGCACGCGCCTGAGCGCCACCGAAGTGAGCTGTACATCTGCCGCGCCGATTGCGGCCGGTGGTGTGAGCCAGTTCAGCCTGCTCGCCAATGCGGGCGCGATGACCAGTGGCACCCAGTACATGAACAAGGCGCGCGTCGGGGGCGGTGGTGATGCCACGCTGGCCACCGCTGCGCCCACTGCGGACCAGGTCAATGCCTGTACCAACAACAGCATCCCGGCGGGTTGCGCGATTGATCTGAACACGGCGCAGACACCGCCGACGCTGCGGCTGACCAAGACCCATGCCGATCCGCAATCCAAGGCGCCGGGGGCGGCGGTCGCCTTCACGCTGGCGGTTGCCAACACGGGCGCGGAAGCCCTGGCCAATACCGTGCGGGTGGTGGATGTGTTCCCTGCCGGGCTCAGCAATGTCACGGTCGCTGCGACGCAGGGTATTTTTAGCTGTGCAATGGGCTCCGGCGCCGACAGCAATGTGCTGACCTGCAACAACACGGCAGGTGCCTTGGCCGCCAATGCGTCGGCCAGCATCGCGGTGACGGCGACGGTCTCGGCCACGACCAGCACCACCTTGGTCAACAAGGCGCAGGTGGGTACCGACAATACCGACCCCAGCACCAGCAGCTACCCCACCAGCACCACCGTTGCCGCCTGTACGGCGCTCAATACGCCTACCGCAGGCTGTGCCACCGACTCCGTTCCGGTGGTGCCATCTGCCACGTTGACGGTGGTCTCCAGTGTCAATGCCCGCGCTGCCAGCACCGACCAGTTCACCGTCGGCATCAGCAATGGTGGCCCCAGTGCGACGACGGCGGGCACCGCCACCAGTGTGAGCACTGCCGCCTTTGCGGTGACGCCGGGCACCAGCTACGTCCTGAGCGAGACCGCTGCGGGCACGACCAATCTGGCTCGCTACACCACCAGCTACGCCTGTACCAATGCCACGGCCGGCGGCACTGCGGTAGCGCCAGGTACTGGCACGACGCTGACGCTGACGCCGCAGGCGGGCGATGCCATTACCTGTACGTTCACGAACACGCCGATTGCGCCCCGTCTGACGCTGGCCAAATCGATTGTTTCGCGGGCCTTGGCGTCCGACCAATTCACGGTGGCCATCA
Organism: Comamonas sp. SY3; assembly: GCF_041730275.1. Taxonomy (NCBI): domain Bacteria; kingdom Pseudomonadati; phylum Pseudomonadota; class Betaproteobacteria; order Burkholderiales; family Comamonadaceae; genus Comamonas; species Comamonas sp. SY3. Next base: position 222,600 of record NZ_JBGTYN010000006.1, on the reverse strand, counting down.
GCAATGGTGGCCCCTCGGCGTCCACCACCGGCACCAGCACGACGGCCAGCACCACGGTCTTCACAGCGACCGCCGGCACCAGCTACACGCTGAGCGAATCCGTGCTGGCGGGTGCCAATCTGTCGCGCTATACCAGCAGCTACAGCTGTAGCAATGCCGGCGTTGCAGGTACCGTGATGCCGTCGGGCACGGGCACCAGCTTCAGCCTGGCGCCCCAGGCGGGCGACAACATCAGCTGCAGCTTCAGCAACACCGCCATTGCGCCCAGACTGACGGTCAATACGGTGGTCGCCGGCCGCCTTCTCAGCACCGACCAGTTCACGGTCGGCATCAGCAACGGTGGCCCCAGTGCGACGACCACCGGTACGCAAACCACGGCCTCGGCAGGCCCGACCACTGCGACGGCAGGCACCAGCTACCTGCTGACCGAAACCGCTGCCGGCACGCCTGCCACCAATCTGGCCCGCTACACCACAACCTACAGCTGCACCAATGCCACTGCGGGTGGCACCAGCGTCGGATCGGGCACCGGTACCTCCATCACCGTGGTGCCCCAAGCCGGCGATGACATCAGCTGCACATTCACCAACACGCCGGTCTATCCCAAGCTCAGCGTGACCAAGGCCGCATCGCCGGGCAGCTTTGTCGCCGGTGCCAGCGGCCAAAGCTACCGCATCACCATCGGTGTGGCCAATGGCCCCACCACCGCTGCCATCAGCATTGCCGACAGCCTGCCCACCGGTGTGACCCTGTCCGGCGTGCCCACCGTCAGTGGCGGTGCCACATTGAGCGGTTGCAGCACCAGCGGCAGCACCATTGGCGCGTGCCAACTGGCCAGCGGCTTGGCCAACGGCAGCTATGTCGTGACCATTCCCGTCTCTGTCGCACCGTCGGCCACCAGCACGGGCGCTGCCAACACCGCCAACCTGGGCGGTGGTGGTGACCCCAGCTGTACTGCGGCCGCTACGACGGAAGCATGCGATCCGACCACAGGGGCGGTGGCTGTGAAGACGCCCGCCAATGTCGGCCTGGTCAAATCCGGCGCTGCTACCGCTGTGGCTGGCAACAGCTATGTCTACACGCTTGTGCTGAGCAACAGCGGCCAGACCGCCACCGCCTCCAACCTGGTGGTGCGCGACCAGTTGGCCCCTGGCATGGTGGCTACCGCCGTCACCGGTGCCAACTGCGGCACCTTGCCCAGCGCTGCTGGCGCGTTGCTGAGCTGCACCGTGGCCGATCCGGTTGCGGCCGATGGCGGAACTGCCAGCATCCAGCTGACGGTGACCATGCCCAGCGGCGGCGGCAATGTCGTCAACTATGCGGCCACCCATCCATCGGGTAGCGGCAACCCCGGTGTGGATCCTGGCCCGGCCTGTACCAATGCCGCCAATGTGGTATGTGCCAGCGCGACCACCGCATCCAGCACCCCTGCCAATGTCAGCCTGAGCAAGACCGGTGCGGCCACCGCGCTGACCGGCTCGAGCTACGTCTACACGCTGACTCTGAGCAACAGCGGCCAGCTCGCTACCGGCAGCAACCCGATCATCAAGGACCAGCTGCCCGCAGGCGTAGTAGCTACCTCGGTCAGCGGTGCCAGCTGCGGCACGCTGCCTAGCAGCGCCGCAGCCCTGCTGACCTGTACCGTGGCGGGACCGGTAGCCGCAGGTGCATCTGCCACTGTCCAACTGACCGTCACTTTGCCAAATGCCGGCGGAACCTTGGTCAACAACGCGGCGACCAACCCCACGGGCTCAGGCGCCCCTGGCGTGGATCCCAGTGCCACCTGTGTGAACAGCGCCACCACCTTCTGCGCAAGCCAGAGCCTCGCGGTCAACACACCGGCAAGCCTGGCAACCACCAATGTGCTGACATCGGTCAATGGCAGCCCGGTGCCTGCCGGCTACCTGGCCAAGCCCGGCGATGTGCTGACCTACACGGTGACCGTCGTCAACAGCGGTGGCACGGCAGGCTCCACCGACGTGGGCCAGACCGTACCTGCCGGTACCACCTATACGGGCAGCGGCCAAGGCTGGAGCGCAGGCTGCACGGATGCGGGCACGCAGTGCACGCAAACCGTGCCAGTCGGAGCAAACCAAACCAGCACCGTGCAGTACACCGTCACCGTCGCCAGCCCAGGTAGCACGGCAACGATTGTTGATACCGCCACCAGCTCGGTAGGCACCTGCACCGCTTGCCAGGTCAGCACCGATACACAGCGGGCAGACATGCAGGCGAGCATCTCGGTCAGCCCAGGCACCACCAGTGCGACGGGTGTGGAGCTGACCTACACCAGCATCTGCAAGAACAATGGCCCGCAAACCGCCCTGAACGCCGCGTGCACGGTGAGCGCTCCTGCCGGCGCCGCGACGAGCTGTACACCTGCCAGTCCGGCTGCAACGCTCGCTTCCGGCTCCAGCATCACCTGCACCACCAAGCTCACACCGAGTGTGGTGGGTGACTACGCCGTGAGCGTTGCCACCAGCAACACCTTGTTCGACCCCGCAACGGGCAACAACAGCGCAACGGCGACCGTCAAGGTCAACACGCCAGCAGCCCTGCGTATCGTCAAGAGCCTGGCGCAAGTCAACGGAGCGGCTGTGCCTGCCAATTACGCAGCCAAGATCGGCGATACGCTGACCTATGCGATGGTGGTGACCAACACCGGCGGCACCGCTGGCACCACGGTCTTGACCGAGACCGTGCCGGAGGGCACCCAGTTTGTCGGCGGCAACGCGCCAGACCTGAGCCAAGGCTGGAGCCAGGCTCCGCAAGCTTGCGACGCCGCAGCCAGCATCTGCACGCAAACCGTGTCGGTCCCTGCACAGAGCACGGACGGTGTTCCCGGTCAGCAGACGGTGCAGTTCACCGTGAAGGTCCTGGCCCCCGCGACCAGCAACGGCAAGATCACGAACACGGTGGCGAGCGACGTGGCTGCCGCCTGTGCTTCCGGTACTTGCGCGGTCGAGACGGCCAATGCAGTGGCTGATATGCAAGCGCAGATCAGCTCCATCCCCGCTACGGCGGTGGTCGTGGGTCAAAGCGTCACCATCACCGGCACCTGTACCAACAACGGCCCCGCCGATGCGGTGAACGCCAGTTGCGCCATGGCCGTGAACAATGCCGGCACCAGCATTGCCGGCACCTGCGCTGCCAATGCCGACCTGGCAATGGGTGCGAACCTGAGCTGCTCTGCGACCTTTGTCGCAGCAGAAGGTGTGATCAGCGCCACCATCCATACGACTACGCAAAGCTACGAGAGCAACACGGCGAACAACACAGACACCAAGTCCACGGTGGGCAATACGCCTGCGAGCCTGGCGACCACCAATGTGCTGACCTTAGTCAATGGCAGTCCAGTGCCCGCTGGCTACCTGGCCAAGCCCGGTGATGTGCTGACCTACACCGTCAGCGTTACCAACAGCGGCGGTACCGCTGGCTCCACCGAAGTGGGTCAAACGGTACCAGCAGGCACGACCTATACCGGTACCGGCCAAGGCTGGGGCGCAGGATGCGCAGCAGCGGGCACGCAGTGTGCGCAGCCAGTCACTGTTGCCGCAGGCCAGACCAGCACGCTGCAGTACACGGTGACGGTGGCAAGCCCAGGCTCGACTGCGACTATCGTGGACACGGTTAGCAGCTCGGTGGGCACCTGCACGGCTTGCCAGGTGACTACCGGAACGCAGCAGGCAGACATGCAGGCTACCGTGACAGTGACGCCAGGCGCGACCAGCACCACAGGGGTGGAATTGATCTACACCAGCGTGTGCAAGAACAATGGTCCACAAACGGCTTTGAACGCAGCTTGCGCAGTGACCGCTCCAGCTGGCGCTCAAACCATCTGCACGCCAACCAGCCCAGCGGCTACCTTGGCTTCTGGCACCAGCATCATCTGCACCACCAAGTTCACGCCAAGCGTGGCTGGTGACTATGCTGTGAGCGTGGCTACCAGCAATGATCTTTACGACGCGGCACCAGGCAACAACACGGCCAACGCCACTGTCAAGGTCAAGACGCCAGCAGACCTGCATATCACCAAGACCTTGGCGCAAGCCAATGGCGCGGCTGTGCCAGTGAACTATGCAGCCAAGATCGGCGACAAACTGACTTACGCGATGGTGGTGACCAACACGGGTGGTACTGCCGGTACGACGGTCCTGACTGAGACCGTGCCAGAGGGCACCCAGTTTGTGGGCGTCAGCAGCGATCCAACCCAAGGCTGGAGCGAGGCACCTCAGAAATGCGAAGCAGCAGGTACCACCTGCGTTCAAAGCGTGAATGTGCAAGCGCAAAGCTCCGAAGGTGCTGCTGGTGAGAAGACCGTTGAGTTCACCGTGGAAGTGATTGCGCCAGCGACCAGCAACGGCAAGATCACCAATACTGTGCTGAGCGATGTGGCAACTGCTTGCGCAGGCACCAACTGCGCAGTGGAAACGGCGAACGCTGTTGCTGATATGCAAGCGCAGATCACCGACATCCCAGCTACGGCGGTGGTGGTGGGCCAAAGCGTGACCATCAGTGGCGTGTGCACCAATAGCGGCCCAGCGAATGCAGTGAACGCTAGCTGCCAGATGGCGGTGAACAACGGTGGCACAAGCATTGCAGCGACTTGTGGTGCAAACGCGAACCTGGCGATGAGCGAAAGCATCAGTTGCTCGGTGACGTTCATTGCCGCCGAAGGTGCGATCAGCGCCACCATCCATGCGACTACGCAAAGCTACGAGAGCAACACGGCGAACAACACAGACACCAAGTCCACGGTGGGCAATACGCCTGCGAGCCTGGCGACCACCAATGTGCTGTCCTTGGTCAATGGCAGTCCAGTGCCCGCTGGCTACCTGGCCAAGCCCGGTGATGTGCTGACCTACACCGTCAGCGTTACCAACAGCGGCGGTACCGCTGGCTCCACCGAAGTGGGTCAGACGGTACCAGCAGGCACGACCTACACGGGCACCGGCCAAGGCTGGGGTGCAGGTTGCACGGCAGCGGGCACGCAGTGCGCGCAGCCAGTCAGTGTCGGCGCCGGTCAGACCAGCACGGTTTCCTATACCGTTACTGTGTCCAGCCCGGGCAGCACGCCAACGATCGTGAACACTGCTACCAGCTCGGTGGGCTCCTGCACGACCTGTGTGGTGACGACCAACACGCAGCAGGCAGATATGGCGGCAGCTGTGACCGTGACGCCAGGCGCTATCAGCACCACCGGTGTGGAACTGACCTACACCGCTGTTTGCAAGAACAACGGCCCACAAGCAGCACTGAACGCATCTTGCGTGGTGAGCGCACCAGCGGGCGCATCGGCAGCAATCTGCACGCCAACCAGCCCAGCGGCTACGTTGGCTTCGGGCGACAGCATCACTTGCGTCACCAAGCTCACGCCGAGCAGCGCTGGTGACTATGCAGTCAGCGTGGCTACCGGCAATGACCTGTACGACGCAGCGCCAGCCAACAACACTGCCAACAGCAGCGTCAAGGTCAACACGCCAGCTGCGCTGAGCATCGTCAAGAGCTTGGTGCAAGTCAATGGCGCAGATGCGACTGCTGGCTACGCCGCCAAGATTGGCGACAAGCTGACCTATGCAATGGTGGTGACCAACACGGGTGGTACTGCCGGTACGACGGTGCTGACCGAGACCGTGCCAGAGGGCACCCAGTTTGTGGGCGTCAGCAGCGATCCAACCCAAGGCTGGAGCGAGGCACCTCAGAAATGCGAAGCAGCAGGTTCCACCTGCGTTCAAAGCGTGAATGTGCCAGCGCAAAGTGCCGAAGGTGCTGCTGGTGAGAAGACCGTTGAGTTCACCGTGGAAGTGATTGCGCCAGCTACCAGCAACGGCAAGATCACCAATACCGTGCTGAGCGATGTGGCGGCTGCTTGTACCGGCACCAGCTGCTCGGTGGAGACCAACAACGCAGTGGCAGACATGCAAGCGCAGATCACCGACATCCCAGCTACGGCGGTGGTGGTGGGTCAAAGCGTGACCATCACTGGCGTCTGTACCAACAAGGGCCCCGCCGACGCTGTAAATGCCAGCTGTGAGATGACCGTGAACAACGGCGGCAACAGCATCCCGGCAAGCTGCGGTGCCAATGTGAATCTGGCATTGAACGAAAGCATCAGCTGCACGGCCAGCTTCACGGCTGTAGAAGGTGCCATCAGCGCAAGCATCCGCACCGCTACACAAAGCTACGAGAGCAATACGGCCAACAATACCGACACCAAGTCCACGGTGGGAAACACTGCGGCTAGCCTGGTAACCACCAATGTGTTGACCGCAGTGAACGGTAACCCTGTCCCTGCTGGTTATCTGGCCAAGCCCGGCGATGTGCTGACCTACACGGTGACGGTTGCGAATACCGGCGGCACCGCAGGCAGCACTGATGTGGGCCAGACGGTGCCAGCAGGCACGAGCTACACGGGAACGGGCGAGGGCTGGAGCGCCGGTTGTGCAGCAGCATCGAGCACCTGCAACCAGACGGTAGCAGTGGGCGCGGGCCAAACGAGCTCGGTGACCTACACCGTCACCGTGGCGGGCCCTGGCAGCACTGCCACCATTGTTAACACGGCCACCAGCAGCGTTGGCAGCTGCAGCGCTTGCCAGGTAACGACCGGCACGCAACGTGCAGACATGCAGGCCACCGTGGCTGTGACGCCAGGACCGACCAGCACCACCGGTGTGGAACTGGTCTACACCAGCGTGTGCAAGAACCAGGGCCCACAAAGCGCGCTCAACGCATCTTGCATCGTGACTGCGCCAGCCAATGCGGTTACCACTTGCGCGCCTGTGAGCCCAGTCGCCACTTTGGAGTCTGGTGAGAGCATCACCTGCACCACCAAGTTCACGCCAAGTGATGCGGGTGACTACGCAGTCAGCGTTGTGGCCAGCAACACCTTGTACGACCCGGCTGCAGGTAACAACACGGCAACGAAGACCGTCAAGGTCAATACGCCGGCCGAGCTGAACATCACCAAGACCCTGGCGCAAGTCAACGGTGCTGCAGTCCCTGACAACTATGCAGCCAAGATCGGTGACACGCTGACCTACCACCTGCGGGTGACCAATGCGGGCGGTACCGCCAGCACCCTGGAGCTGACCGAAACCGTGCCGGAAGGTACCAGGTTTGTCGGTGGCGCTGCCGCTAACCCTGACCAGGGTTGGAGCCTGGCACCCCATGCCTGCGACGCAGCAGCCAGCACGTGCACGCAAAGTGTGACCGTTCCCGCGCAGAGCGCAGGCGCACCGGGCGAGCAGACCGTGCAGTTCACGGTGGAAGTGCTGGCGCCAGCGACCAGCAGCGGCAAGATCATCAATACGGTGACCAGCGATGTGCCAGCCGCTTGCGCGGCCGGTGGCTGCACGGCGGAAACGGCCAATGCGGTCGCGGACATGCAAGCGCAGATCACGACGATTCCATCTGGCGCCGTGGTGGTTGGCGACAGCGTGACCATCACCGGCCAATGCACCAACAATGGCCCGGTGGAGGCGGTGAATGCCAGCTGCGTGATGACCGTGAACAACGGCGGCAACAGCATTGCAGCGACTTGCGGTGCCAACACCCAGCTTGCAGTGGGCGAAAGCATCAGCTGCACAGCGACCTTCACGGCCGCTGAAGGATCCATCAGCGCCAGCATGACGGCGGCAACCGATAGTTATGAGAGCGACACCGCAAACAACACGGCCACCCAGGCTGTCAACGGCAATACGCCTTCGGCAGTGACGGTGCGCAATGTGCTGGTGAAGGTCAACGATGCGCCCGTGCCTGCCGGCTATGTGATCAAGCCCGGTGACAAGCTGACCTACCAGGTCCTGGTCAGCAACACGGGCGGTACGCCGGGCTCGACGGTGCTGACGGAGACGGTGCCTGTGGGCACCCGCTATGCCGGTACCGACGAAGGGTGGACGGCGGGTTGCGGCGCATCGCGCAGCACCTGCAACCGTTCCGTGACGGTGCCCGGCGGTAGCGCTCAGGCACCGGGCACGGTGGCTTTCGAGTACACGGTGCGCGTGGAGGACACGGTCAGCAGCCCGAATGTGGTCAATATTGTGGACAGCAGTGCACCAGGCAGTTGCAGTGCAGCCTGCTCGGTGAGCACGCCGACGCAAGCGGCCGATATGCAGGTGAGCACGCCTGCGACCATCGATGCCAAGGTGGGCGTGGAGTTCACGCTGACCTCGGTCTGCCGCAACGCAGGCCCCGCCACGGCAAGCAATGCCCGCTGCGATGTGAGCGGCGCACCGGCCGGTGCGGTCACCGTGTGTACGCCGACCCCGCCGATCGCTTCGCTGGCGGTGGGTGAGTCGGTCACCTGTACCACCAGGTTCACGCCGAGCTCGACGGCTGCCATCACGATCACCACGCGCGCCAGCAGCGATGTGTACGACCCTGTCGCGGCCAATAGCGAGGCCTCCGCGTCCGCCGTGTTCACCAGCACACCGCCAGCTGCCGTCAAGGCAGTGCCTGTGAATGCTGCATGGGCGACGGGTCTGGTGGCCTTGTTGCTGATGCTGTTGGCAGGCAGGGCCCTGCCGCATCGCCAGGGCCGTGGTCGGCAGAACTGACCATTTTTGACCTCAACCCCACCGGCCCGGCTGCATTCGCTGCACCGGGCCGGTTGCATTGGCGGCTGTTTTCTCCCTGCAGTGCGCACAACTGCATTGAATGCGAGACAATTCCCCGCATGAACTGGCTCGATCAAGTGAAATGGGATGCGCAGGGCCTGGTGCCCGTGATTGCGCAGGAGCAGCACACCAAGGATGTGCTGATGTTTGCCTGGATGAACCGCGAGGCGCTGGCCCACACGGCCGAGCTGGGCCGGGCGGTGTACTTCAGCCGTTCGCGCGGCAAGCTGTGGTTCAAGGGCGAAGAGTCCGGCCATGTGCAGACCGTGCACGAGATCCGCATTGACTGTGACAATGATGTGGTGCTGCTGAGCGTGACCCAGACGGGGCATGAGCCGGGCATTGCCTGCCACACAGGCCGCCACAGCTGTTTTTACAGCGTGTTGCGTGATGGCCAGTGGCAAGCGGTCGATCCGGTCTTGAAAGACCCGGAATCGATCTACAAATAATCCCTGTCCAGCATCCGCCTTCCTTTGCAGCCCTTTGCGGCTGCTTCGCTATATTTCCGATATGACCGATACCTCCCCCTCTGCTGCCATGTCCTCGACGGATGCCTTGATGCGTCTGGCCGAAGTGCTGGAGTCGCGCAAACCTGCCAATGGCGGTGATCCCGAGGCCAGCTATGTGGCCCGTTTGCTGCACAAGGGGCCCGACGCCTTTTTGAAGAAGGTGGGAGAGGAGGCGACCGAGGTGGTGATGGCTGCCAAGGATGTGGACCACGGAGCGCCCGCCTCCAAACTGGTGTACGAAGTCGCCGATCTGTGGTTTCATACGATGGTGGCGCTGACCCACTATGGCCTGAGCCCCGCTGATGTGGTGAATGAACTGGTACGCCGCGAAGGCCTCAGTGGCCTGGAAGAGAAGGCGATGCGCAAGGTAAAAGACCGTGAAGCTGAAGAAGGGAGTTCCGCATGAATGATGTCGTTGACGTGAAGACTGTGGATTCGGCCGCGATGGAAAGCCTCAAGACCTGGGGCTGGGTGAGCTACCTGCTGCACCTGATCGTGGCAGTGGCGGCGGTGGTGCCCAGCGCGCAGGCCAGCATCGTGCTGCTGCTGATTGCGCTGGTGATCGACCTCGTCAAGCGCAGCGATGCGCAAGGCACCTGGCAGCAAAGCCACTTCTCCTGGCGCATTCGCAGCGTCATCTGGGCCGGCATCTTGTATGTGGTCACCGCGCCGCTGTGGATCCTGTTCCTCGTCCCTGGCTGGATTGCCTGGACGCTGATTTCGCTGTGGTTCCTCTATCGCATCGTGCGCGGCATGCTGGCAATGAACAAAGACCAGGCCATCCATGGCTAGCGCCGAGCCGCAGCCCGAAGCGCCAGCGCTGCCGGGAGAGCCGGTGCCCGTCGAAGCCGAAGCGCCCAAACGCCTGCCGCGCTCCAAGGGGGTGGACGAAAACACCCCTCCGATCAGCCTGGCCTTGCAAGGCGGCGGCTCGCATGGTGCCTTCACCTGGGGGGTGCTCGATGCCTTGCTGGCTGACCGCAGCCTCTGGGCCGAGGGCATCAGCGGCACCAGTGCCGGCGCGATGAATGCCGTCGTGATGGCCTATGGCTATGGCAGGGCGGCAGCGACCCAGACAGACCGGCGCAAGGCCCATGAGGCCGGCTGCGAATCGGCCCGGGAGAGCCTCACCCAGTTCTGGGAAGGCGTGGGTACCATGGGCAGCCTGATGGCGGGCGTGCCGATGGCTGGCAAGGCCATCTGGGACATGATGAGCCAGTGGCTCTCGCCCTACCAGACCAATCCCCTCGATATCAACCCGCTGCGCCGTCTGCTTGAGAAAGTGGTGGATTTCGACTTTTTGCAGCACGAGCAAGGCCGCAATGCCCCCCGGGTGTTTGTCTGCGCGACCAATGTGCGTACCGGCAAGGGCGAGGTGTTCAGTGGCAAGCGCTTGTCCGCCGATGCGGTGATGGCCTCCGCCTGCCTGCCGATGATGTACAAGGCGGTCGAGATCAAGGACCAGCACTACTGGGACGGCGGCTACTCCGGCAATCCCTTGCTCTACCCGCTGATCTACCAGACCGGCAACAGCGATGTGCTGCTGGTGCAGCTCAACCCGATTGAGTACAACGAGGTGCCCACCAACGTCCAGGAAATCATGGACCGCATCAATGAAATCACCTTCAACGCCAGCTTGCTGGCCGAGTTGCGGGCGATGGGCTTTGTGCGCCGCCTGCTCGATGAAGGCAAGCTGGACCGTGAACGCTACAAGTACATGCTGATGCACCATGTGGATGGGGGTGCCGTGCTCAAGAGCTATGGCGCGTCCAGCAAGAACCGCTCCGATGCACCCTTTGTGCGCGAACTGTTTGAGCGGGGCCGTGTCTCCGGCGAGAACTGGCTGACCCAGCACCGCGCCGATGTCGGTGTGCGTTCTGGCTTCAAGGTGTAATTTACTGATGGTTGGCACGGTTGCTGCTTGTACCGTGCCCAGTGCTGGTGGCTGCCCGCTGCGGCGCCGCCGTTGTTTTGAGAGATAAGAATTTTATGCACGATCCCGACTGCCTTTTTTGCAAAATCATCGCCGGCCAAATCCCGTCGAGCAAGGTTCATGAGGACGAGGACATGCTGGTGTTCAAGGACATCCACCCGGCCGCTCCCGTGCATTTGCTGATGGTGCCCAAGCGGCACATCCCGTCGATGGCGCAGGTCGGTGCCGAAGATGCCTCGCTGCTGGGACGCATGCTGGCCAAGGCACCGCAACTGGCGCTGGACAACGGCTGCAACCCCTATCCGCAAGGGGGTTTCCGGCTGATGGTCAACACCGGCGAGGAGGGCGGCCAGGAAGTGCACCACCTGCACATCCACCTGCTGGGCGGCCCCCGGCCCTGGAAAAAGGGCTGAGCGCTGGCTCCGCCCAACGGCGATGACCTCGCCCTGTGACAGTATTACGAAACTGGTAGATGCCCAAGGCGTCTAAAATGTGCATATTCGCTAGGAGAATTTCATGGGTTCCTTTTCTGTTTGGCATTGGCTGATTGTTCTGCTCATCGTGGTGCTGGTGTTTGGCACCAAGAAGCTCAAGAACATCGGCACCGATCTGGGTGGTGCGGTCAAGGGCTTCAAGGATGGCATCAAGGACGGCAGTGACTCGGCCTCGCCCGCTGCCCCCACGACGACCACGGCACAGCAGGTGGGCCAGTCGCCTGTCGCTGACAAGAACTCCACCATCGACGTAGAAGCCAAGAACAAGGGCTGATATGCGCGCCGCTGGGGCTGCGGGCCAGCCGCAGCAACCGTTGCTGTGCATTCGATGGGACTGGAATGTTTGATCTCGGTATCTCCAAAATGGCCTTGATCGGTGCGGTGGCACTGATCGTCATCGGCCCTGAAAAACTGCCGCGCGTTGCGCGCACGGTAGGCACTTTGCTGGGCAAGGCGCAGCGCTATGTCAACGACGTCAAGTCCGAGGTCAACCGCTCGATGGAGCTTGACGAGCTGCGCAAGATGAAAGAGAACGTCGAGTCAGCCGCGCGGGATGTGGAAAACACCATCCGCACCAATTCGGCAGACTTCGAGAAAAACCTCAACGACCAGGCCAATGGCCTGGCTTCATCGGCCAGCGACGACAGCTTCTACACCGCAGATCCCTATGCCGAGAGCTATGACAGTGGCTCGGCATCGGCGGTGGCGCCGGTCTACCACCACCCGCGCAAGAACTGGCGCGTAAAGCGCGGCGCGACGCCCCAGTGGTACAAGCACCAAGCGGGTGTGCGCACCCATGTGCAATCGGGCGCGGCACGCGTGGCACGTTTCCGGCCCAAAAAGCCATCGTCCGGCCTGTGATGGCGCCCGCAACGCATCAGGCTCCAGGGGCAGGGCGTTGGCATGTTTTCTCCCTGGCATTCCACCGGTCCGCGATGGTGCAGCCTGCCTCCAGGTGCTGCACGCCGGTGATGCCTTGATCCGCAACTGATATCCCCATGTCCGAAACCCCTTCCAAAGAAGACGAGCTGGCCGGCACCGAGCAGCCCTTTGTGCAGCACCTGATGGAGCTGCGCGATAGGCTGCTCTACAGCATTGGCGGTGTGCTCGTCGCCGTGGTGCTGCTGGCCATCTGGCCGGGGCCGGATGGCTTGATGAATTTCATCGCCCATCCGATCAAGATGCACATGCCGCCCGACGCCAAGCTGATCGCGGTTGGCGTGTTCTCGCCTTTCATCGTCCCGCTCAAAGTGCTGGGCATGGCAGCGATCTTGCTGGCACTGCCCTGGATCATGTACCAGCTGTGGGCCTTTGTGGCACCGGGCCTGTACATGCATGAGCGCAAGTTTGCGCTGCCGCTGATCTTCTTTGGCAGCCTGCTGGCCTATGCCGGCATTGCCTTTGTGCAGCTGTTCGTGCTTGACCGCATGTTCGGCTTCATCCAGCACTTCACGCCGTCGAGCGTGGCTGCCACGCCCGATATCGCCTCGTATGTCGAGGCCATCTTGTCACTCTACCTGGCCTTTGGCCTGGCCTTCCAGGTCCCGATTGTGGTGATCCTGCTGGTGCGCCTGGGCCTGGTGGAGATTGCCAAGCTCAAGTCGTTCCGCGGCTACTTCATCGTGCTGTCGTTTGTCATCGCGGCGGTGGTGACCCCGCCGGATGTGCTGTCGCAGATTTCGCTGGCCGTGCCCATGTGCATTCTGTACGAGGTCGGCATCCTGGGCGCCACCTGGTTCTCGCGCAACCAGCCCAAGAAGGAAGAAGAGAGCGACGCTGACGCAGCAGCCTGATTACTGCCAGCCCGCCAGATACCACAAAGCCCCATGCTGACCTGGGTTCAGCCGGGGCTTTGGTATTTGTGAGGTACGGGGGGCTGGAGCGGCTTGGCCGCAGCGGTAGTGCTCGGCGGCCTGGTTCCACATCGGTGGGATGCATGGCCCGGGCGAGGGCGCAGCCAGCGCACCCCGCCAGCGCTTAACGCCGGCCTTGGGGCATCGCGCGGTTGTTGACCGGGCGGGTGCCCGGGGTAATTGGCAGGGTCAGGCTCTGGTCCCCCCGGCGCAACTGCACTTCGGACGTGGTGCCGGGCACCAGCGCGGCCACGGCCGTCAGCAGGCTTTGCACATGGTGCACCGGCATCGCGCCGATCTGGGTGATCACATCACCGGGGCGGATGCCAGCATTGGCGGCAGGGCCGCTTTGCAGCACGCCGGTGATGATCACACCGGTGTCGGCCTTGACGCCAAAGGTGTCGGCCAGCTCGGGTGTCAGGTCATTGGGCTCGACGCCGATCCAGCCGCGGGTGACCTTACCATCGCGCACGATGCTGTCGAGCACGTTCTTGGCCAGCGCGATGGGGATGGCAAAGCCAATGCCCATGCTGCCTCCCGAGCGCGAATAGATGGCTGTGTTGATGCCGACCAGATTGCCGTTGACATCGACCAGCGCGCCGCCCGAGTTGCCGGGGTTGATGGCCGCATCGGTCTGGATGAAATTCTCGAAAGTGTTGATGCCCAGCTCACTGCGGCCCAGCGCGCTGATGATGCCGCTGGTCACCGTTTGGCCCACGCCAAAGGGGTTGCCAATCGCCAGTACCTGGTCGCCGACCTCGGCCGAATCCGAATTGCCCAGCACGATGACCGGCAATTTGTCGAGGCTGATCTTGAGAATGGCGAGGTCCGTCTCCGGATCGGTGCCGATGATCGTGCCCTTGGCTTTGCGGCCATCGGTCAAGGTCACTTCGATATCGTCGGCGGCCTCGACCACATGGTTGTTGGTGAGCACATAGCCGTCAGGGCTGACGATCACGCCGCTGCCCAGGCCCGCCTGGTTCTGCACGCCCTGGTCGCCAAAGAAGAACTGGAACCAGGGGTCGTTGGCGCGCGGGTGGCGCACTGCCGTGCTGGTGTTGATGCTGACCACCGCCGGCGACGCCTTTTTGGCGGCGGGGCTGAAGCTGCTGGTCGCGACGCTGGCCCGGTTGGCTTCGCTTTGCGGCGCCTCGATCAACGCGATGCCGGCATTGCTGCGTACGGCGTTGTTGCGCTGCAGCCAGCCGGGCTGCAAGGTGGCGACGATAAAGTACAAGGCCAGCAAGACGGTGACCGATTGTGCGAAAAAAAGCCAGAGGCGTTTCATAGAACCTAGGATAGGGTGAAGGTGGCCGCGCCTGGCTGACAGCCAGCAACGGCGTTGGGCATTGCTATTGATTATGGCACCGGGCCTGGCGGCAAGGCGCTGCGGTGCCGTCTGATGCGCTGCGGCGCAGGCGCCGCCCGGCGGTTGACGGGCGCAGCAGGGCCACGGGTATTCTGGCGCATCTCGCGGCCATCTGCGATGCAATCCATCGTATTTGACGATGTCATGGCCGCGACATTGTTCTCCAAATCGGACCAATCCCGGGGATTTTCAAAGAATGCCTCTAAAAACCGTTGCTGGCGGAACAATGTCATCGCGGCACAGATACGAGGGCGCCATTGCAAGCCCTAGCAGAGAGGGATACTTTTCGTGACAGTGGCAGAGGCCAAAGGGTAAGTACCTAGAATGGCTTCCCAACCTTTTGACTGCGCTCCTGCGCTCATCGTGGTTCCCTGCGAAGGGGTCCATCTCTCCTCTCGCTTGCGCTGACTCCCGCCATCCCGGGGCTCGCCGAACCCCTTGATACGCGCCCACAATGCGCTGCGTTTTGCGCTGTCCTGCTCTGATATGTAGAGGACACATGACTTCGCTGACTGCTGACCAAGGTGGGGCTGCCGCTGCTTCGCCTGCCAACCGCCCCTTGAACCGGGACGACTACAAGACCCTGGGCCTGTCGGCCCTGGGCGGCACCCTGGAGTTTTATGACTTTGTGGTGTTTGTATTCTTTGCCAACGTACTGGGATCGCTGTTCTTCCCGGCCTCGATGCCGGACTGGATGCGCCAGCTGCAGACGCTGGGCATCTTCGCGGCTGGCTACCTGGCCCGCCCCATTGGCGGGATCTTGATCGCCCACTTTGGCGACATTCTGGGCCGCAAGCAGATGTTCACCTTGTCGGTGTTCCTGATGGCGGTGCCCACCTTGGTGATCGGCCTGCTGCCGACCTATGAAACCATTGGCTTGGCCGCGCCCATCCTGCTGCTGGCGATGCGCGTGCTGCAAGGCGCTGCGATTGGCGGCGAGATGCCCGGTGCCTGGGTGTTTGTCGCCGAGCACGCACCGGCCAAACGCTATGGCTTCGCGATTGGCTCGCTGACCTCCGGCATCACCGGCGGCATTTTCCTGGGCTCGATCATTGGCGTCTGGCTCAACAGCGTCTACAGCGCGGCCGAGATCCACGACTGGGCCTGGCGCATTCCGTTCATCCTGGGCGGCGTGTTTGGCCTGGTGTCCGTGTACCTGCGCAAGTTCCTGCATGAGACCCCCATCTTCCAGGAGATGCAGGCCCGCAAGCAGGTGGACCGCGAACTGCCGCTGAAGACCATTCTGCGCGACCACCGCGAAGCCAGCGTGGTCGTGGCGCTGATGACCTGGATCCTGTCCACCGCCGTGGTGGTGGTGATCCTGTTCACACCTTCCTATCTGCAAAAGGTGTTCCATATCGCCCCTGCGGTGGCCCTCAAGGCCAATGCCGTAGCGACTGTGACCTTGACCCTCGGCTGCGTGTTCTGGGGCTGGCTGTCGGACCAATGGGGCACGCGTGCCGCGATGGTGCTGGGCTGGGGCGGCATGGCCGTTACCGCCTATCTGTTTTACCTGAACCTGCCTGGCACCGAGGTCTCGCTGGTCTGGACCTATGCGCTGGTGGGCTTCTTTGTGGGTGCGATCTCGCTGCTGCCCGTCGTTGGTGTGCGCGCCTTCCCGCCCGAGGTGCGCTTCACTGGACTGTCCTTCTCGTACAACATGGCCTATGCCGTGTTCGGTGGTTTGACGCCGATGCTGGTGTCCGTCTGGCAACAGGCCGATGTGATGGCGCCTGCCCACTATGTGGCCGCGATGGGCGTGCTGGGCGTGGCCATGGGCTTCTGGCCGCTGGCCGTCAAGGGCTGGGTCGCCAAAAAGTAAATCCGCTTTTTGGCGGATGGCGCCTCGAACCCGCTGCATGCCTGGCATCAGCGGGTTTTTTGATTCCGGGGTGGCGCGCCGCACAGGTCTGAGACAATCGGGCATGACTACGACCCGCCAAGACATGCTGCAGGCCTTTGATGCGCTGCTGCAGCCCGCCCGCTTCAAAGACTATGGCCCCAATGGTTTGCAGGTGGAGGGCAAGGCGGAGATCCGCAAGCTGGTCAGCGGTGTGACGGCATCGCGGGCGCTGATCAAGGCGGCCATTGCCGCCCAGGCCGATGCGATCTTTGTGCACCATGGCTTGTTCTGGCGTGGTTACGACGGCCGCATCACCGGCTGGATGAAGCAGCGCATCGAGCTGCTGATCAAGCACGACATCAATCTGTTCGCCTACCACCTGCCGCTGGATGCGCACCCGGAGCTGGGCAACAATGCCCAACTGGGCGTGCAGCTGGGCTGGCAGGCCGACGCCCGTTTTGGCGACCAGGAACTGGGCTTTATCGGCAGCCTGGATGCGCTGCCACCTGCGCAAGTGGCTGCGCACATACAACAGACCCTGGGCCGCTCCGTCACCGTGGTGACGGGCGAAACGCCACGCCCCATCCGCCGCATGGCCTGGTGCACCGGGGGCGCGCAGGGCTTCTTCGAGGCCGCAATGGCTGCCGGTGCTGATGGCTTTCTGACCGGCGAGATATCCGAGCCCCAGGCCCACCTGGCGCGCGAGACCGGCGTGAGCTTTTTTGCGGCCGGCCACCATGCGACCGAGCGCTACGGCGCGCCCGCCGCTGCGGCCGCCGTAGCCCAGCAGTTGGGCGTGGCGCATCACTTTATCGACATCGACAATCCCGCCTGACGTTTCTCCGAAGGACATCCCCCGTGCACTCCGCTCCCTTGCTCGCCATCACCCAGGGCGACCCCGCCGGCATTGGCCCGGAAATCGTGGCCAAGGCCTTTCGTGATGCGCCCGAGCAGATGCTGGGCTGCTTTGTCGTCGGCGAGCTGCAGACCCTGCGCCGCGCAGCGCAGATGCTGCAGGGCCCGGGCCGCTGCGCGCTGCCGGTGGCCGAGATTGCGGATCCGCAAGAGGCCTGGAGCGTGCCGCCGCGTTGCATGCCGGTGCTGTCACTGCCAGGCTTGCCCGGGCCTTTGCCCTTTGGCCAGGTGCAGGCCGAGGCCGGGCGCTCTGCTGCCGAGTGCGTGCGCTGGGCGGCGCGCCAGGCCTTGCAAGGCCGGATTGCCGGGTTGGTGACGGCGCCCTTGAACAAGGAGGCGCTGCACCTGGCCGGGCTCCCGTTCCCCGGCCATACCGAATTGCTGCAGGCCGAAGCGGCCCAGCATGCCGGGGTGGCACTGGCACAAATGCCGGTGCGCATGATGCTGGCCAATGAAGCGCTGCGCACCGTGCTGGTGAGCATCCATGTATCGCTGCGCGATGCCATTGACGCAGTGACCAAAGAGCAGGTGCTGGAGACCATCCGCATCACGCACGAGGCCTTGCTGCGTGCGCTAGGGCGGCCCCCCCGGATTGCGGTGGCAGGGCTCAATCCCCATGCCGGTGAGGCAGGTCTGATGGGCCGTGAAGAGCTGGAGCACATAGCGCCCGCCGTGGCCGCTGCGCAGGCGCTGGGCATGCAAGTGGTCGGCCCCGAGCCGCCCGATACCGTCTTCATGCGCGCCCGCCACAGCGCCGAGCATCCCGGCGCCTTTGATGTGGTGGTGGCCATGTACCACGACCAGGGCCTGATCCCCGTGAAGTACCTGGGGCTGGACGAGGGCGTCAACGTGACCCTGGGCCTGCCGCTGGTGCGCACCAGCCCGGACCATGGCACAGCCTTTGACATTGCCGGCCAGGGCCTGGCCGATGCGGCCAGCCTGATCGCGGCAGTGCAGATGGCACGCCGCTTGGCCGCAGGGCAGCCGCAGGCATAAAAAAGCAGCCTCCAAAGGCTGCTGTGGTGTCGGTGCAAAAGAAGCAGAATTTCTGCTTCCTTGTTGCAAAAAATCAACGCTTTTGCTGCAGACTGTCGCGGATTTCGCGCAGCAGCACCACGTCTTCCGGGGGGGCTGCTGGTGCGGGAGGAGGCGTGTCGCGCTTGAGGCGGTTGATCTGCTTGACCATCAGGAAAATGATGAAGGCCAGGATCGCGAAGTTCACCGCGACGGTGATGAAGTTGCCATAAGCAAACACCGGAATGCCCGCTTTTTTCAGTGCATCGAGCGTACGCGGCACGCCATCGGGAATGGTGCCCAGCACGACGAAGAGGTTGGAGAAGTCCAGCTTGCCAAAGACCAAACCGACGAGGGGCATGATAAGGTCGTTCACGACCGAGTCGACGATCTTGCCAAAAGCGGCGCCGATGATCACACCAACGGCCAGATCCATCACATTGCCCTTGACCGCGAACTCGCGGAATTCCTTCATGAAGCTCATGCGCTGCTCCTGTCAATTAAACATGACGCCTAGTATCGCTCAGCTTCAAGGGTTTCGGCGCATTGCATGATGGGCAAGACACTTCGTACAATCCGCCAAAAACCGAGATATAAGCGTTGACCAAGGAGCCCCATGAGTGATTCTTCCATCGACTCCAGTAAAAGGACGTGGCTGATAGCGTCGGGATGCGCAGGTGCTGTCGGAGGAGTCGCCACTGCGGTTCCGTTTGTCAGCTCCTTCAATCCTTCAGAAAAGGCCAAGGCCGCCGGCGCTGCCGTTGAAGTGGATATCTCGGACCTCAAGCCTGGCGAGAAAATCACCGCCGAATGGCGCGGCAAGCCGATCTGGATCCTGCGCCGCACGCCTGAGCAGATCGCCGAGCTGCCCCAGCTCGATGGCCAGCTCGCCGACCCCAAGTCGGAGCGCACCGCCTATCCGACACCGGCCTACGCCAAGAACGAAACCCGCTCCATCAAGCCCGAGGTGCTGGTCGTGATCGGCATCTGCACCCACCTGGGCTGCTCCCCCACCGACAAGCTGCAGCCCGGCCCCCAGCCTTCGCTGCCCGACGACTGGAAAGGCGGCTTTCTCTGCCCCTGCCACGGCTCGACCTTTGACCTGGCCGGCCGCGTATTCAAGAACAAGCCCGCGCCCGACAACCTCGAAGTGCCAGCGCACCAGTATCTGAGCGATACCAAGCTGCTGATTGGCGAAGACAAAAAAGCATAAGGAGGCGCGATGGCACACGAATTCAAGGAGATATCGCCGAACGCCACCTTGGGCGCCAAGGCCGGCAACTGGCTGGAGAACCGCTTTCCCACGGCATTTGAGGCCTACCGGGTCCATATGTCGGAGTACTACGCACCGAAGAACTTCAACTTCTGGTACATCTTTGGCTCGCTGGCGCTGCTGGTGCTGGTGATCCAGATCGTCACCGGCATCTTCTTGGTGATGCACTACAAGCCCGATGCCGAGAAGGCCTTTGCCTCGGTCGAGTACATCATGCGTGATGTGCCCTGGGGCTGGCTGATCCGGACCATGCATTCCACCGGTGCGTCGGCGTTCTTTGTCGTGGTCTATTTGCACATGTTCCGGGGCCTGTTGTACGGCAGCTACCGCAAGCCGCGTGAGCTGGTCTGGGTGTTTGGCTGCGCCATCTTCCTGTGCCTGATGGCCGAGGCCTTCATGGGCTACCTGCTGCCCTGGGGCCAGATGTCGTATTGGGGCGCCCAGGTGATCGTCAACCTGTTCTCGGCCATTCCCTTCATCGGCCCGGACCTGGCCCTGCTGATTCGTGGCGACTATGTGGTGGGCGATGCCACCTTGAACCGCTTCTTCAGCTTCCACGTGATTGCCGTGCCGCTGGTGCTGCTGGGCCTGGTTGCGGCGCACTTGCTGGCCTTGCATGATGTGGGCTCGAACAACCCCGATGGCATCGAGATCAAGGGGCCTAATGCGCCCAAGGATGCGCAGGGCCGGCCGCTTGATGGCGTGCCCTTCCACCCGTACTACACGGTGCATGACCTGTTTGGCGTGGCGGTGTTCCTGTTCATCTTCTCGGCCATCGTGTTCTTTGCGCCGGAGATGGGCGGCTACTTCCTCGAGTACAACAACTTCATCCCGGCCGACCCGCTCAAGACGCCCAACCACATCGCGCCGGTCTGGTACTTCACGCCGTTCTACTCGATGCTGCGTGCCATCACCGGCGAGATGATGGTGGCCCTGTCGGTGATCCTGGTCGCGGCGGTTGCCTATGTCTGCATCAAGACCCGCTTGGCGACCATCCTCAAGGGGCTGCTGGTGCTGGTAGGCCTGGTGGTGCTGGCCATGTTTGGCGCTTTTGCGTTCACCGGCATTGCGGCGCTGGGCGGTATCGACGCCAAGTTCTGGGGTGTGGTGGTGATGGGCCTGGCGGTGATCATCCTGTTCTTCCTGCCCTGGCTGGACCACAGCCCGGTGCGCTCCATCCGCTACCGCCCGCACTGGCACAAGTATGTGTATGCGGTGTTTGTCGTGAACTTCGTGGTGCTCGCCTATCTGGGGGTGCAGCCGCCATCGCCGATTGGCGAAAAGGTCTCGCAAGTGGGTACCTTGTTCTACTTTGGCTTTTTTCTGCTGATGCCGTGGTGGAGCCGCAAGGGCACCCCCAAGCCGGTGCCTGAGCGTGTCACCTTCCATGCGCACTGAACCAGAAAGCATCCCACGATGAAAAAAATCATTCTCTCCGCATGCCTGGGCCTGGGCGTGCTTTTGGGGGCCGGCGCGGTGCAGGCGGCCGAAGGCGGTGTCGCTTGGGACAAGTTCAAGCCCGACACCACCAACACCACCTCCTTGCAAAACGGCGCCAAGCTGTTTGTGAACTACTGCCTCAGCTGCCATTCGGCCGCTTTCATGCGCTACAACCGGCTGCAGGACATTGGCCTGACCGAGCAGCAGATCAAGGACAACCTGCTGTTCACCACCGACAAGGTCGGCGAGACGATGAAGGCGGCCATCGATCCCAAGCAGGCCAAGGAGTGGTTTGGCGCCAATCCGCCGGACCTGACCTTGGTGGCGCGCTCACGTGCCGGCCACCAGGGCAGCGGTGCGGACTACCTCTATACCTTCCTGCGTGGCTTCTACAAGGACGACACCAAGGCCACCGGCTGGAACAACATGGCCTTCCCCTCGGTGGGCATGCCCCATGTGCTCTGGGAACTGCAAGGTGTGCGCGTGCCGGTCTACAAAGAGGTGGAGGAGCATGGGCACAAGACGCAGGTGTTCAGCGGCTGGCAACAGGTCACGCCGGGCAAGCTGAATTCCACCGAATTCGATAAGAGTGTGGGTGATTTGGTGAACTATCTACAATGGATGGGTGATCCCAGCCAGAACACCCGCATGCGCGTCGGCGTCGGGGTGTTGATATTTTTGCTGGGCCTGATCCTCATCACCTGGCGTCTGAATGCGGCGTTCTGGAAAGATGTGAAGTAAACGTATTTTGCGTGCAGCCGGTCCAGGCCCTGTGAGCAGGGCTTGAATTTGGGTAGCCGATTTGTGTAGAGTGGGCGGCATTGACTGCAGTCCACTCTTTTTTGATTTTGAGGAGCCTCTCACCATGATGGTGCTTTATTCGGGAACGACCTGCCCTTTCTCCCACCGCTGCCGCTTTGTGCTGTTTGAAAAAGGGATGGATTTCGAGATCCGCGATGTGGACCTGTTCAACAAGCCCGAAGACATCAGTGTGATGAATCCCTACGGCCAAGTGCCTATCCTGGTCGAACGTGATTTGATCCTGTACGAATCGAACATCATCAACGAGTACATCGACGAGCGCTTCCCCCATCCACAGCTGATGCCCGGCGATCCGGTCGAGCGCGCCCGCGTGCGCCTGTTCCTGCTGAACTTCGAAAAAGAGCTGTTCACCCACGTGCACACCCTGGAAGAGCGTGCCGTCAAGGGCAACGAGAAGGCGCTGGAAAAGGCCCGTGCTCAGATCCGCGACCGCCTGACCCAGATGGCACCGGTGTTCCTGAAGAACAAGTTCATCCTGGGCGAGAACTTCTCGATGCTGGACGTGGCCATTGCGCCGCTGCTGTGGCGCCTGGATTACTACGGCATCGAGCTGTCCAAGAACGCCGCTCCGCTGCTCAAGTATGCAGAGCGCATCTTCTCGCGTCCTGCGTACATCGAGGCGCTGACGCCTTCCGAAAAGGTCATGCGCAAGTAAAAGGCCCCGAGCCTGCCGCAGCGCGGGCAGCGTCTGCGGAGCCATGCTCCGTGGCGCGGGAGCGCGCAGAAAGTGTCCAATGAGTGAAATCCAGACAACATCCACCCAGCCGTACCTGATCCGCGCCTGGGTGGAGTGGTGCAATGACAATGGCCTGACCCCGTACCTCAGTGTCCGTGTGGACAAGACGGTGCTGGTGCCGCGCGAATTCGTCAAAGACGGCGAAATCGTGCTCAATATCAGCTACGACGCGACCAGTGCGCTCAAGCTGGGCAATGACTACATCGAGTTCACCGCCCGTTTTGGCGGCGTGCCGCGCGACATCATGGTGCCTGTCAGCCGTGTGGTCGCGATCTTTGCCCGTGAAACGGGGCAGGGCATGGGCTTTCCGCCACCCGAAGATCTGCTCGATGACGATGCCGACATTGCGATGGCAGCGCTGGAGGCAAGCAGCGACAACGGCGAGGAGACCGCCGCGGACGCTGCGCCGCCGGTCATGCAGGTCGTGACCTCCAGTGACGAACCGCCCGCGCCCGATGGCAATGCCCCCAGCCGCAGCGGCAAAGGCGGCAAGCCGTCCCTCAAACTGGTCAAATAGGACCCATTTGGCTTTGCTGCGGGCAATCCCGTATAGAATGCCGAGTGTTGCCGGTTTAGCTCAGTTGGTAGAGCAACCGCCTTGTAAGCGGTAGGTCATCAGTTCGATTCCGATAACCGGCACCAGATTCCAGAGCCGTTCTCAGCCCCGTGCTGCGAACGGCTTTTTTGCGTCCCGACCGGCCGCCTGGCCTTGCCTGGCCTGGATGGGTCAGTCAGCGCAGTACTTTGAGGCGAATGTCAGCCGTCGGGTAGCCTTTGACGCGCAGATGGGCAGCCATGGCCGGCAGCAATTGCTTCATCTTGGCCGCGCAGGCATTGTTGGCCACCAGCAGGCACCACTGGTCGCCGTCGATGGGGCCGGGCTTGATCGAGGCGCGCAGCATCGGCGGAATCAGCGGCTCCACAAGCTTGAAGCGGGTGGCGGACTCGCGCGTCAATGCCACGAGGCTGGCCAACGTGGGCGCTTCGCTCGCGGCTTGTTCTACGGTGACGGCGAAATGCCGGCGTTGGGGCTGGATCATGGCTGGGAAGGGGTGTCAGGGGCGGGCCAGGGGCGATAGCCATACATTGCAATGCACCTGCCACAACGCATTCTATTCAGGGTTGTAGAATGTTTTATTCGGCAGGCCTCGTTCCCGGTATTGAAGCCGGGGTCATTGCCTCCATCTGACACAACACTAATCACTAGGAATTCCGGTCGCATGGCAGGGGTGGACGAGAGTGCACTCCCTGGTTGTGTGGTTCTGTTCGCATGGCAACCAATTTCTTCACCAAAATTTTTGGCAGTCGCAATGATCGCCTGCTCAAGCAATACCGCAAGGTCGTCGCTCGCATCAATGCGATGGAGCCGGAGTACGAGAAGCTCAGCGACGAACAATTGCGCGAGAAGACGCAGGAATTCAAGAACCGCATTGCTGGCGGCGAGTCGCTGGACAACATCCTGCCCGAGGCATTTGCCGTGGTGCGCGAGGGCTCCAAGCGTGTGATGAAGATGCGCCACTTCGACGTGCAGATGCTGGGCGGCATGGCCCTGCATTACGGCAAGATTGCCGAAATGCGCACCGGTGAAGGCAAGACCTTGACGGGTACCTTGCCGGTGTACCTGAACGCGCTGAGCGGCAATGGTGTGCACGTCGTGACGGTCAATGACTATCTGGCCACGCGTGATGCGACCTGGATGGGACGCCTGTACAACTTCCTGGGTCTGTCGGTGGGCATCAACCTGTCGCAACTGCCCAAGCATGAGAAGCAGGCAGCCTACAACTCCGACATCACCTACGGTACGAACAACGAATACGGCTTTGACTACCTGCGCGACAACATGGTGCAGGATGCGAGCGAGCGCGTGCAGCGCCGGCTCAATTACGCGATTGTCGACGAGGTGGACTCCATCCTGATCGACGAGGCGCGTACGCCGCTGATCATCTCCGGCCAGGCCGAAGACCATACCGCCGCCTACCTGGCGATGCGCGAAGTGGTGCCGCTGCTGACCCGCCAGGAAGGCGAAGCCGACCCCCGCACCGGTGAAGGCGTGACCAAGCCCGGCGACTTCACCGTCGACGAAAAGGGCCACCAGATCCACCTGACCGAGCAAGGCTACGAAGCGGCAGAGCGCATTCTGGCCGAAAAGGGTATGCTGGCCGAAGGCGCATCGCTGTACGACCCGGCCAACATCACCCTGGTGCACCAGCTGTACGCCGCACTGCGCGCCCAGCACCTCTACCACCGCGACCAGCACTATGTGGTGCAGGGCGGCGAGGTCGTGATTGTCGACGAGTTCACCGGCCGCCTGATGTCGGGCCGCCGCTGGAGCGAAGGCCTGCACCAGGCCGTGGAAGCCAAGGAAGGCGTGGAGATCCAGGCCGAGAACCAGACCTTGGCATCGATCACCTTCCAGAACTACTTCCGCCTGTACAACAAGCTCGGTGGCATGACGGGTACCGCAGACACCGAGGCCTATGAGTTCCAGGAAATCTACGGTCTGGAGACCGTGGTGATTCCGCCCAACCGCCCCAGCAAGCGCGATGACCAGCTGGACCGCGTCTACAAGACCACGCCCGAGAAGTATGCGGCGGCGATCCAGGACATCCGTGAGTGCTACGAGCGCGGCCAGCCGGTGCTGGTGGGCACGACCTCGATCGAGAACTCCGAAATCATCGACGAGATGCTGAAGAAGGAGAACCTGCCTCACCAGGTGCTCAACGCCAAGCAGCACGAGCGCGAGGCCGACATCATCGCCCAGGCAGGGCGCCCCGGCGTCATCACCATCGCGACCAATATGGCCGGTCGTGGTACCGACATCGTGCTGGGTGGCAATATCGAAAAGCAGGTCGCTGCGATCGAGGCCGACGAGTCGCTGTCCGAGACCGAGCGCCGCAACAAGATCGATGCCCTGCGCGCCGAGTGGAAGGTCGAGCATGACAAGGTGACCGAGCTGGGCGGTCTGCGCATCATCGCGACCGAGCGCCATGAATCGCGCCGTATCGACAACCAGCTGCGTGGCCGTGCCGGCCGCCAGGGTGACCGGGGCTCCTCGCGTTTTTACCTGTCGCTGGACGACCAGCTGATGCGCATCTTCGCGGGCGACCGTGTCAAGGCCATCATGGAACGCCTGAAGATGCCCGATGGCGAAGCCATCGAAGCGGGCATCGTGACCCGCTCCATCGAGAGCGCCCAGCGCAAGGTGGAAGCGCGCAACTTCGACATGCGCAAGCAGCTGCTCGAATACGACGATGTCGCCAATGACCAGCGCAAGGTGATCTACCAGCAGCGCAACGAGATTCTCGATGCGGCCGATCTGGCACCGATGATCGATGGCATGCGCGACAGCGCACTGGCTGACATCGTGCGCCAGTATGTGCCTGAGCAGTCGATGGAAGAGCAGTGGGACCTGCCCGGCCTGGAGAAGGTATTGCGTGAGGAGTGGCATATCGACCTGCCGCTGCAGCAACTGCTCGAAGGCGCGGAATCGATCACTGACGAGGAAATCGAAGAGAAGGTGGTGGCCGAAGGTGCACGCCTGTTCAATGACAAGCTGGAGCAGGCAGGCAAGGAAAACTTCATGCAGTTCATGCGTGCGGTGCTGCTGCAGACGCTCGACTCCAGCTGGCGCGACCACCTGGCCGCGCTGGACTATCTGCGCCAGGGCATCCACCTGCGTGGCTACGCGCAAAAGCAGCCCAAGCAGGAATACAAGCGCGAGGCATTCGAGCTGTTCAGCCAGCTGATCGACCAGGTCAAGACCCAGGTCACCCGGGTGATGATGTCGGTGCAGATCCGCTCGCCCGAACAGCTCGACGAAGCCACCGAGCAGCTGGAACAAAGCAATGACCGCACGGCCCACGTGACCTACAGCGGCCCCGATGAATCGGGGGATGCCGAGGCCAGCGAGCCACTGGCCCTGCCCGAAGGCGTGCGCGTGGCCCGCAATGATCCATGCCCCTGCGGCAGCGGCAAGAAATACAAGCTCTGCCACGGTAAACTCGCGTAATTACCGGATCGCTTCACCACAACGGGCTTTGACTGGTTCATCGCCCGTTTTTTTCATGGTTCCAAGGAAAAGACTGATATGCCCGTCAATTTGAAAGCCCCCGTAGCGCAGGACCTGGCCCCTGTCGCCGGTATTCGCATTGGTGTGACGGAGGCCGGCGTGCGCAAGGCCAACCGCAAGGATGTGACGGTGTTCTTGCTGGACGAGGGCAGCCATGTCGCTGGCGTGTTCACGAAGAACCGCTTTTGCGCTGCGCCCGTGCAGATCTGCCGTGAGCACCTGGCCAGCCATAGCCAGTCCATCCGCGCGATAGTCATCAACACCGGCAATGCCAATGCCGGCACCGGCGCCGATGGCCTGGCCCGTGCGCACGCCACCTGTGATGCGCTGGCAGGCCTGCTGAAGATCGATGCCCAGCAAGTGCTGCCGTTCTCGACGGGCGTGATCATGGAGCCGCTGCCGGTGGACCGCATCACTGCGGGCCTGCCTGCAGCGATTGCCGATGCGCAGCCGGGCCACTGGGCCAAGGCGGCCGAGGGCATCATGACCACCGACACCCTGCCCAAGGCGTTTTCCGCCTCGGCCACCGTGGCTGGCAAGACGGTGCAGGTCACCGGCATCAGCAAGGGCGCGGGCATGATCCGCCCCAACATGGCGACCATGCTGAGCTTTCTGGGCACCGACGCGGCCATCAGCCCTGAGTTGATGCCAGCGCTGGCCAAGACTTTGGCCGACCAGTCTTTCAACCGTATCACGATCGATGGCGACACCTCGACCAATGACTCCTTTGTCGTGGTCGCGACCAACCAGGCGGGCAATGCCCCGATCACCGACTGGAACACCGCCGATGGCCAGGCCTTGATGGCCGCGCTGCGCGAAGTGGCCCAGAAGCTGGCGCAGGCCATTGTGCGCGACGGCGAAGGCGCCACCAAGTTCATCCAGATCGACGTGGAGCAGGGCCGTACCGAAGAGGAATGCCGCCTGGTGGCCTATGCGATTGCGCATTCGCCGCTGGTCAAGACGGCGTTTTTTGCCAGCGACCCCAACCTGGGCCGCATTCTGGCGGCTGTGGGTTATGCCGGTATCGACGACCTGGACCAGACCCAGATCGAGCTGTACCTGGACGATGTGCATGTCGCGACCAAGGGTGGCCGCAACCCGGCCTACCAGGAGGCCGATGGCCAGCGCGTCATGAAGCAGCAGGAGATTGTGGTGCGTGTGCAGCTGGGCCGTGGCAACGCATCCACCCAGCTGTGGACCTGCGACCTGAGCCACGACTATGTGAGCATCAACGCGGACTACCGCTCCTGATCCCACTGGGCCAGCGCGCCGCACCCCCCTAAGCCGGGTGGGTGCCGGCCTTACTGGCATTCCAACCTTGAGCCTCTGGATACCATGACCGAGTCTTCCAACTCCCCTTTTTCTCCGCTTGAACGCCTGGTGCAGCGCGCCGAGCAGCTGATGCAGCGCATCGAATCCGTGCTGCCCCAGGCGCTGCAGGCGCCGGCCGACTGGAGTGACGCGATTGCCTGGCGCTACCGCAAGCGGGCCAACGGCTGCGGCGTGCTGGAGCCTGTGCGCCATGTGGGAGCCATGTCCTTGTCCAATCTGCAGAACATCGACGGGCAAAAGGAAAAGATTGCGCGCAACACCGAGCAGTTTGTGCAAGGCAGCACCGCCAACAATGTGCTGTTGACGGGCGCACGGGGGACTGGCAAGTCGTCCTTGATCCGCGCCTGTCTGCATGCCTATGCGCCCCAGGGCCTGCGCCTGATCGAGGTGGACAAGGCCGATCTGACCGATCTGCCCGATATCGTCGATGTGGTGGCCGGCCGGCCCGAGAAATTCATCATCTACTGCGATGACCTGAGCTTTGAAGAAGGCGAGCCCGGCTACAAGGCGATGAAGTCGATTCTGGATGGCTCCGTGTCTGCAGCGACCCCGAATGTATTGGTCTATGCGACCAGCAACCGCCGTCACCTGCTGCCCGAGTACATGACCGACAATCTGGCCCAGCAAAAGGGCGAGAACGGTGAGATCCACCCCGGGGAAGTGGTCGAGGAAAAGATTTCGCTGTCCGAGCGCTTTGGCCTCTGGGTGAGCTTTTACCCGTTCAGCCAGGACGAGTACCTGCGCGTGGTGGGCCAATGGCTCTCGGCGCTGGGTGTGGCCGAGGCCGATATCGAGGCCGCCAGGCCCGAGGCGTTGGTCTGGGCGCTGGAGCGCGGCTCGCGCAGCGGCCGGGTGGCCCACCAGTTTGCCCGCGACTGGGCGGGCCGCAGCCACCGCGAAGTGCAGGGACGCCAGAAGATTGCCGATGTAGCCGACCTGGGGGAAGAGGCCCAGGATTGACGATACCGGGCTGCCCGCGCAGCCCATGAAGACCTATGAGCCAGACTGACACCACCGAGACCCGCAGCCATACCGACGTGGCGGTGGGCGTGCTGATCCGCGAAAGCGACAATGCGCTGCTGATAACG
Organism: Comamonas sp. SY3; assembly: GCF_041730275.1. Taxonomy (NCBI): domain Bacteria; kingdom Pseudomonadati; phylum Pseudomonadota; class Betaproteobacteria; order Burkholderiales; family Comamonadaceae; genus Comamonas; species Comamonas sp. SY3. The sequence continues at coordinate 193,295 of NZ_JBGTYN010000006.1, read as the reverse complement.
AGCCGCCCCCTGGGCAAGCCCCGTGCGGGCTGGTGGGAGTTCCCCGGCGGCAAGCTGGAGGCGGGCGAGACCGTCGAAGAGGCGCTGCGCCGTGAGCTGGTCGAAGAGCTCGGCATCCGCATCGGCAACTGCATTGCCTGGAAGGTGACCGAGCATGACTACAGCCATGCGCTGGTGCGCTTGCACTGGTGCAAGGTGACGCAGTGGTCGGGTGAATTCGAGATGCGTGAAGGCCAGCAGATGTCCTGGCAGCAACTGCCGCTGACGGTGAGCCCGGTGCTGGAGGGGTCTTTCCCCGTGCTGCAATGGCTGAGCGAGGAGCGGGGTCTGCCTTTTGACCCCGCCGTCTATATCCAGGCGGCAGAGGCTGCGGCGAAATAAGGCCGGGGTGCTCAGTCTTCCAGGCGCGGATCGCCGTAGGGCTGGTCCAGCGGTGGCGATTGCGCCGGCACCCGAAAATCTTCGTTGCCCCACGCGCCCAGGTCAATCAGCTTGCAGCGCTCGCTGCAAAAAGGGCGAAACCGGTTGCTGCGTTCAAAGCTGGAGGGGCCGCCACACTGGGGGCACTGGATGCTGGGGAGCGCGTTGTCTGCGGAAGAACTCATCCGGCCATTGTAGGGCGCCTGTACTGGCCGCCTCATCTGCAGGCGTTTAGCCGATCAAGCGCAAAGCACCATCTCGTACTGGCCGTCCTGCGTAGTGAGGCCCAGCTGACCGCTCTCGGTCTTTTGCAGCATGCGGATCGAGATCATCAGGCGGTTGCCACTGATCTCGGGCACCAGGCTGGAGCTGGGGTCCATCTTGAGGCGCAGCAGCTGGTAGATACGGCCCTGGGGAAGGTTCTGCTGGAACTGGCCACGCACCGTCGCAATGCGCTGGGGGGCGCCGGCATCCCGGAACAGCCGCAGCAGCAGAATAAGGGCGCTGGCCAGCGGCGCAAAACACGACGTCCAGCCTTGCAGATCGGCACGGCGGCTCTGGCTGTCCGCATGCAGCCAGGCGTGGTAGCTGGGCAGGTCAAATGTGCAGGTGCCACCGGGAATGCCGGTACGGTTGCGGATGGCCATCAGCCATTCGTTCTCGATCAGCAGCTGGCTGGGCTTGCCGTTTTGGGCACGCAGTTCGCTATGGGCAGCGTCGATCTGGCCAATCACCTTGTCGAGCATGTCGACGGCGATCATCGGGTTGTCGCGGTAGGCATTGAACTGCTGGCGCTGGCGCTCCAGGTCCTTGAGCAGGTCGGTCTTCAGGTCGCTGCGGGAGGCGACATCCATCACCTCGAACAAGGTGGTGATGGCGAAATGGTGGTCGATGTCCGTGTCGCGCTGCAGGAGTACGTCAAGCCTGCGCAGCAGATACTCCAGGCGGAGATAGGCGCGCACGCGTTCGTTGAAGGGGTACTCGTAAACTATCACGGATCAGTCGGGCTGCAGAAGGCGGTAGTGGGCTATCAATTCATTGTATAGGTCGAATACGGCCTCGCCTAGCGCTTGTAACGACAGCGTTTCATTCCACAGCACCCAGTCGGCCTTGCGCAGGCGCTGCAAACGGGTGGCCTGCTGGGCCATGATGGCCTCGATCGCTGCCTGGGGCAGCTGGTTGCGCTGCTGCACCCGTGCGATTTGCGTGCGCTCGAGACAGTCGACGACGATGACCTGGTCCAGCCTCGGGCTCCATTGGCCGGACTCAGCCAGCAAAGGGATATCAAAGATCACCAGCGGCGCGTTGGTGTCACAGGCATGCTGGTACTGCTGGTCGATCTGCTGGCGGATGAGCGGATGCAGGATGCCTTCGAGCTGGGCCTTGTAGCCCGGATCGCGGAAGGCAGCGTCCCGCATCCGTGCACGGTCCAGAGCGCCGTCTGCGCCGATGAAATGGGCACCCATCCGGGCCGCGATGGGGGCGATGGCCGCACCGCCCGGCAGCGTAAGCGTGCGGGCAATGCGGTCGGCATCGATCACATAGCAGCCCTGCTGGGCAAAGCCTTGGGCTACCGTGCTTTTGCCACTGCCAATGCCCCCGGTGAGACCAATGCGCGGGCGCATATCAGGGCTGCAGCAGGCGGTCGACGATGCCGGTGCCGAACCACATCACCAAAAAGCCGGCGCCCGCCAGAAAGGGACCAAACGGGATGTAGCCACCTTCGCGCAGGCTGGAGAATATCTTCAGCGCGATGCCGATGACTGCACCGACGACCGACGAGAAGAGTGCAATCGGTATCAGCGCCTGCCAGCCAAACCAGGCGCCCAACGCCGCGAGCAGCTTGAAATCGCCGTAGCCCATGCCTTCCTTGCCGGTCAGCAGCTTGAAGGCCCAGTAAATCAGCCAGAGCACCATGTAGCCGATGGCAGCACCAAACAGCGCATCTTTGAGCGGTACCGCAATCCATCCCATCGCACTGCACAGCAAGCCTGCCCAGAGCAGTGGCAAGGTCAGGTCATCGGGGAGCAGGGTCGTGTCCCAGTCAATCAGCGCTGCGGTCAGCAGCATCGATGCGAAAAAACACCAGGCCAGGCCGGTGGGGCCCAGGCCCCAGCGGTGGATGCAATAGGCCCAGAGCAGGCTGTTGGCGATTTCCACGACCGGGTAGCGTACAGAAATACGTGCGCGGCACTGGCTGCAGCGCCCGCCCAGAAACAGCCAGCTGAACACGGGCACATTCTCGTACCAGCGGATCTGGTGGCTGCAATGCGGGCAGCGCGAGGCGGGGGTCCAGAGATTGAAGCGGTCTGCCTTAGGTTCGGCCGCAGGCACTGCCTCTGGCGTCTGCACGCTGTCCGCCGCGGCCAGCATGTCCTGCGCATCACGCCGCCATTGGCGCTCCAGCATCAGCGGCAGGCGGTGCACCACCACATTCAAAAAGCTGCCCACCAGCAGGCCCAACAGGGCAAACAGCCCTGTGTTCAATTGCGCTTCGGACATGCTTAAACCACCTGACCGAGCTTGAAGATCGGCAGGTACATCGAGACCACGATGCCGCCGATGATGGTGCCCAGAAACACGATGATGATGGGCTCCATCAGGCTGGACAGGCCAGCGACGGCCTCGTCGACCTCGGCTTCGTAAAAGTCGGCCGCCTTGCCCAGCATATGGTCGATCGATCCCGATTCCTCACCGATCGCACACATCTGCAACACCATCGACGGGAACACATGCGCATCCGACATGGCGACCGTCAGGCTGGTGCCGGTGGATACTTGTGCCTGGATTTTCTCGGTGGCCACCGCAAATACGGCATTGCCAGAAGCGCCGCCTACCGAATCAAGTGCTTCCACTAAGGGCACACCAGCGGCAAACATCGTCGACAAGGTGCGGGTCCAGCGCGCCACACAGGATTTCTCAATCAGCGGGCCGAAGATGGGTACCTTCAGCAGCCAGCGGTCCATCGTGCGCTGCATTTTTTCGCTGCGCTTCCAGGCCTGCAGAAAGAAATAGATGCTGCCACCAATGCCAAAGAAGATCAGGTACCAGTAGCTGACAAAGAAATCACTGATACCCATCACGATCAGGGTCGGGCCGGGCAGATCGGCTCCAAACGAGGTGAACACCTCCTTGAATGCCGGAATCACGAAGATCATGATGATGGCCACCACGACGAAGGCCACGATGATCACCGAGGTCGGGTACATCAGCGCAGAGCGGATCTTGCTCTTGATGGCCTCGGTCTTTTCCATGTAAGTGGCCAGGCGGTCGAGCAGGCCTTCCAGAATACCGGCGGCTTCACCGGCCTCGACCAGGTTGCAGTACAGCGCATTGAAGTACATCGGGTGGCGGCGAAAGGCGGTGCTCAGCGAAGAGCCCGATTCCACGTCACTGCGCACATCGTTGAGCAGCTTGGTGACGCTGGGGTTGGTGCTGCCTCTGCCCACGATGTCAAAGGCCTGCAGCAAAGGCACACCGGCCTTCATCATCGTGGCCAGCTGGCGTGTGAACAACGCAATGTCCTTGGGCTTGATGCGCTTGCCCGAACGCATGCGGCGCTTCTTGATCTTGGACGGAAGAATGCCCTGGCGGCGCAGCGATGCGATGACCTGGTTTTCTCCGCCCGCGCGGGATTCGCCGCGCACGATCTTGCCGTTGCGGTCCTTGCCTTCCCACTCATAAACGGCTTCGTTCGATGTTTTCTTATGGACTGTAGTTGCCATTTATCCCTGCCCTCATTGCTTTATTCGTTGGTGACGGCTAAGACCTCTTCGAGGGAGGTCAGTCCCTTTTTGACTTTGTGCAGACCCGATGCGCGCAAGGAGCGGACATTTTCGAGGTTGGCTTGCTCCGCAATTTCCAGCGCGCTGCCATCACGCAGGATGATGCGCTGTGTTTCTTCAGAGATGGGCATCACCTGGTAGATGCCCAACCGGCCCTTGTAGCCGTTGTTGCAGGCATCGCAACCCACAGGCTCGTAGGGCATCCAGGTGCCATCGAGATCCTCTTCCTTGAAGCCGGCTTCCAGCAGCGCTTCATGCGGAATCTCCGTGGGCCGCTTGCAGACAGGGCACAGCTTGCGTGCCAGGCGCTGCGCGGTGATCAGGATCACGCTGGAGGCAATGTTGAACGGCGCAATCCCCATATTGCGCATACGCGTCAATGTGGTGGGCGCGTCGTTGGTGTGCAAGGTCGACAGCACCAAGTGGCCCGTCTGCGCGGCCTTGATCGCAATGTCTGCGGTCTCCAGGTCACGGATTTCACCCACCATGATGATGTCGGGATCCTGGCGCAGGAACGACTTGAGCGCCGTCGCAAAGGTCAGGCCGGCCTTTTCATTGACATTGACCTGGTTGACGCCGGGCAGGTTGATTTCCGACGGGTCTTCCGCGGTGGCAATATTGACCGCTGGTGTATTGAGAATGTTCAGGCAGGTATAGAGCGACACGGTCTTGCCCGAGCCGGTGGGGCCGGTGACCAGAATCATGCCGTAGGGCCGCTTGATGGCGCTGAGCAGACGCTCCTTCTCTTCTGGCTCATAGCCCAGCGCATCGATGCCCAGCTTGGCGCTGCTCGGATCCAGAATACGGATCACGATCTTTTCGCCGAACAGGGTTGGCAAGGTGCTGACCCGGAAGTCGATCACCCGGTCGGCGCCGATCTTGAGCTTCATGCGGCCATCTTGGGGCACGCGCTTTTCGGAGATGTCCAGGCGCGAAATGACCTTGATGCGCGATGCCAGCTTGTCCTTGATGCCGGGAGGCGGGGAGGCGATTTCGCGCAGCTCGCCATCGATGCGGAAGCGGATGCGGTATTGGTGCTCGTAGGGCTCGAAATGCAAGTCCGATGCGCGCATATTGAATGCGTCGATCAGCATCTTCTGCAGGAACTTGACGATGGGCGCGTCTTCAACTTCGGTCTCGTCGCTGCTGCTGCTTTCCGTGTTCACCGATTCGTCGTCAATCTCGAACTCGTTGAGGTTGACGTCGCCGGTGATCATGTCCTGGATGCTGTCACCGCCCTTTTTGGCGACGGACTCCAGGGCCTTGAGCAGCTTGGCATGCTCGGCAATCACCCAGTCCACGCTCAGCTGCGTGGAGAACTTGATCTGCTCGGCCACCGAATGGTCGGTGGGGTCGGCGGTAACGACCACCAGGCGGTTGCCCCGCTTGGCCAGCGGGATGATCTTGTTGGTCAGGGCCAGCTTGGTATCGAGCAGGCCGCTGGCCAGCCGGGTCAGGTCGATCGCATCCAGGTCGACCATCGGCGCGCCATAAACGGTCGAGATGATGCTGGCTACATCACTGCCGGAGACGGCTCCGCTGGCCACCAGCTCGCCAATGAAGCTGTTCTTGCTCTTGAGACTTGTCGCATACAGCGCCTCTGCCTTGGCAACAGGAAGCTTTCCGCTGGCCACCAGCGCTCTGGCGATGCCGGGAAGGGCGACGGCTTTTTGGGGGGTGTTGATGTCAGCCATGTAAACGGGGACGCCTATCGTCGATAGCCTCGCTGCGTAATCCGGCAAACTGTAGCAGTTGTTCGGAGATTTAACAAAGAAATGCACCCGCCATTCTGTGCCAGTGCAGTCGATCTGCGACAGTCTGTGGGGTACGCCAGCCGATGCCCGACGACCGCTGCGTTACTCCCGGCGCGCCAGAAGTTGTGATGCCAGCGTAGTCAGGGCGTCGGTATAGGCATTGCGGGGCAGCAGCGCCAGGCAGTCGATGGCTTCCTGGGCCTGCAGTGCCGCGGCTGCCCGGGTGGCCTCCAGCGAGCCGGTGTCCTTGACCACCTGCACGATATGGGCCATGTGGGGCGTGGAACCTTGCTCGATGGCGTCCACGATCATCTGCCTATCATCGGCGTTTGCGCGCTGCATGGCAATGATCAGCGGCAAGGTGACCTTGCCTTCGCGCAAATCATCGCCAATATTCTTGCCCATCACGGTCGTGTCACCGTCGTAGTCGAGTGCATCGTCGATCACCTGGAAGGCGGTGCCCAGCGAGCGGCCATAGTTGGCGCAGGCTTCTTCCAGCGCAGCAGGTGCCTCGGTCAGGACAGCGGCCAGGCGGGCGCTGGCCTCGAACAGCTTGGCCGTCTTGGAGCGGATGACGGACAGGTAGCCGGCCTCGTCCAGATCGACATTGTGGGTGTTGATCAGCTGCTGCACCTCACCCTCGGCGATGATGTTGGTGGCCTCCGACAGGATCTGCATCACACGCATGCTGTCGGCGTCAACCATCATCTGAAACGCGCGCGAGTGCAGGAAGTCCCCGACCAGGACGCTGGCGGCGTTGCCAAAGCTCTCGTTGGCGGTAGGTTTGCCGCGCCGCATCGTGGATTCGTCCACCACATCGTCGTGCAGCAGGGTGGCGGTATGGATGAACTCGACCACGGCCGCCAGATTGAAATGCTGCTCGCCCCGGTATTCCAGTGCACCGGCTACCAGCAGCAGCAGCGCGGGGCGCAGACGCTTGCCACCGGCCGAGATGATGTAGTGGGACACCTCCCCGATCAACGGAACGGAGGAGCTCAGGCGCCTGGCAATCACGGCGTCAACCTGTCGCATATCGCCAGCGACGAGGCTCAAGGGGTTGGACGGGTTGGGAGTGTTGGACTCGGACAAGGCGGCTATCTCGGCATTTTATGGATACTGCATTATAGAAACGAGAGCAGTGCGACTTGCAGACATGGCCGCTTGTCCGTCTTCGGCATGCGCATTCTGGCCGGTGTTGTGGCGCAAAAACGTGCAGGGTTTGCGTCGTTCATAGCCTCGTGCTACAATCTTCGGCTCTTGCGAAATTTCTTTGCAAGCTATCCCCTTTTAGAGGTTCTTATGTACGCGGTCATAAAAACCGGTGGCAAACAGTATCGTGTTGCTTCCGGCGAAAAAATCAAGGTAGAACAGATCGCTGCGGACGTAGGCCAAGAAATCGTGATCGACCAGGTTCTGGCAGTCGGCAACGGCGCAGAGTTGAAGGTTGGTACGCCCTTGGTGTCCGGAGCAACTGTGACGGTTACGGTAGTAGCCCACGGCAAGCACGACAAGGTGCGCATTTTCAAGATGCGTCGTCGTAAGCACTATCAAAAGCGCCAAGGCCATCGCCAGCAGTTCACTGAGCTGCAAATCGGTGCGATTGCAGCTTAACAGGAGCTATATCTCATGGCACAGAAAAAAGGCGGCGGCTCTACGCGCAACGGACGTGATTCCAAGCCAAAGATGCTGGGTGTGAAGGCTTTCGGTGGTCAACTGATCAGCGCCGGTTCGATCATCGTGCGTCAACGCGGCACCAAGTTCCACCCCGGCACCAATGTCGGCGTGGGCAAGGACCACACCTTGTTTGCTCTGGTGGACGGCCACGTGTCGTTCGAAACCAAGGGCGCTTTGTCCAAGCACACGGTGAGCATCACCAAGGCTGCTTAAGACAAGACAAGTGTCTTGAAGGCCTTCCATGGCCTTGTCCAAAGCCCCGCGCAGTCGGGGCTTTGGTGTTTTTGGGCTGACCCGCTTGGCGCCCCGGTGCGACAATAGCGGTTTTGGCAGGGCTGCATGTATCGGCATGCAGCAGAACAATTCCCGTAATTCCTGTACCAGGACGGGTGGATAACGACCATGAAATTCGTAGATGAAGCGTTTATTGACATTGCAGCTGGCGATGGTGGCAATGGCTGTGTGTCGTTCCGCCATGAAAAGTACAAGGAATTCGGCGGCCCCGATGGGGGCGATGGCGGCCGCGGCGGCCATGTGTACGCACTGGCCGACGTCAACCTCAACACCTTGATCGACTACCGCTATTCGCGCCGCCATGAGGCTGAGCGCGGTGAACATGGCAAGGGCTCGGACATGTTTGGCTGCGCCGGCAAGGACATCACCTTGCACATGCCGGTGGGGACCATCATCACCGATGCACAGACCGGTGAGGTGTTGTTTGAGTTGCTGAACCCGGGCGAGGTCATCACCATCGCCAAGGGCGGTGACGGCGGCTTCGGCAACCTGCGCTTCAAAAGCGCGATCAACCGCGCGCCGCGCCAGAAGACCCCCGGCTGGAAGGGTGAGCGCCGCAGCCTGAAGCTGGAGCTGAAGGTGCTGGCTGACGTAGGCCTGCTGGGCATGCCCAATGCCGGCAAGTCGACCTTCATCTCGGCAGTGTCCAACGCCCGCCCCAAGATTGCGGACTACCCGTTCACCACCTTGCACCCCAACCTGGGCGTGGTGCGCGTGGGGCCGGAAAAGAGCTTTGTCGTTGCCGATATCCCGGGCCTGATCGAAGGCGCTTCGGACGGTGCGGGCCTGGGCCACCAGTTCTTGCGCCATCTGCAGCGTACGCGCTTGCTGCTGCACATTGTCGATCTGGCACCGTTTGACGAAGGTGTGGACCCGGTCGCGCAGGCCAAGGCGATTGTCGGCGAGCTCAAGAAATACGACGAAGAGCTCTATAACAAGCCGCGCTGGCTGGTGCTCAACAAGCTGGACATGGTGCCCGGTGATGAGCGCGCCGCCAAGGTCAAGGACTTTGTCAAGCGCTACAAGTGGAAGGGTCCGGTCTACGAGATCTCGGCGCTGACCCGTGAAGGTTGCGAGCCGCTGATCAAGGAGATCTTCCAGTTCGTGCACAAGATGCAAAAGGCCGAGCAGGAGCCGCAAGAGGTCGACCCGCGCTTCGCCGCAGGCGCAGAGCTGGAGCAACCCGACTACTCGGACGATCCCCGCTTTTCGTCGCCTGACTGAGCGACAAGGCCTGCACCGTAGATTTCTCATGGATGGATAGCTGCTTGCGCTTGCGAGACGGGCGCAATGCCGGAAAAAGCAAAAATGGCATCGAATGTTCTGCGCGACGCACGTCGCATCGTCGTCAAAGTCGGCTCCAGTCTGGTCACCAACGAGGGCAAGGGCCTCGATGAAGGGGCCATCACTGAATGGAGCCGCCAGCTCGCCGCCCTGGTGCACGGTGAAGGGGGCGCCAAGCGCGAAGTGATCATGGTCTCCAGTGGTGCGGTCGCAGAAGGCATGAAGCGCCTGGGCTGGCACCAGCGGCCCAAGGAAATCCATGAGCTGCAGGCCGCTGCCGCCGTCGGCCAGATGGGCCTGGTCCAGATGTACGAGACCAAGCTGCGTGAACAGAACCTGGGCAGCGCCCAGGTGCTGCTGACCCATGCCGACCTGGCCGACCGCGAGCGCTACCTCAATGCGCGCGTCACCTTGCTGACCTTGCTGCAGCTGGGTGTCGTGCCGGTGATCAACGAGAACGACACCGTCGTCAACGACGAAATCAAGTTCGGTGACAACGACACCTTGGGGGCGCTGGTGGCCAACCTGGTCGAGGCCGATGCGCTGGTCATTCTGACCGACCAGAAGGGCCTGTACACCGCCGATCCCCGCAAGAACCCCGATGCCGAATTTGTGCACGAGGCGCAGGCTGGCGACCTGAAGCTGGAGGCCATGGCCGGCGGCGCAGGCTCGGGCATTGGCAAGGGCGGCATGCTGACCAAGATCCTGGCTGCCAAGCGCGCTGCGGGCTCAGGCGCCTCCACGGTGATCGCCTGGGGGCGTGAGCAGAATGTGCTGCTGCGTCTGGCTGCCGGCGAGGCCATTGGCACGCTGTTGGTGGCCGATACCCACAAGAACCAGGCACGCAAGCAATGGATGATGGACCACTTGCAGATGCATGGCTATGTCACGGTGGATGAGGGTGCCGCTCAAAAGCTGCGCCGTGACGGCAAGAGCCTGCTGCCGATCGGCATGGTGAGCGTGCATGGCGAGTTCTCGCGCGGTGAGGTGATTGGCGTGCGTGATCCGCAAGGCATCGAGCTGGCGCGTGGCCTTGCCAACTACAGCAGTGCGGAAGCGCGGCGCCTGTGCCGCAAGCCCTCGACAGAGTTCGAGCAGCTGCTGGGCTATACCGGTGAGCCGGAGATGCTGCACCGTGACAACATGGTGTTGACCGGGCATTGACCCGGCCGTCTGCGGCCTGCCATGCACCCGTGGCTCAAAGCACAAAGCGTCCCGAGGGACGCTTTGTGCTTTGGATCGCTCATCCGCCTTTGGGTTGCGGATCGCGCCCGGCATTGCCCGGGTCCGGGTCAAAGCTGGCACCCGGTGGCAGCTCCATCTCCTGCATCATGCGCAGCGGCGAATGGTAGCTCACCACCGTGGTGGTGGTCACCGATACCTGCAAGGTCTCGGCAGAGCTGCCGTCAGGCTCATGCAGCTCACCGTCACGCGCGCGCGCATTGCTGCGCAAATAGCGGTTGCGCGGATCGTGGCGGGGCACAAAACGCGACAGCTCGGTCAACGCCATCTCGTAGACGCCCCGCTTGAATTCCACCACCACATCCAGCGGTACCCAGTAGTCATTCCAGCGCCAGGCATCGAACTCCGGATGGTTGGTGGCGCGCAGATTCAGGTCCCAGTCATGCCCCGTTAACTGGAGCAAAAACCAAATCTGCTTTTGTCCGCGATAATAGCCTCTGGCATCGCGGCGGATGAAGCGTTCTGGCACCTCGTACCGTAGCCAATCCCGCGTTCTAGCCACAATACGTACATGCTCCGGTCGCAAGCCCACTTCCTCATGCAGCTCTCGAAACATCGCCTGCTCGGGGGTTTCTCCACGGTCGATACCGCCCTGCGGAAACTGCCAGCTATGGGTGCGGATGCGCTTGCCCCAAAACACCTGATTGCGCTGGTTGAGCAGGATGATGCCGACGTTTGGCCTAAAGCCATCTCGGTCCAGCATAATCTAACCCCAATTTTTTAAACTGTGTCCATTATGCCTGTGCCTTGAAGCCATCTTCAAGGGGGCAACTACTAGGTCCATTGTCATAGACTATGAAAGCTTCGCAATTTCTCATCTCGACCCTGAAAGAAGCGCCTGCGGACGCTGAAATCGCCAGCCACCAGCTGATGACCCGCGCCGGCATGATCAAAAAGCTCGGCGCCGGCATCTACAACTACATGCCGATGGGCCTGCGCGTGATCCGCAAGGTCGAGGCGATCGTGCGCGAAGAGATGAACCGCGCTGGCGCCATCGAAGTGACGATGCCCGTGGTGCAGCCTGCCGAGCTGTGGCAGGAGACCGGCCGTTTCGACAAGATGGGTGCCGAGCTGCTGCGCATCCAGGACCGCCACTCGCGTGACTTCGTCATCCAGCCCACCAGTGAAGAGGTGGTGACCGACATCGCGCGCCAGGAGTTCAAGAGCTACAAGCAGCTGCCCAAGAACCTCTACCAAATCCAGACCAAGTTCCGCGACGAGCGCCGCCCCCGCTTTGGCCTGATGCGTGGCCGCGAGTTCATCATGAAGGACGCCTATTCCTTCGACAAGGACCGCGACGCCGCCCAGATCAGCTACCAGACCATGCGCGCTGCCTACAAGCGCATCTTTGACCGTTTCGGCCTGCAATACCGTGCCGTGCGCGCAGACAGCGGTGCCATCGGTGGCGATCTGAGCGAAGAGTTCCAGGTGATTGCCGCGACCGGCGAGGACGCCATCGTCTACTGCCCCAACAGCGATTACGCGGCCAACATCGAAAAGGCCGAAAGCCTGGCGCCTACCCAGCCCCGTGCTGCTGCCGCGCAGGCCATGGCCAAGACGGCCACGCCGGGCAAGAGCACCTGCGCCGATGTGGCCGAGCTGCTGAACCTGCCTTTGGCCAACACCGTCAAATCGCTGGTGCTGGCCACCGACGAGACCAATGACAAGGGCGACATCCTGAGCTCGCAGGTCTGGCTGCTGCTGCTGCGCGGTGACCATGACATGAACGAGATCAAGGTCGGCAAGGTCGAGGGCCTGGCCAACTTCCGTTTTGCGACCGTCAGCGAGATTGAAGAACACTTTGGCTGCCAGCCCGGTTACTTGGGCCCGATCGGTCTGAAGAAGCCCGTCAAGCTGGTGGTGGACCGCGACGTGGCCGTGATGGCCGACTGGGTCTGCGGTGCCAACGAGGCCGACTACCACTTGACCGGTGTGAACTGGGGCCGTGACCTGCCCGAGCCTGCGCTGGTCGCCGATCTGCGCAATGTGGTCGCCGGCGACCTCTCGCCAGACGGCCAGGGCGAGCTGGCCATTGAGCGCGGTATCGAGATCGGCCACGTGTTCTACCTGGGCACCAAGTACTCCAAGGCGATGAAGGCCACCTTCCTGGCCGAGAACGGCAAGCCCAGCGAGTTCGAAATGGGTTGCTATGGCATTGGCGTGACCCGCCTGCCCGCTGCGGCTGTGGAGCAAAACCACGACGAGCGCGGCATCATCTGGCCCGATGCGATTGCGCCTTTCACGGTGGTGATCTGCCCGATCGGCATGGACCGCAGCGAAGCGGTCAAGACTGCGGCTGAAAAGCTACACGCAGACTTGTTGGCCGCCGGCGTCGATGTGATACTGGACGACCGCGGCGAGCGCCCGGGCGCGATGCTGGCTGATTGGGAGCTGATTGGCGTGCCGCACCGTGTAGTGCTGGGCGACCGGGGCCTGCAAGAAGGCATGGTCGAGTACCAGCAGCGCCGCGACACCGCAGCCACCAAGGTGCCTGTGGACGAGGTGTTCAGCTTCATCACCAGCCGCTTGGCCTGATGCGGGCATGGGCTGCAAGTGCAGCCCGGCCGGCCAGGCGCCGCATAAAATATTCACCAGAGGGATTGATCCAGGATGTCAGGCTCACGCATTGCTCTACCTGCGGGCGTATCACGCCGCGCGGCCATGGCATCGCTGTTGGCGGGGCCCGGCGCCTGGCTGGCAGCGCCGCAGGCTGCGCATGCCGGTGGCCAGCTGGAGGAGCCGCTGATCGATTCGGTGCGCTCGGCGCTGACGGCCGCCATTGGCAGCGCGGCGCCACCGGAGCCCGTGTTTGTCTCGACCGAGGCCAAGATCGTCTACCTGCGCTGGCTGGGCGCGATGAGTGACCGCCTGCGCCGGCGCAAACCCGACTGGGAAGTGCGCCGCGATTTTCTGCAGACCGTCTGGTATGAGGCCCGGCGTGCGCGCCTCGATGAATCGCTGGTGCTGGGCCTGATCCAGGTCGAAAGCGGTTTCCGCAAGTTCGCGATGTCCAATGTCGGCGCCCGTGGCTACATGCAGGTGATGCCATTCTGGACCCGGGTGATCGGTGATGGTGACCCGGCCAAGCTTTTCCACATGCAGACCAATCTGCGCTTTGGCTGCGTGATTCTGCGCCACTACCTGGACCGCGAAAAGGGCGATCTGTTCATGGCACTGGGCCGCTACAACGGCAGCCGCGGCAAGGACACCTACCCCAACCTGGTCTACGGGGCCCAGCGCCAGTGGCTGTTCGAGAACAAGGTGGAAGCCTGAAGCTTGGGCCCGTGGCAGCTGCCAGCACTGCGACCACAACATAGCCACCGCATGCGGTGGCTTTTTCATGGGCACGGGTGTGGGTTGGACCGGTGTTCAGGCCAACAGGCTGCCCGGGGCTGGCGGCACCGGCGAATCCGGCACCTTGTTGGGGTCCACGACGGTGACCAGCACCTGGTCGATGCGGTAGCTGTCCACATCCATCACCTCGAACTGGTACTTGCCCCAGACCACCTTGTCGGTGCGGCGGGGGATGCGGCGCAGCATCACCATCAAGAAGCCGCCGAGGGTCTCGTACTCGTCGGCGTGCGGCAGGTCATCAAGCAGCAGGGCCCGCTCCACATCCTCGATCGGCGTGATACCGTCGATCAGCCACGAGGTCTCGTCACGGCGCACGATCAGCTCCTCATCAACCGGGCCCATCAGGTCGCCCATGACGGTGCTCATCACATCGTTGAGCGTGACCACGCCGACCACGAGGCTGTATTCGTTGACGATGATCGCAAAGTCCTCATGCGCCTGGCGGAACTGCTGCAGCACCTCGGCCAGGGTCAACCGGTCGGGGATGACCAGGGCCTTCTTGACCAGGCCTTCGTCGTGCAGCTTCATCGGCAGGTTGTTCAGCGCGCGCTGGAACAGGTCCTTGGCATCCACATAGCCGACCACATGGTCGATATCCCCGGCGCAGACCGGGTAGGTCGAAAACGGCTCTTCGGCAATGCGGGCGCGGATGATGTCGTCGCTGTCGTCCTGGTAGAAGAAGGCGATGCGGTCGCGCTGCGTCATCGCCGAGCCGACGGTGCGCGTGTCGAGCTCGAACAGGTTGGCAATCACCTGCTGCTCCTGCGCGGCCAGCACACCAGCCTTGGCGCCCGCCTCGGTCATCGCCAGAATGTCTTCGTAAGTGATCTTTTCATCGCGGATCGTCGACAGGCCGAGCACGCGGAACAGTGCATCGGCCGCCTTGCTGTAGAACCAGACCACCGGCTTGAAGATCGTCATGCACCACTGCATGGGCCGCAGCACCCGCAGCGCCAAGGCTTCGGGCTCGGCCATCGACAGGCGCTTGGGCAGCAGGTCGGCCAGCAAAATGAACAGCGAGGTGACCACGGTGAACGAGAACAGGAACCCGATGGTTTGCGCGGTGGCTGGTTCCAGCCAGCGGCTGGCGATGCCCGCGACAAACGGGCTGAGTGCCCCTTCGCCAACGATACCGCCCAGAATGGCCACCGCATTCTGGCCCACCTGCACGACGGTGAAGTACTCACCGGGCTGCTCCTGGACCTTCATCACACGTTCTGCACGCGGGTCTCCGTCATCCACCATCTGCCGCAAGCGCAGGCGGCGCGAGGCGGCCAGCGCTATCTCCGCCATGGAGAAAAAGGCGCTGAAGCTGATCAGCAAGGCAATGACAAAGAGACTCTGCGTAAGATTCATAGACGTTCTTGTAGGAGCAGTGCAGACCGGCTGCTCACATTTTTCGGCAAAAGCGGGGGCAGCGCGCGGGGCGCCGCCGGATTGAATCCGTGTTCAATGGTCGCATGCCCGTCTGGAGACTGGCAAGTGCTTTTGGCAGCAGGCGCTCAAAGCCCCACAGCGGGGGGCGGGGCGCGGTTGGTGCTGCGGTGCCAAGCTTACCCCAGCAGCCTGGCTATGGCGGCTGGCGGGGCCATTGTGTGCCGCCATCGGAGGGCCGCGCAGCGCAGCCAGCAGCAGAGAGCAGGCGCAAAAAAGCCGCCTCAAAGGCGGCCTGGGCACATCCGGCAAGCCGGGTGCAGCGCAATCAGAGCGTCGCCACGAGTTGCTGCAGCTCGCCCGATTCGTACATTTCCATCATGATGTCCGAGCCACCGATGAATTCACCTTTGACATACAGCTGTGGGATCGTGGGCCACTGGCTGTAGTCCTTGATGCCTTGGCGGATCTCGGGGTCTTCGAGCACATTGACGGTGGTCAGACCACGGGTCTCCACGCCGCTGGCTTTGAGAATCTGAATGGCACGGCCGGAGAATCCGCATTGCGGAAAGCTGGCTGTTCCCTTCATGAACAGCACGATGTCATGGCCTTTGACCAGTTGGTCGATGCGTTGTTGGGTATCGCTCATGGATGGGCTCCGTCGGGGCGTGTGGGTTGCTATGTAATCGGATCAGCGCTGGGATCAGCTTCCCAGATGTGGGCGGTTTGCCACATATCAAGCGCGGACAGGGTTGCCATTATTTCATGGAAGCCCATTGCCCGCCGCTGGCTCGCTCGATGCCAGCGAGGTCGTTGCGGCTTTGCACCTGGGTAAAGCCGCGCTGTGCCAACAGCGCGCGCACCCCGTCCGCCTGGTCCCAGCCATGCTCGATCAGCAGCCAGCCGCCGTCACGCAGGTAGCGGGGGGCGGCATCAATGATATGGCGGATGTCGTCCAGCCCATCGGCGCCGCTGGTCAGCGCCTGGCGCGGCTCATGGCGTAGCGCAGGCATGTGCGGGTCATCGTCGCGGATATAGGGCGGATTCGTGATGATGGCGTCAAACGGGCCTTGCAACGCCGACAGCCAGTGGCTGTGCGCCAAGCGCAGCGGCAACTGCAGCCGCTCTGCATTGGCCTGGGCCACCGCCAGCGCATCGCTGCTGGCATCCACCGCCCAGACCTCGGCTGCAGGCCGCGCATGCTGCAAGGCCAGCGCAATCGCGCCGCTGCCGGTGCCCAGGTCGGCCAGGCGCAAGGCTGGCTGGCCCGGTGCCGCATCGGGCAGCAGCTCCAGCGCCCAGTCCACCAAGGTTTCGGTGTCGGGGCGCGGGTCCAGCACGCGGGCGTCCACGGCCAGGTCCAGCCCGTAAAAGCCTTTATGGCCGGTCAGATAGGCCACCGGCTCGCCATCGGCGCGGCGCTGCAGCCATTGCTGCCACTGCGCGGTCTGCGCGCTGCTCAGGCTGTCGCCGTCATGGGTGATGAGCCAGGCGCGCGCATGGGTCGGTTGGCCGCACAGGTGCAGCAGCAGCATCTGCGCATCGATGCGGGCGATACCCAGCGCAGCGGCTTGCGCCAGCGCCTGGCTGACCGTGATGGGGGTGTTCGGGGTGGAAGCATTCATGTCGGTGCGCGGTTCGCTGTGGCTGCGGGCTAGGGGTTGGCGGCTTGCACAAAGGGCCGCGATTGCAGGACCAGAAGCTGGTCACCGGCAAGCGCCCATTCAATATCCTGGGTGCTGCCGCCAAACTGCTTTTCGACTGCAGCAGCGGCATCGGCCAGGCGTTGGACCAGTGCATCGCTCAGCACCTGGCGCTGCGCAACGGCCACTTCCTGCACGCCGCCGCCAGGTGCCAGCCGCAGCTCGGTGTCTTCGGCCGAGCGGCTGAGGACCTGCACAGCCTTGCTGCGGCGCGAATACAGCACCTGCTCTGCGACCCGCCGGCCTTCCACCACGCGGATGCCGATGCCGCGCTTGGCGGCGATGAAGACGCTGTGCGGGGTGTTGCCCAGCGGATCGCGCGTGACCATCACACCCGAGGCATCCGAATCCACCGCCTTTTGCACCAGCACGGCCATTGCAACAGCGTCCTGCGCAATGCCGGCGGCGCGGCGCGCCTCCCAGGCTTCGAAGTTGAAGACCGAGGCCCAGACCTTGCGTACGGCATCCTGCAAGGCCGCCTCGCCCTTCACATGGGGCACGGTGGTGTAGAGGCCGGCGCCGCTGAAGCCGGGCAAATCTTCCGAGCTGGAGGAGCTGCGCACAAACACGCCAGCCTGCTGCAGCTGGCTGGTCCAGCGCGCCTGCAGCTGGCTGGCAAAAGCGGCATCGAGCGGCATCTGTTCGATCTCGGCACGCAGCGCGGCCAAGGCACTGCGGCGCAGCGCGGCATCGCTGTCAAAGCCCGGCTGCTGCCGCATGCGGGCTACTTTTTCCGCCAGGCCAAAACGCTGCATCGCGCTGGCATAGGCGCCAAAGGGCAGGCAGAAACCGTCGGGCACCTGGACCCCGGCAATGCCTGCATGCCGCACTTCGCCGAGGTTGGCGGCCTTGGCCCCGCACTGGCGGCGGTGGCTGGCGCGCAGTGCCGCCAGCGGCTGCAGCGCGCTGCTGCGCATGTCGTTCTGAATACTGGCGCCCGCCAGGCTGCGTTTGAGGGCCGTGCGCTCCAGGGCCTGGCTGCGTTCGGCACCGGTGGCGGCCCGCAGCTGGTAGTCCTTGGCGCTGACCGTCAGGTGCACCCATTGGCCGTTGTGTGCTGCCAGCAGCTGGCTGGCATCGCGCACATAGGCATTGGGTACGCCCCAGCCCCTGGCCAGCAGGTTGACATGCGACACCATGGTCGATGGCTGCTCGGTCACCACGCCCGCCACCGGCGGCAGCGTAATCGGTACCTGGCGCAGCACCACGATGTCGCTGGGCTGCAGGTCCTGCACCTGGTCGATATCGTCCACCAGGCGCAAACGGCCCACGGCCTGGCCGGTGTTCAGCGGCAAAAAGGGCTGCTGGCCGATCAGCGCACTTTGCGTCACAGCGGGAATGCCTGCGGCGGCCGCCACCTGCTCTTGCGCGCTGGCATTGGCCTTGAACTGTACGGGTGCAAAAAAATGGCTGCGCAGCTGGGCTTGGGTTTCGCGCAGCAAGGCGCCTGTCAGCTGGTCGCCTTCCCAGAATTCGTAGACAAAGCCGTCGATCTGCGGCTGCCAGCTCAAGGTGCCCAGGATGAAGCGGCGCCCCGCGTCGCGGTAATTGCGGTTCAGCGCGTCCTTGCCGCCGCGCAGCAAGCCCTGCGCGCGCAGGAAGTGGTCGTGCAGCTGGTAACGCGGGGTGTTGATGAAATACAGCCGGGCCGCAGGTTGGGCCTGGCGGTCCACCACAAAGATCACATGGGGCTGGGCCAGCGGCGTGCCGGCGTTGTAGACGCGGGCCAGCTGGTCAAAGGCGGCCTGGCTGGGCAGATCGGCGGCAAAGGGCAGGCTGCTGTGGTGGGCAATGGCCTGCGCGGGCGCGCTGCTGCCTGGCCTGGCGATCAGCTCCTGCGGCGTGCGGCCATCCTCATACATCGATGGCTTGCGCGCCAGCTGTGCCGATGCGCTGCTGGTGGCCAGAGCCAGCGCGATGCAACCCGCCGCACGCCAGGCAGCGCGCAACGCCAAACCGGGGTGGGGGCTGGGCATCGCTGGCCTTATTGGTTGACTTCCAGCTCGGCCAGCAACTCGGCCTCGCGTTCGGACTGCAGCGCTTCCATCAGCTCGCTGAGGTCGCCGTCCATGATGAAGCTGAGCTTGTACAAGGTCAGGTTGATGCGGTGGTCGGTGACGCGGCCCTGCGGGAAGTTGTAGGTGCGGATGCGGTCGCTGCGGTCGCCCGAGCCGATCAGGCCCTTGCGCATCGCTGCCTCCTTGGCGGCACGCTCGCTGCGTTCCTTTTCCTGGATGCGGGCCTGCAGCACCTGCAAGGCCTTGGCCTTGTTGCTGTGCTGGCTGCGGCCGTCCTGGCATTCGGCGACGATGCCGGTGGGCAAGTGGACGATGCGCACCGCCGAATCGGTCTTGTTGATGTGCTGGCCACCGGCGCCGCTGGCGCGGAAGGTGTCGATGCGCAGGTCAGCCGGGTTCAGCGTAATGGCCTGCTGCTCATCGGGCTCGGGCATCACCGCCACGGTGCAGGCGCTGGTGTGGATGCGGCCCTGGGTTTCGGTGGCGGGCACGCGCTGCACGCGGTGGCCGCCGGATTCAAAGCGCAGGGTGCCGTAGACGTTGTCGCCGCCGTCGATGCGCAGCACCACTTCCTTGTAGCCCCCCAGCTCGGCCTCGTTGGCGCTCATGATCTCGACCCGCCAGCCCATGCGCTCGGCGTAGCGGGTGTACATGCGGGTGATGTCGCCGGCAAACAGCGCCGACTCATCACCGCCGGTGCCGGCCCGCACTTCGACGAAGGCGGGGCGGGCATCGTCCGGGTCCCTGGGCAGCAGCATGCGCTGCAGCTGCGCGGCGAGCTGCTGCAGCTCGGCCTCGCCATTGCTGATTTCTTCGCGCGCCATGTCGGCCATGTCCGGGTCGGCCAGCATCTCCTTGGCGCCTTCGATATCGGATTCGACCTGCTGGTAGCGCGCATAGCGCTCGGCCACCGCGGCGACATCGGTGTGCTCACGCGAGAGCTTGAGGAACTGCGGCATGTTGGCCATGATGCCCTCGCGCGAGAGCAGAAAATTCAGCTCGTTGAGGCGCTCGGCATAGCGTTCCAGCTGTTGGCGGAGAAAGTCTTTCATGGCGGTCTGGTAGGCAGGGCCTGCGCCGGGGTTGCCGCAAATGCAGCGATCAAACAGGCAGGCCGAGAAAAAGAGGGGCGGGGGAGCGAGCAGGGGGCGGCAAGCCGCGCAGCGTCGCTACAAACCCGATTGGTGGCCGTTGCCACCGCCGCGCTGGCTGCGCAGGAACAGGCGCGACACCATGTCTGCAGTCTGGGCACGCGCCTGGGCATCGCCCGCGTGCAGCTCGGCCATCGTGCCATGCAAAATCTTTTGCGACAGGCCACGCGTCAGCGCATCGAGCACTGCGTCCATGTCTTCGCCCTTGGCCAGGCGCTTCTTGGCACGTTCGATCTCCAGCGCACGCCAGACATCGGCCTGCGCGTTGATCTGCTGGATCAACGGCACGGCGCCGCCCTCTGGGGCGCGCTGGTCCATCCAGTGCATGAAGCGCTGCACGCCGGCATCGATGATGGTTTCGGCCTGCACCACGGCAGCCTGGCGCTGCTCCTGGCCGGCCTTGACCACATGGGCCAGGTCATCCACGGTGTAGAGGTAGATATCGCCCAGGTTCTTGACCTCGGCCTCGATATCGCGGGGAACGGCCAGGTCCACCATGAAGATCGGGCGGCGCTTGCGCTTTTTCAGTGCGCTCTCGACGGCACCCAGGCCGATGATCGGCAGGCTCGATGCGGTGCAGCTGATGATGGCATCGTATTCGTGCAGATGGTCGGGTAGATCGGCCAGGCGCATCGTGCTGGCGCCAAAGTGGCCGGCCAGTTTTTCGCCGCGCTCCAGCGTGCGGTTGGCCACCGTGATGTGGGCGGGCTGCTTGGCTGCGAAATGGGTGGCGCACAGCTCGATCATCTCGCCGGCGCCGACAAACAGCACGCGGATCTTGGTCAGGTCTTCAAACAACTGGCCCGCCAGACGCACGGCAGCGGCAGCCATGCTGATGCTGTGCGCGCCGATCTCGGTGGCACTGCGCACTTCCTTGGCGACGGCAAAGCTGCGCTGGAACAGCTGGTTCAGCGTGGTGCCCAGCGAGCCGGCTTCTTCGGCGGCGCGCACGGCGTTCTTCATCTGGCCCAGAATCTGGGCCTCGCCCAGCACCATCGAATCCAGACCGCTGGCCACGCGAAAAGCGTGGCGGGCGGCCAGGTCGTTCTGCAAGGTGTAGGTGTAGTGCTTCAGCGCATCGGCTGGCAGGTCGCCGCTCTGGGCGAGCCAGCGCAAGGTGTGGTCAAGCGCCGGCTCTTGGGCGGCGCAATAGATCTCGGTGCGGTTGCAGGTCGACAGGATGGCGGTTTCCACACCGGCGTGGCTGTGCACACCCGAGATCGTGCTGCGCAAACTCTGCAAAGTTGGCGCAATCTTGTCGAGTGCAAATGCAAACCGGCCGCGAATGTCGACCGGTGCCGTCGTGTGGTTGATGCCCAGGGCCCAAACTGCCATGTCACAGATTATAAAATCTCTGTAAATCCATTGCTTGTCGTATCAGTACCAGCTTGACTTATATCAACCGGCCCGCTCCATGACTGCTAGCACCAGCCTCTGGCACCTGCTGAATTTCTGCGCACCGGCCGCCTTTTTGGCGCTGTTGCTGGTGCTTGCCCGCTGGGTGTTTGCACGCAAGGCCGCGCCCTTGCTGCCCTGGTATGGCCAGCTGGCACTGCATTTTCTGGTGGGCTGTGCCGCCCTTTTTGCCGCCCTGCTGTGGCAGGGCCGCGATGGCAGCCTGGCGGGCTATGCGCTGTTGGTGCTGGCGATGGCCAGCAGCCAATGGGCGGTGCTGGGCAACTGGCGGCGCTGAGGCCAGCGACTGCAACTATTTCTGAGGCAGAAGCTATACGTTTCTTTACAATTCAGACATAATTGTGGGATGACTACCACAACGACCTTGGCAGGCCACCGCTCCCGGTGGCTTTTCTGTATTTGCTTTCTGGCGGTGGGCGTTGTAGCGGCGGCGCTGGTCTGGGGATCGCAGGCCTTGCTGTTTGCCGACACCAATGATTTTCAACGCGTGGTGGGCCATCTCTACCTGACGCCTCTGGGCGACGGCATCCACTGGACGCTGCCCGAGCGCGCGTTCCGCACGCCGGGCAATCCGGAGCTGGCCTCGCATATGTTCACGTTTGCGGGCTGGGTGCAGCGCTTCATGCCGGGGAACCTGTTTGACCTGTCGCGCACGGCGCTGGCGGCCAAATTGCTGCTGCTGGCCTATGCCGGTGTGCTGGCCTGGCAATGCGCTGTGGCGCTGCAGCGCGGTGCGCTGGGCTGGGCGGGGCTGGCGCTGGCCTGGTTG
Organism: Comamonas sp. SY3; assembly: GCF_041730275.1. NCBI lineage: Bacteria > Pseudomonadati > Pseudomonadota > Betaproteobacteria > Burkholderiales > Comamonadaceae > Comamonas > Comamonas sp. SY3. Next base: position 171,057 of record NZ_JBGTYN010000006.1, on the reverse strand, counting down.
GCGGCGTTCTTCATGGCGCACAACATCGGTATGGCGCAGTCGTTCTATGCCGAATACGCCTGCCTGATCGCGCTGCCGCTGCTGCTGCTGGGCATGCTGGCCTCGCGCCGCGCAGTCCGGCTGGCCGGTCTGGGCCTGGGGGCACTGGTGTGCGGCCTGGCCAAGGTGCAGTATTTTTATGTTCCGCTGCTGGCGCTGTTGTGCGTCTGGGCCGCAGGCCGCTGGCAGCGCAGCCCGGCCGACAGGGGGCTGCTCAAGCTGCTGCTGGCGGTGCAGGTGCTGTGCCTGGTGCCGCTGTTGATCGGCAAGAACGCCAGTCTCAATGCCTACCATGGCGTCTACCTGGGCTCCTACATGGTGCTCAGCCCGGCGCAGCTCGATGGCCTGGGCGTGCCGGCCGAGCGCCGTGACTGCATCGGTGTCGATGCCTGGGGCAATGCGCTTTCGGGCCCCGGCGGCACCCAGGTGCAGCACACGGACCGCGATTGCTACCCGGTGACGCCCAAGCTGGGCAAGGGCGATGTGCTGCGGCCCTATCTGCACTACCCGCTGACCCTGTGGCGCCTGGCCCGCTTTGCGCTGCCCAGCCATTTCACGGTGCAGTACTTCCATGTGTTTCCCGGTAACTTCTACCTCCACCGCCACGAGGGCGGTGCCCAGCCGGTGACCGATCTGTTGCAGCAGCTGACGCTACTGCGCGACCGCAGCATCACGCCGCTGGCGCCGCTGTTTCTGCTGGCCGCGCTGGCGCTGTTTGCCGCCAGCCGCTGCCGCCAGGCCGCCCGCATGCGCCCGCTGGCTGCTGGCGGCCTGCTGCTGGCGCTCTTGGTGGTGTCGCAGGTGATCATCGTGCTGCTGGGCGAAGGTGTGCGCGACATGAGCAAGCACCTGTGGGCGGCGCAGCTGGCGCTGGACATGCTGGTGGTGCTGACGGCCGTGCAAGGCCTGGGCTGGCTGTGGCTGTTGTGGCGGCGCAAGTCCGCGCCCACTGCCCAGGCGGCGGCAGCTACTGTCTGAAGGCGGCGGCGTCAATCCGAAAAAATGCGAGACAGGGGCCGGTTGTAGAAGCGGGATGCGCCGGTCATCATGCGGTGCACAGGCCGCGCTTGCGCTGCCCGCCGCTCAACCGATAACAACCCAAGGAGACCCTCCATGAAGCACATTGCACACGCCTTCCTGGCAACCATCGCCGGCCTGGCGCTGACTGCCGCCGCCCAGGCCCAGCAACCTTTCCCGACCAAGCCGGTGCGCGTGGTCATCGGCTTTCCCGCAGGAGGCCCGCTGGACCAGCATGCCCGCTTGTTGACCGACAAGCTCCAGGGCGTGCTGGGCCAGCCGATCATCGTCGACTACAAACCCGGTGCCGGTGGCGCGGTGGGCGCGCAGGATGTCATGAAAGCGCCGCCCGATGGCTACACGCTGATGCTGGCCAATACCGGGGTGATGGTGATCAACCCCGCGCTCTACCCCAAGCTGCCCTACAGCACCTTGCGCGATTTCACGCCGGTGGCGCGCACGGCCATGCAGCCCCTGGCCTTGCTGGTCAACAACAAGGTACCGGCCAAAAACCTGCAGGAGTTCATCGCCTACGCCAAAGCCAACCCGGGCAAGGTCAACTTTGGCTCGGCCGGCAATGGCGGCATCAGCCACCTGGTGCCCGAGATGTTCAAGAGTGCGACCGGGCTGGACCTGGTGCACATTCCCTACAAGGGCAGTGCGCCGGCCTTTACCGATCTGGTGGGTGGCCAGGTGCAGTTCATGGCCGAGAGCATTCCGCAGGCTGCCGCCTACCACAAGCAGGGCAAGGTGCGTGCGCTGGCCGTCACCAGCAAGGAGCGCAACCCGGCGCTGCCCGAGGTGCCCACCGCCATTGAAGGCGGACTCAAGGGCTTTGAGGTCGTGGGCTTCTATGGCTTTCTCGCGCCCGCCGGAACGCCCAAGGACGTGGTGGACAAGCTCAGCTCCGCGTTTGGCCAGGTGATGCAGATGCCCGATGTGCGCGGCCGCATGGTGGAGCAGGGGGCTGACCCTGCCTTTCTCGGTGCCGAGGCCTTCCAGCAGTTCCTGGCGGCGGAGACGCCACGCTGGGCCGAGGCGGTGAAGGCCTCGGGCACCAAGATGGACTGAGGCGCAGCGCGCACCCAAAAAAGGCCCGGCATGGCCGGGCTTTTGTCTGGCGGTCAGCCAAGGCACGAGTGCTGCGATGGCATTACAGCAGCGGACCATCCTGGGCCGGGCTGAACAGATCGACCCGGTCGGTGATGATGCCGTCGGTGCCCAGATCGATCAGGCGCTGGGCGGCCCATTCGTCGTTGACGGTGTAGCTGCTGCAGCGCAGGCCTGCGGCATGGACCTTGGCCACCAAGGCGGCATCCCAGAGCGCATGGTTGAGCACCAGTGCCTGGCAGCCCAGCTCCAGCGCCAGCTGCAGCTCAGTGTCGCCGCTGCCATCGGCCAGCTTGTCCACCAGCAGGCCGCGCGGGATATGCGCTGCCACTTCGCGGGCGCCGCGCAACGAATCGGCCTTGAACGAGGTGAACAGCGGCGGCACCACGTTTTGCGGCCAGATGCGGTTCATCAGCGCGCCAGTGGCGCGGCCGGTCTCCAGCTCCTGGCCGGGCGTGGGCTTGATCTCGACATTGAGGTAGAGGTGGTTGGCCAGGCACCAGCGGGCGAGCGCTTCCAAGGTGGGCAGGTTTTCGCCCGCATGGCTGCGGGAGTGCCAGCTGCCGGCATCGAGCTGGGCCAGCTCGCCCATGCTCAGATCGCTGCCGGTGCCCTGGGCATTGGTGGTGCGCTTCAGGTCTGCATCGTGCATCAGAAACAGCACGCCATCGCGGCTGAGCTTGGCATCGCATTCGAACATGCGGTAGCCATGTGCCGCGCCCAGGCGGAAGGCGCTCATGGTGTTTTCGGGCGCCAGTTTGCCTGCGCCGCGGTGGGCCACCCAGCGTGGATAGGGCCAGTTGCTAGAAAGCGTCATATCAGTCTCGATGAGAAAAAAGAAAAGCGCCACAAGTGCTGCACTTGGGCGCTGGGGTTCAAGGGCTCAGCTCAGGAGCCAAGGCGCGGCAGGGGTGCACATCGCCTTGCCGCGCTCAGATGCGCTTGCCGGTTTCTGCGTGGAACCAGTGCAGGCGGTCTTCACGGGCGCTGATGCGCGCCACTTCGCCGGGCTTGGGGAAGGCATGGCCTTCCTCGACGCGCACGACGACTTCTTCACCGCCGACCTTGCCGTACAGTAGGCGCTCGGCGCCCAGCAGTTCCACGGTTTCCACCTGGAACTCCCAGCCGCCCGAGGCCACCAGGTCGATGTGCTCGGGGCGGATGCCCAGGATCTGGCCGGCCTTGCCAATGGGGGCGTTCTTCAGCAGGTTCATTGGTGGCGAGCCGATGAAGCCGGCCACAAAGGTCGACGCGGGCGTGTGGTAGACCTCTTCAGGCGTACCGAACTGCTCGACATTGCCGCCGTTCATCACGATCATGCGCTGGGCCAGGGTCATGGCCTCGACCTGGTCGTGGGTCACGAACAGGCTGGTGATGCCCAGCTCGGCATGCAGCTTCTGGATTTCGATGCGGGTCTGGCCGCGCAGCTTGGCGTCCAGGTTGGACAGCGGCTCGTCAAACAGGAAAACCTGGGGCTGGCGCACGATGGCGCGGCCCATGGCCACGCGCTGGCGCTGGCCGCCCGACAGCTGGCGCGGCTTGCGGTCCAGCAGGTGCGACAGCTCCAGAATCTTGGCGGCCTTGTCCACGCGGCGCTTGATCTCGTCCTCGGGCACCTTGGCGAGCTTGAGGCCGTAGGCCATGTTCTCGTAGTTGCTCATGTGCGGGTAGAGCGCGTAGTTCTGGAACACCATGGCGATGTTGCGCTTGGCGGGCTCCAGGTTGTTGACGATCTTGTCGCCAATCATCAGGTCACCGCCGGTGATTTCTTCCAGGCCGGCAATCATGCGCAGCAGGGTCGATTTGCCGCAGCCCGAGGGGCCGACCAGGACGATGAATTCGCCGTCCTTGATTTCGGCATTGACGCCATGGATCACGGGAACGGCAGTCTTGCCGGTGCCGTAGCGTTTGACAATGTTCTTGAGAGAGATGGAAGCCATATGAAGGTTTCGTTGTATCGGTCAAAGATGGTGGAGGGACAAGATGGCGAGGGGTTACTTTTCGGTATCCACCAGACCTTTGACAAACCACTTTTGCATCAGCATCACCACCAGGGTCGGTGGCAGCATCGCCAGGATGGCCGTGGCCATCACGATATTCCAGTCCACAGCGGCTTCGCCGCCTGCCAGCATGCGCTTGATGCCGATCACCACGGGGTACATGTCTTCCGAGGTGGTCATCAGCAAGGGCCAGAGGTACTGGTTCCAGCCGTAGATGAACTGGATCACGAACAGCGCAGCGATCGAGGTGCGGGACAGCGGCACCAGGATGTCCTTGAAAAAGCGCATCGCGCCGGCGCCGTCGATGCGTGCCGCTTCCACCAGCTCATCGGGTACCGTCAGGAAGAACTGGCGGAACAGGAAGGTAGCGGTGGCCGAGGCGATCAGCGGCAGGGTCAGGCCGGCGTAGCTGTTGAGCAGGCCCAGTTCGGCCACGACCTTGTAGGTGGGCAGAATCCGCACTTCGACGGGCAGCATCAGGGTGAGGAAAATCGCCCAGAAGCAGATCATCTTGAAGGGGAAGCGGAAGTAGACGATCGCAAAGGCCGACAGCAGCGAGATGGCGATCTTGCCGACGGTGATGATCATCGCCACCCAGAAGCTCACCCACATCATGTGCATCACATTGGTGTTGGAGCCGAGCTTGCCGGAGCCAAACAGTGCGGCCTGGTAGTTTTCCCAAAGGTGGGCGCCAGGCAGCAGCGGCATGGGGGACTGCACGATCGCATCGGCCGTGTGGGTCGAGGCGATGAAAGCCAGGTACAGCGGGAAGGCCACAATCGCCACGCCGAGCACCAGCACGGCGTGCGAGAAGAAATTGAGCCAGGGATTGCGGTCAACCATGATCAGTACTGCACTTTCTTTTCAACATAGCGGAACTGAACCACGGTCAGCACAATGACGATCAGCATCAGCACGACGGACTGCGCTGCCGAGCCGCCCAGATCCAGCGCCTTGAAGCCGTCCTGGTAGACCTTGTAGACCAGGATAGACGTCGATTGGCCGGGGCCGCCCTGCGTTGCGGCATCGATGATGCCGAAGGTGTCGAAGAACGCGTAGACGATGTTGATCACCAGCAGGAAGAAGGTGGTCGGCGACAGCAGCGGCAGCTGGATGTTCCAGAAACGGCGCCAGGGTCCGGCACCGTCGATGGAAGCAGCTTCAATCAGTGCCTTGGGGATGGACTGCAGGCCCGCGAGGAAGAACAGGAAGTTGTAGGAAATCTGCTTCCACACCGAGGCCATGACGATCAGCGCCATCGCCTGGTTGTCATTCATCATGTGGTTCCAGTTGTAGCCCAGCTTGCCCAGGTAGTAGGTGACCACGCCAATGGAGGGCGAGAACAGAAACACCCACAGCACGCCGGCAATGACGGGCGCGACGGCATAGGGGACGATCAGCAAGGTCTTGTAGACCATGGCGAAGCGCACGATGCGGTCTGCAAAGATGGCCAGCACCAGCGAGATGGCAATGCCAGCGCCGGCGACCAGCACCGAGAACATGGCGGTGCGCTTGAAGGAATTCAGATAGGTGGGATCGGAGAACAGGTTGCGGAAGTTATCCAGCCCGACCCATTCGGTGCTCATGCCGAAGGCGTCTTCCATCTGGAAGGACTGCAGCACAGCCTGGCCAGCGGGCCAGAAAAAGAAAATGCCAATGATCAGCAACTGCGGTGCAATCAACACCCAGGGCAGCCATTTAGAGCGGAAAAGTACGCGTTTTTCCATGATGGAGCTTAAAAACAAAAAAACCGCCGGGGCTGCAGGCAGCCGCCGGGCGATGGTTCATCGACTGCGCCAGCCCCACGCGTGCGGGGTTGGCGCCTGTGATGAAAGGATTAAGGCTTGTACGACTTTTCGAAGCGAGCCAGCAGTTCGTTGCCGCGGGACACGATGGCGTCCAGGGCTTCCTTGCCGGTCTTCTTGCCAGCCCAGACCTGTTCGAGTTCTTCGTCCTCGATGGTGCGGATCTGTACGTAGTTGCCCAGACGGATACCACGCGAGTTGTCAGTGACCTTGCGGATCATCTGCGTCACGGCGGTGTCGGTGCCAGGGTTCTTTTGGTAGAAGCCGGACTTCTCGGTCAGCTCATAGGCAGCCATCGTCACAGGCAGGTAGCCGGTGCGCTGGTGCGAAGCGGCCTGCACCTTGGTTTGCGACAGGAACTCGAAGAACTTGGCCACGCCCTTGTATTCTTCCGACTTCTTGCCAGCCATCACCCACAGCGATGCGCCACCGATCACGGTGTTCTGCGGCGCGCCCTTGACGTCAGGGTAGTAAGGCAGCGCAGCCAGGCCGTAGGCGAACTTGGCGTTCTTGGCCACGTCGCCGTAGAAACCGGACGAGGTCTGGATCATCGCGCATTCACCGGCAGTGAACGATGCCTGGGCGGTGGAAGCACGGCCCTTGTAGACGAACTCACCGGCCTTGGCCGCAGCGGCCAGGTTGTCGATGTGCTTGACGTGCAGCGGCGAGTTGAGCTTGAGGCGGGCCTTGTAGCCGTTGGCCGAGAGGCCGTTGTGCTCGGTCGCGAACTCGACGTTGTGCCAGGTGGAGAAGGACTCCAGCTGGGTCCAGCCTTGCCATGCCAGGGTCATCGGGCAGCTGTGGCCGCTCTCCTTGAGCTTCTTGGCCGCAGCGAACACTTCAGGCCAGGTGGTGGGCGCCTTTTCCGCGTCCAGGCCTGCCTTCTTGAAGGCGTCCTTGTTGTAATAGAAGATGGTCGTCGAGCTGTTGAACGGGAAGCTCAGCATCTGGCCGTTGGGCGCGGTGTAGTAACCGGCCACGGCGGGGATGTAGGCCTTGGGGTCGAAGGACACGCCGGCGTCCGACATCACCTTGCCCACGGGCACGGTGGCACCCTTGGAAGCCATCATCGTGGCGGTGCCCACTTCAAACACTTGCAGGATGTGGGGCGCATTGCCCGAGCGGAAAGCCGCGATCGCTGCAGTCATCGACTCGTCGTACACACCCTTGAAGGTGGGCACAACCTTGTATTCCTTCTGGCTCTCGTTGAACTCCTTGGCCAGGTCGTTGACCCATTCGTTGTTCACGGCGGTCATGGAGTGCCACCATTGGATCTCGGTGACGGCATGGGCGGACAGGCTGGTAGTGGCTGCAATACCGGCAGCGATGACCAAACGCTTGAAGTGCATGAATGCTCCTAGGGGTTTATAAAACGCTCAAAAACGAATCGTATGTGGCGTTTGTGAATGTTCTGTGACGTTGTGGCATATCCGCTGGTTTTAGGCAACTGGGGAAAGCCAGCGCCCGTCCGTACAGCGTCAACAAATACAAGGCGTTACGATTGTAGTTCAGCCGCCATTCGTAATCGAGAGAAAAGTGTAACCTTAGGGCTTTAGCGGCGGCCCGGGTTTGGGGTTGTCACATGGGGCTGTCAAACAGTTGTGGTAGAGGAAACCGCTTGGCTCGAAATGCTCAATTTCGATCAAATAAGAAAAAATAGGAAAAAGGGCGCGGCGCCGGAGGCCGAGGCTGGCGCAGGGTGGGGCTGGCCGATGGTGCAGGGCAAAGTCAGACTGCGGCGTACCATGTTTTAGAAGGGCCAGCCATGCGTGCAAGCCCTGTGTCATAAAATCGGTGGCCCCACTGCTTACCCATATAAGGGAGCGCCCGCTCCCATACAGGTCCCACACATGAACGCACCGATTGCGCTGGCAAGCTTGCAAGCACAGGTTGACGGGCCCGCCCGTCTCCGCGAGATCCCCTACAACTACACCTCGTTCTCCGACCGCGAAATCGTGATTCGCCTGCTGGGCTCGCAGGCCTGGGATCTGCTGGACCAGCTGCGCCAGGAGCGCAAGACGGGACGTTCGGCCCGCATGCTGTACGAGGTGATGGGCGATATCTGGGTGGTGCAGCGCAACCCCTACCTGCAAGACGACCTGCTGCACAACCCCGGCCGCCGCAAGCAGCTGGTGGAAGCGCTGGAGCACCGCCTGGCCGAGGTGCAAAAGCGCCGCGCGCCCGCCGAGGACCCGGCGCGCGATGCCTTGGTGGGGCAGCTGATTGCAGCAGCGCAGGTGGCGGTGTCCGAGTTCGACACCACGTTGCAGGAGGCCACCGAGCTGCGCCGCAAGGTGCTGCGCACCTTCAAGCCGCTGACCGCGAAGGACAACGTCAAGTTCGACGGCCTCTCGCGCGTGAGCCATGTGACCGACGCGACCGACTGGCGCGTCGAGTACCCGTTCGTCGTGTTGACGCCCGACACGGAGGAAGAAATGGCCGTGCTGGTCAAGGCCTGTATCGACCTGGGGCTGACCATCGTGCCCCGCGGAGGTGGCACCGGATACACCGGCGGCGCCATTCCGCTGAGCTGGCGCAGTGCCGTCATCAACACCGAGAAGCTGGAGAAGATGTCCGAGGTGGAGATGGTGTCGCTGCCGGGCATCGACCACCCGGTGCCCACCGTCTGGTCGCAGGCCGGCGTGGTGACCCAGCGCGTGGCCGATGCCGCCGAGCGCGGTGGTTTTGTGTTTGCGGTCGATCCGACCTCGATCGAGGCCTCGTGCATCGGCGGCAACATCGCGATGAACGCCGGCGGCAAGAAGGCCGTGCTCTGGGGCACGGCGCTGGACAACCTGGCCAGCTGGCGCATGGTCACGCCCGATGCGCAGTGGCTGGAAGTCACGCGCCTGGACCACAACCTGGGCAAGATCCACGATGCGGAGATGGCCAGCTTTGAGCTGAAATACCTGGAGGCTGACGGCAAGACCCTGGTGCGCACCGAGCGCCTCGACATTCCCGGCTACAAGTTCCGCAAGGAAGGCCTGGGCAAGGATGTGACCGACAAGTTCCTCTCGGGCCTGCCGGGCATCCAGAAAGAGGGCTGTGACGGCCTGATCACCAGCGCGCGCTGGGTCGTGCACCGCATGCCGTCGCACACCCGCACCGTCTGCCTGGAGTTCTTTGGCAATGCCAAGGATGCCGTGCCCTCGATCGTCGAGATCAAGGACTATATGTTTGGCGAGCAAAAGCGCTGCGGCGTGTTGCTGGCCGGGCTGGAGCACCTGGATGACCGCTACCTGAAGGCAGTGGGCTATGCCACCAAGAGCAAGAAGCATGGCGGCCTGCCCAAGATGGTGCTGTTTGGCGACATCGTTGGCGACAACCCCGATGAGGTGGCGCGCGTGACCAGTGAAGTGGTGCGCATTGCCAACTCGCGCAGCGGTGAAGGCTTTATCGCCATCAGCCCCGAGGCCCGCAAGAAATTCTGGCTGGACCGCAAGCGCACGGCGGCCATCAGCCGCCATACCAACGCCTTCAAGATCAATGAAGACGTGGTGATTCCGCTGCCCCGCATGGCCGAGTACACCGACGGCATCGAGCGCATCAACATCGAGCTGTCGCTGAACAACAAGATCAAGCTGTGCGATGCACTGCACGACTTTTTTGCCAAGGGCAAGCTGCCGCTGGGCAAGCAGGATGACGCCAACGACATCCCGTCCGCCGAGCTGCTGGAAGACCGCGTGGCCCAGGCGCTGGTGCTGCTGACCGAAGTGCGCGGCCGCTGGCAGGCATGGCTCGATGGCGTGGCCGAGAATTTCCGCCAGCTGCAGGACCACAGCCTGCGCGCCAGCTGGAAGAGCGATCTGCGCGCGCCGCTGGCCGCCATCTTTGCCGGCTCGGCCTACCAGCCGATCATGGACGAGGTCATTGCCATCCACCAGCGCGTGCTCAAGGGCCGCGTGTTTGTGGCACTGCACATGCACGCCGGCGACGGCAATGTGCACACCAACCTGCCGGTCAACAGCGATGACTACGAAATGCTGACCACCGCGCATGCCGCCGTGGCCCGCATCATGGCGCTGGCGCGCAGCCTCGATGGCGTGATCTCCGGCGAGCACGGCATCGGTATCACCAAGCTGGAGTTCTTGAGCGACGACGAGCTGCGCCCCTTTGCCGAGTACAAGGCCAAGATCGACCCGCTCGGCCACTTCAACAAGGGCAAGCTGCTGCGCCCCGAAGAGCGCCGCCTGCTGCTGGAGCAGACCTATGCCGGCGACAAATCGCGCAAGTCGCTGATGTACGCCGATCTGACCAATGCCTACACGCCATCGTTCGGCCTGATGGGGCATGAGTCGCTGATCATGCAGCAAAGCCATATCGGCGCGATTGCCGATTCGGTCAAGGACTGCCTGCGCTGCGGCAAGTGCAAGCCGGTTTGCGCCACCCATGTGCCGCGCGCCAACCTGCTCTACAGCCCGCGCAACAAGATTCTGGCGACGTCGCTGCTGGTCGAGGCCTTCCTGTATGAAGAGCAGACGCGCCGTGGCGTGTCGATCCGCCACTGGCAGGAGTTCGAGGACGTCTCGGACCACTGCACCGTCTGCCACAAGTGCGCCACGCCTTGCCCGGTCAAGATCGACTTTGGCGATGTGACGATGAACATGCGCAACCTGCTGCGCCAGATGGGCAAGAAGAGCTTCCGTCCGGGCAACAAGGTCGCCATGGCCATGCTCAATGCGACCAACCCCGACACCATCAAGCTGCTGCGCAAGACCATGGTGGGCGTGGGCTTCAAGGCCCAGCGCCTGGCGGTCGATGTGCTCAAGGGTTTTGGCAAGCGCCAGACCGCGCACCCGCCTGCCAGCGTCGGCACCGCGCCGCTCAAGGAGCAGGTGATCCACTTCGTCAACAAGAAGTTGCCCGGTGGCCTGCCCAAGCAGACGGCGCGCGCGCTGCTCGATATCGAGAACAAGGACTACGTACCCATCATCCGGGACCCGAAGACCACCACCTCCGAGACCGAGGCGGTGTTCTATTTCCCCGGATGCGGCTCCGAGCGCCTGTTCAGCCAGGTGGGCCTGGCCACGCAGGCCATGCTCTGGCATGCCGGCGTGCAGACCGTGCTGCCACCGGGCTACCTGTGCTGCGGTTATCCCCAGCGCGGCTCGGGCCAGTTCGACAAGGCCGAGAAGATGATCACCGACAACCGGGTGCTCTTCCACCGCGTGGCCACCACCTTGAACTACCTGGACATCAAGACCGTGGTGGTGAGCTGCGGCACCTGCTACGACCAGCTGCAGGGCTACCAGTTCGACAAGATCTTCCCCGGCTGCCGCATCATCGACATCCATGAATACCTGCTGGAAAAGGGTGTGACCTTGCAGGGCAAGAGCTCCTACCTGTACCACGATCCCTGCCACACACCGATGAAGCAGCAGGACCCGATGAAGACCGTCAAGGCGCTGGTCGGTGACAACGTGCTCAAGAGCGAACGCTGCTGCGGCGAATCGGGCACCTTGGGCGTGACCCGTCCCGATATCTCGACGCAGATCCGCTTTCGCAAGACCGAAGAAATCCGCAAGGGTGAAGCGCAGCTGCGCGAGTCCGGCCAGGTGGAGGCCAAGGAGAACGTCAAGATCCTGACCAGCTGCCCGAGCTGCCTGCAGGGCTTGAACCGCTACCAGGGTGACCTGCAAAACGGGCTGCTCGAAGCCGATTACATCGTCGTCGAGATGGCGCGCGAGATTCTGGGCGACAACTGGATGCCCGACTATGTGCAACGCGCCAACAACGGTGGCATCGAGCGGGTGCTGGTATGACCCATCCTGCGATCGAACCGAACCCCAGCTGCCCGCTGTGCCATGGTACAGGCGGCCGTCTGGTGTGGCAGGGCGCTCGTGCGGGCGGTGCCTTGCGTGTCATCCATGCGGAAGAAGCGGGTTTTCCTGCTTTCTACCGGGTGGTCTGGGCTGCACATGTGGCAGAGTTCTCCGATCTGCCCGACGCGCAGCGCCAATGGTGCATGGATGCTGTGGTGGCTGTGGAGCTGGCATTGCGTGCAATGACCCCCGCGCCGCGCAAGATCAATGTGGCTGCACTGGGCAATATGGTGCCGCATCTGCATTGGCATGTGATTGCTCGCTACAGCGGCGACAGCCACTTTCCGGGCTCGGTATGGGCTGCGGCGCAACGTGAGCGCAACGCTGCGCTGGAAGCTGAGCTGACCGCGCAGCTGCCAGCCGCCGAGGCGCGCATGGTGGCTGCGCTAGAGCGCCTCGTTGCGGCATAATTGCTATTGTTTTTGATAGCATTGCGCACGCCAGTTGTGCGTAATGAGCTGTTTTATCCGCAGTGTGCGCTGCGGGGTTGTAAAGGAATCCCATGGCTGGCTTGAACCGCGATACCCCGACACCGACCGCGTTGACGGTGCATGGCGCAAGCCGCGTGCTGGAAGTGCAATATGCCGACGGCGCGGTATTCAAGCTGCCGTTCGAGCTGCTGCGCGTGTATTCACCGTCGGCCGAAGTGCAAGGCCATGGCCCGGGCCAGGAAGTGCTGCAGACCGGCAAGCGTGATGTGGCCATCGTGGCGGTGGAGCCGGTGGGCAACTACGCCATCAAGCCCATCTTCTCCGATGGCCATGAAAGCGGACTCTACAGCTGGCAGTACCTCTACGAGCTGGGCAGCCGCCAAAGCGCGCTGTGGCAGGACTACCTCGACCGCCTGCAGGCAGCAGGTGCCGACCGCGACCAGCCGATGCCAGGCAAGGCGGGCAGTGCCTGCGGACACCAGCATTGAGCCAGCGCCGGCCCTGCTGGGCCAAGGGCGGCGTGGTCATTCGGAAAAATTTTGTATTTAAAGCTATTAAAATAATAGCTTCAACTATCCGTCATCCATAGCCTTGGGCGTTTTATGCGTTGAAATGCATACCCTCGAATAATCCGGGGTATGGGGGTCGGACGTTACAGAGCTTGCTAGCATTCACACCATGAGCACCACCCACTTTGGATTTGAGACCGTTGACGAGAAGGACAAGGCGCGCAAGGTGCGCGGTGTGTTCGACTCGGTCGCGAGCAAATATGACGTGATGAACGACCTGATGTCCGGTGGCTTGCACCGGGTCTGGAAGCATTACACCGTCATGGTTGCCAACCTCAAGGAAGGCCAGCGGGTGCTGGACATCGCAGGCGGTACCGGCGATCTGTCGTTGGCGTTTGCGAAAAAGGTCGGCCACAGCGGCCAGGTGGTGCACACCGATATCAACGAGGCCATGCTGCGCGTGGGCCGCGATCGTCTGATCGACAAGGGGCTGAACCTGCCCACCACGGTCTGCGATGCGGAAGCCCTGCCTTTCCCGGACCAGCACTTTGACGTGGTGAGCGTGGCCTTCGGTCTGCGCAACATGACCAACAAGGACCAGGCGCTCAAGGAAATGTGCCGCGTGCTCAAGCCGCGCGGCAAGCTGCTGGTGCTGGAATTCTCCAAGGTGGCCAAGCCGCTGGAGAAGGCCTACGACTTGTATTCCTTCCAGGTGCTGCCACGTATAGGAAAGATGGTGGCCGGCGATGCCGACAGCTACCGCTACCTGGCCGAATCGATTCGCATGCATCCGGGCCAGGCTGAGCTCAAGGCCATGATGCAAAAAGCAGGCTTTGGCCATGTGGACTACCACAACATGACGGCAGGGATTACCGCCTTGCACGTCGGGATCAAATGCTGAAAAAGTAAGACGCGATACCGGTCGCAAAGCCAGGTGCCTGCCCAGCGCCCAGCGCAATACAACACAACAGACCGGAGTTGCTGAGAAGCGGGCGTGAACGCAATAGCCGGCGCCAAGGCGTGCCGGCACTAACAAAACGGAGCAAATATGACAAAACTGTGGTCAGTGGTCTTGGTGGTACTGCTGGCATTTGTGCACCTCGATGCCGATGCCAAGCGCATGGGAGGTGGCAAGTCCATGGGCCAGCAGTCCGGTAATGTGACCCAGCGGCAGGCCACGCCGGCGCAAGCGCCTGGCAACAATGCCACCGCACCTGCGCAGGCCCAGCGTCCCGCCACCCCGAATGCCGCCTCTGCTGCCCCCAAGAAGCCTTGGGGCGCGATGCTGGGTGGCCTGGCCGCCGGCCTGGGTCTGGCCTGGCTGGCCCATTCGCTGGGCTTTGGTGAAGCCTTCGCCAACATGCTGCTGATCGGCCTGGCCATCATGGCCGTGCTGGCCATCGTCAGCTTTGTGATGCGCCGCAAGGGTGCAGCTGCTGCACAGCCTGCGCAGTCGCCGTTTGCGTTCCAGGGTGCAGGCAATGCCGCGCCGCAAGCGCCGGTATCGGCACCGGTGGCCCCGCAGTACAACCCCGAGAAGGTCGGCAACGATGCATCGGCCCGCCCCTGGGAGCAGGGTGCAGCGCCCGCCGCTGCCGCTGGCGGCAGCATGATCGGCTCCGGCCTGGCCGGTGCGCAATCCTGGGGCGTGCCGGAAGGCTTCGATACCCATGGCTTCCTGGAAGCTGCCAAGCGCAATTTCGTGACCCTGCAATCTGCCTGGGACCGCTCGGACATCAACACACTGCGCTCGATGATGACCGACGACATGCTCGGCGAAGTCAAGGGCCAGCTGCAGGATCGTGAGCAGCACCGTGAAGGCGTGCAGCCCAACCAGACCGACGTGGTGATGCTCGAAGCCCAGTTGCTGGGCATCGAGGATGTGGGCAATGCCTACATGGCCAGCGTCGAGTTCTCGGGCATGATCCGCGAAGAAGCCCATGTCGGCCCGAGCCCCTTCCGCGAAGTCTGGAACATGACCAAGCCCAAGGATGGCACCAGCGGCTGGCTGGTGGCAGGCCTTCAGGCCCTTCAGTAAGCAAACCGTAAAACTCCACCGCTTTGCCTGTTAATGCTTACGACGGGCAGCGGACTTGGGGAATAATTGGGGACTATGGCAACACAGTCCCCTTTTTCTTTTCCGGGCGGCATTTTTGCGCGCATTCTGGAGTCGGCCCAACCCCCGCAGTGGCTGGTGTCGGAGGTGCAGCACCGCGTGGTGCTGTTCCTCAACCATGTGCTGATGCAGGAAAGTGCGGCCATGGAGCGCCTGGTGCGCCAAAGCGGACGCGTGGTCCAGGTGCAGTGGCGCAGTATCGTGCTGGCGCTGAAGATCACCCCCGCCGGCCTGCTGGACCTGGCTGGCGCCCAGGAAACCCCCGACTTGCGCGTGCAGGTGGTGGACGACTCGCCGCTGGCCTTGGCGCGCGGCGTCATCCAGGGCGAAAAGCCCGCCATCCGCATCGATGGCGATGTGCAGTTTGCCGCCGAGATCCAGTGGCTGGTGGACCATGTGCGCTGGGATGTGGAAGAAGATCTGGCCCGCCTGGTGGGTGACACCCCCGCGCATTGGCTGGCCCAGCTGGGCCAGCGCGTAGCGGCGGCGCTGCGCCAGTTCGTCAGCATGGGTGTGCGTACAGCCGACCGCTTTGGTGCCGGCCGCTTCAGCGCACAGGCCCAGCCGCCGGCGCCGCCAACGCCTCCCGGCTATGGTGCCGACAGCAGCGACACGGCCAGCGAGCGCAAACCGACATGACGCGCTTTCTACGCGGCTTCACCATATTGTGGGTGGTCTGGCGCTATGGTCTGCATGACATGGTGCTGTCGAGCTTCAACCATCCCTGGCTCAAGGGCATCACCCGGGTACTGCGCATAGGCCGCAAGTGGACGGAGCCGCGCGGCCAGCGCCTGCGTGAGGCGCTGGAGCAACTGGGCCCCATCTTTGTCAAGTTCGGCCAGGTGCTGTCCACCCGGCGCGACCTGCTGCCCCCCGATATCGCCGAAGAGCTGTCCCTGTTGCAGGACCGCGTGCCCTCGTTCGACCCGCGCATTGCGGTGCAGACCATCGAGCGTGCCTTCCGCAAGCCGCTGGCCGAGGTCTTTGTCAGCTTTGACGAAAAGCCCATAGCCAGCGCTTCGATTGCCCAGGTGCACTTTGCCACCATCCGCACCCGTGCGGGTGAGCTGCGCGATGTCGCCGTCAAGGTGCTGCGCCCGGGCATGCTGCCGGTGATCGACAGCGACCTGGCACTGATGCGCACGATGGCCGAGCTGGTCGAGAAATTCTCTGCCGACGGCAAGCGCCTCAAGCCGCGCCAGGTGGTGGCCGAGTTCGACACCTACCTGCACGACGAGCTCGATCTGATGCGCGAGGCCTCGAACGCCGCCCAGCTGCGCCGCAACATGGAAGGTCTGGACCTGGTGCTGATCCCCGAGGTGTTCTGGGATTTCTGCCACCAGGAAGTGATGGTGATGGAGCGCATGAATGGCGTGCCCATCAACCAGGTCGATACTCTGCGCGCTGCCGGCGTCGATATCCCCAAGCTCGCCCGCGATGGCGTGACCATTTTCTTCACCCAGGTGTTCCGCGATGGCTTTTTCCATGCGGATATGCACCCGGGCAATATCCAGGTGAGCCTGGAGCCCGAGAGCTTCGGCCGCTATATTTCGCTGGACTTCGGCATTGTCGGCACCCTGACCGAGTTCGACAAAGAGTATCTGGCGCAGAACTTCACCGCCTTTTTCCGCCGCGACTACAAGCGCGTGGCCGAGCTGCACATCGAAAGCGGCTGGGTGCCGCCCGACACCCGGGTCGATGAACTGGAGGCCGCCATCCGCGCGGTATGCGAGCCGTATTTCGACCGCCCGCTCAAGGAGATCTCGTTGGGCATGGTGCTGATGCGCCTGTTCCAGACCTCGCGGCGCTTTCAGGTCGAGATCCAGCCGCAGCTGGTGCTGCTGCAAAAGACGCTGCTCAACATCGAAGGCCTGGGCCGCCAGCTCGACCCGGACCTGGACCTGTGGAGCACCGCCAAGCCCTTTCTCGAGAAATGGATGCTCGACCAGATGGGCCCCCAGCGCCTGTGGCGCGAGCTCAAATCCCAGGCGCCGCGCTATGCCAAGCTGCTGCCCGACATGCCGCGCCTGGTGCACCAGTACCTGGCGCGCAACAGCCAGGGCCCGGACAGCGACCTGATGCTCAAGGAGTTGCTGGTGCAGCAGAAATTGACGAACAAGCTGCTGCAGATCATCATCTGCGGTGGTATTGGCTTCGTGCTGGGGCTGGTGGTGCTGCAACTGCTGATCCGCGTCCGAATTTTCTAATCCTCAATCCCCAGCCTTACCCTTTGCAGGAGTGACAACGTGCTGCTCTACATGGTGATCGCCTACCTATTCGTGACCATTGGCGTAGGTCTGTGGGCCGCCAAGCGGGTGAAGAATACCGCCGACTTTGCGGTCGCGGGCCGGAACCTGCCGCTGTTCATGATCATTACCACCACGTTTGCGACCTGGTTCGGGTCGGAGATCGTGCTGGGCGTGCCGGCCAAGTTCATCGAAGGCGGCCTGCGCAATGTGGTCGAAGACCCGTTCGGTGCCGGCACCTGCCTGATCCTGGTGGGCCTGTTCTTTGCGGCCAAGCTCTACCGCATGAACCTGCTGACCATCAGCGACTACTACCGCAAGCGCTACGGCAGCGCGGTGGAGATCATCTGCTCGCTGATCATCATGCTGAGCTATCTGGGCTGGGTCTCCGCCCAGGTCACGGCCCTGGGCCTGGTGTTCAACCTGCTCTCGGGCGGCGCGGTCAGCATCTCCATGGGCATGGTGATTGGCGTGGTGTCCATCCTGGCCTACACCTTGTTTGGCGGCATGTGGTCGGTGGCCGTCACCGATTTTGTGCAGATGATCATCCTGGTGGTCGGCCTCATGGTGCTGGCCTTTTTCGCCTCGGACATGGCCGGCGGCGCTGGCAAGGTCATCGACCTGGCCACCAGCCGCGATCTGTTCCAGTTCTGGCCCGAGCCGACCTGGCATGACATCGTCTTCTTCTTTGCCGCAGCCATCACGATGATGCTGGGCTCGATTCCGCAGCAGGACGTGTTCCAGCGCGTGATGTCGGCCAACACCGAGAAGTCGGCCGTGCGCGGCACGGTGATTGGCGGCTCGGCCTATATTTTGTTCGCCTTTGTGCCCATGTTCCTGGTAGCCAGCGCACTGATCATCATGCCCGAGGCCACGGCCAGCCTGCTCAAGGACGACCCGCAAAAGGTGCTGCCCACGTTGGTGATGGAGAAGATGCCGTTTGTGATGCAGGTGCTGTTCTTTGGCGCGCTGCTGTCTGCCATCAAGTCCTGTGCCTCGGCCACCTTGCTGGCCCCGAGCGTCACCTTCACCGAGAACATCTGGCGCCAGTTCCGCCCCCAGGTGAGCGACCGCGAGAACCTCAAGACGATGCGCATCAGCGTGCTGGTGTTCAGCGCCTGCGTGCTGGCCTATTCGATCCGCATGCAGGGCACCCCCATCTATGAGCTGGTCTCGGGCGCCTACCAGGTGCCGCTGGTCGGCGCCTTTGTGCCGCTGGTGATGGGCCTGTACTGGAAACGTGCGACCACGCAGGGGGCGCTGCTGGCGGTGTTCCTGGGCATCGGCGTCTGGCTGTCAGGCTTGAACATGGCCTGGGGCGCTGCGTTCCCGGCCCAGCTGGCCGGCGTGCTGGCTGCCTTCACCGGCATGGTGGCCGGCTCGCTGCTGCCGCAGGCCATCCGCAACCAGAAGACGGATGTGCAGGCCTTTGTGGCCGATACCGCGCCTGCTGCCGGCGCAGCAGTGGCGGGACGCTGAGCGAGCAGGGCTGGACGGCGGGCGTAGTGCTTAGCCTACGCCCGGGATCGGTTTTGCAACCCGCCTATAATCAAGAGTTTCCCTCCGTTTTCTTACACGCGCGATGCCTATTTACGCCTACAAGTGCAGTGCCTGCGGCTATGCCAAGGATGTTTTGCAAAAGATATCGGATGCGCCGCTGACGGACTGCCCCGAATGCAAGCAAGCCAGCTTTTCCAAGCAACTGACGGCCCCGGGGTTCCAGCTCAAGGGTACGGGCTGGTATGCCACCGATTTCAGCGGCAAGTCGGCCAGTGCCGCGCCAGCGGGTGCGCCTGCCGCTGAGGCGGCCGCGCCCGCAGCGGCACCCGCACCTGCGTCTGCACCCGCACCGGCTGCCAGCAGCAGCTCGGCGGTCTGAAAGCGGCGTGCGGTGATGGCGTCCCTGCGTAAATGGTTGCTGACCGGGCTGCTGGTCATTGTGCCGGGGGTCATCACGGTCTGGGTGCTCAACTGGATCATCGGCACGCTCGACCAGACCTTGCTGATCCTGCCGCAACACTGGCAGCCAGACGAGGTCCTGGGCTACCATATTCCCGGCTTTGGTGTGGTGCTGACCTTGGCGATCCTGCTGATCGTCGGCGGCATTGCGAGCAATTTTGTCGGCCGCAAGCTGGTCGCCTGGGGCGATGCGCTGGTCAGCCGCATTCCGGTGGTGCGCTCGATTTACTCGAGCGTCAAGCAGGTCTCCGACACCTTGTTTTCCGAGAGCGGCAATGCCTTCCGCACCGCCGTCATGGTGCAGTGGCCCCATCCCGGCATGTGGACCATCGGCTTTGTGACCGGTGCTCCCAGCGGTGAGCTGGACAGCCACCTGCGCCAGAACCCGGACAGTGCCGATACCGCTTTTGTCAGCGTCTATGTGCCCACCACGCCCAACCCGACGGGCGGCTACCTGGTGATGGTGCCCAAGCGCGATTGCATTGAATTGAACATGAGCGTGGATGCTGCGCTTAAATACATCGTCTCGATGGGGGTCGTGGCTGCGCCAGATGCCCCGGCGGGGTCTAAATAACTGAGAACTAAGGCACCTTTGTCGGTGCAGGAAGATTGGCTATGGCAATGCGTTCCCAATACTGCGGTCAAGTGACCGAAGCCCAGATGGGCGAAACCGTGAGCCTGTGCGGCTGGGTCAATCGCCGCCGTGACCACGGTGGTGTGATTTTCATCGACCTGCGTGACCGCGAAGGCTATGTGCAGGTGGTCTGCGATCCCGACCGCGCCGAGATGTTCAAGGTCGCCGAGGGCGTGCGCAATGAGTTCTGCGTGCAGGTCAAGGGCCTGGTGCGTGCCCGTCCTGACGGCACCACCAACGATTCGATCAAGAGCGGCAAGATCGAGGTGCTGTGCCACGAACTGAACGTGCTCAATGCGTCGGTAACGCCTCCGTTCCAGCTCGACGACGAGAACCTGTCGGAGACCGTGCGCCTGACCAACCGCGTGCTGGACCTGCGCCGCCCCGCGATGCAGCGCAACATGATGCTGCGCTACAAGACGGCCATTCAGGTGCGCAACTTCCTCGACAAGGAAGGCTTCATCGACATCGAAACGCCGATGCTGGGCAAGAGCACGCCCGAAGGCGCGCGTGACTACTTGGTGCCCAGCCGCGTGCACGACGGCGAATTCTTCGCGCTGCCCCAGTCGCCCCAGTTGTACAAGCAGATGCTGATGGTAGCCGGCTACGACCGCTACTACCAGATCACCAAGTGCTTCCGCGACGAAGACCTGCGCGCTGACCGCCAGCCCGAGTTCACGCAGATCGACTGCGAAACCTCGTTCCTGAACGAAGAAGAGATCCGCGCGATTTTCCAGCGCATGATCAAGGAAGTGTTCCAGACCCAGCTGAATGTGGATCTGGGCGAGTTCCCGATCATGACCTACCAGGACGCAGCCTTCCGCTTTGGCTCGGACAAGCCGGACCTGCGCGTCAAGCTGGAGTTCACCGAGCTGACCGACGTGATGAAGGACGTGGACTTCAAGGTCTTCTCCGGCGCTGCCAACATGAAGGGCGGCCGCGTGGTGGGTCTGCGTGTGCCAGGCGGCGCGCGCGAGCAGGGCGGTCTGTCGCGTGGCGACATCGACGCCTACACCGACTTCGTCAAGATCTATGGCGCCAAGGGCCTGGCCTACATCAAGGTTAATGAGCTGGCCAAGGGCCGTGACGGCCTGCAGTCGCCGATCGTCAAGAACATCCATGACGCCGCGATTGCCGAGATCCTCAAGCGCACCGAAGCGCAGGACGGCGATCTGATCTTCTTTGGCGCCGACAAGGAAAAGGTGGTCAACGACGCCATCGGCGCGCTGCGCATCAAGATCGGCCACAGCGCCTTCGGCAAGAGCACCGGTCTGTTTGAAGACCGTTGGGCACCGCTGTGGGTGGTGGACTTCCCGATGTTCGAGTATGACGAGGAAAACGACCGCTGGGCGGCCGTGCACCACCCCTTCACGTCGCCCAAGGACGGCCATGAGGACCTGATGGACACCGACCCCGGCAAGTGCATTGCCAAGGCCTACGACATGGTGCTCAACGGCTGGGAACTGGGCGGCGGCTCGGTGCGTATCCACCGCGCCGACGTGCAGTCCAAGGTGTTCACGGCCCTGAAGATCAGCGCCGAAGATGCACGTGCCAAGTTCGGCTACCTGCTGGATGCGCTGCAGTACGGCGCGCCTCCCCACGGCGGCCTGGCCTTCGGTCTGGACCGTCTGATCACCTTGATGACCGGCTCCGAGTCGATCC
This sequence comes from Comamonas sp. SY3, assembly GCF_041730275.1. Classification (NCBI taxonomy): domain Bacteria; kingdom Pseudomonadati; phylum Pseudomonadota; class Betaproteobacteria; order Burkholderiales; family Comamonadaceae; genus Comamonas; species Comamonas sp. SY3. Next base: position 149,707 of record NZ_JBGTYN010000006.1, on the reverse strand, counting down.
GCGACGTGATTGCCTTCCCCAAGACCCAGCGCGCCCAGGACCTGCTGACCCAGGCCCCATCGCCAGTGGACGAAAAGCAGCTGCGCGAGCTGCACATCAAGCTGCGCAACCCTGCCGGCGCGCAGTAAGCGGACCGCGCCGTGCATGGCCTTGCCTGATGCACGGCGCCGCCACAAGGCCAAAGCCCTCCGGGCTTTGGCCTTTTTTGTCATTCCGGGGCGCTATGCTCTGGCCTGACTGACAGATTGCAAAGGTAGCCATGCAAGCGATGACTGCACATTCCAACCGCAGCGGGTGCTGGGCACGCGGCATGGCCGTGGCCGCCATCGCGCTGGCCTTGGCCGGCTGCGGCGAGAAAAAGACCGAGCTGGGCCAGGGAGGCTCGGAAGTCTCCGGCTCGGCCGGGCCGGCGGGCGGCCAGGGCGCGCATGCCAGCCTGGAGCGCTGCGATGCGCCGATTGCCACCGTGGCCTTGCTGGAGAACCCGCGCGGCTACGTGATGCCCAGCAGCGTGAACCTGCCGCCAACCCCTGTGCCGCTGGTGCGCTTGCTGATGCAGCAAAGCGGCTGCTTTCGCGTGGTGGACCGGGGAGGTGGCCTGGAGGGCACCATCCGCGAAGGCGAGCTGCAGGATGCCGGCGTGCTGCGCCCCCATGGCACGGTGCAAAAGCGCAAGGGCTACGAAGCCCAGTACACGATGGTGCCCAACCTCACCTTCAGCGAGCAGGATGCCGGCCGGGGCCTGGCGGGCATCATCGCGATGATCCCGGTGCTGCGCGATATCGCAGGGCTGGCCGGTGTGGCCGAGCAGGTCAAGTTCAAGGAGGCGCAGACGGCCCTGTTCCTGACCGACAACGAAACCACCGAGCAGGTCGCCGCTGCTACCGGCTCGGCCCGTGCGACCGACCTGGGCGTGGGCGGCGTGCTGCTGGGCCGCCTGGGTGGCGGCGCTGGCATGGGCTGGAGCAATACCAATGAGGGCAAGGTGATTGCCGCTGCGTTCCTGAACGCCCACAACCTGATGGTGCAGCAGGTGCGGTTGCTGCAGGCCAAGACCTTGCCACCGGCCGTGGCCACCCGCAAGCCCGAGGCCAAGCGTTGACGATGCAAGCAGCCACAGGCGCCAGCCTGCCCTACAAACTGCCGCGCTCGGTGCTGGTCATCATCCACACGGCCGATCTGCAGGTGCTGCTGCTGCGCCGCGTCAGCCAGATGGAGGGCCAGGACTACTGGCAACCGGTGACCGGCAGCCAGGACAGCGATAGCGAGAGCTGGCAGGAGACGGCGGTCCGCGAGGTCTTCGAGGAAACCGGCATCGATGCCCGGCAGCCCGGCTGCGTGCTGCGCGACTGGCATCTGGAGAACACCTACCCGATCTACCCGGCCTGGCGCCACCGCTATGCGCCCGATGTCCGCATGAACACCGAGCATGTGTTCAGCCTGCAGGTGCCGTCCTACACCAAGATCGTGCTCAGCCCCCGTGAGCACACCGCCCATGCGTGGCATGATTGGCATGAGGCAGCACAGCGCTGCTATTCCATATCGAACAGCGAAGCCATTCTCTGGCTGCCGAGGTTCATAGCTTCATGACCGATACTCACGACGATTTACCGATACTGCGGGTGGCCACCTACAACATCCACAAGGGGGTGCAGGGCCTGGGACCCGTGCGCAGGTTGGAGATCCACAACCTGGGTCTGGCGGTCGAGCAGATGGATGCCGACATCATCTGCCTGCAGGAGGTGCGCAAGGACAACCGCAAGGAAGAGAGTTTCTTCAACAACTGGCCCGAGCAGAACCAGGCGGATTTTCTGACCCCGCTGGGCTACACCGCCGCCTACCGCACCAATGCCACTACCCGCTGGGGCGAGCATGGCAATGCGCTGCTCACCCGCTGGCCGATTCTGGAATCCAACCACCGTGACATCTCCGACCACCGCTTCGAGCAGCGTGGCCTGTTGCATGTGGCGATGGATATTGCCGGCCAGCGCATCCACACCATCGTCGTGCACCTGGGCTTGGTGCATGGCAGCCGTCTGCGCCAGACGGCGCTGATCCATGAGTTCATCAAGGCCCATGTGCCCGATGACGAGCCGGTGATTGTCGCCGGCGACTTCAACGACTGGGGCTTTCAGGTCAAGCGCATGCTGGCAGGGTTTGGCTTGTTTGAATACGACGAGCAGCCGCTGATGACCTATCCTTCGCGCCTGCCCGTCGTACAGCTGGACCATGTCTACGCCCGGGGCTTGACGCCCTGCGGCCTGTTTGTTCCCCGGGGCCGTATCTGGTGGCGCATGTCCGACCATTTGCCGTTGATTGCCGAGTTCCGCCTGCGCGACTGAGGCAAAAGCCGTTTTTCGGCTTTTGGGCGCCGCGTGCTATCGAATCCATAGCTTTTGCCCTTTTCTTGCGCTGGCCGAAGGGCAAGAAACACCTTATGCTTGCGGGTCTGCAATCGCTGCTACCATCCCCGCTATGTTTACAGAACTATCCGATCCGAATAAAGCACCCGCCAGCGACGAAGGCACGCCGGTGTCCGTCAAGATCCGTGAGCGGATAGTGGCAGCCCAGCAGCGCTTCCATGCCAACGACAACATCTCCGAGTTCATCGAGCCCGGTGAGCTCGAGCAGCTGCTCGACGAAGTCGAGAGCAAGATGCAGGGCGTGCTCGACAGCATGGTCATCAACACCAAGGACGACCACAACACCCGCAACACGGCGCGCCGTGTCGCCAAGATGTACCTGACCGAGGTGTTCAAGGGCCGCTATGTGCCCCAGCCCGAGGTCACCGCCTTCCCCAATGCCGAGCACCTCAACGAGCTGATGATCGTCGGCCCGATCACCGTGCGCAGTGCCTGCAGCCACCACCTCTGCCCGGTCATCGGCAAGGTCTGGATCGGCGTGCTGCCCAACAAGAACACCAATGTGATCGGCCTGTCCAAATATGCCCGCCTGGTTGACTGGGTGCTGGGCCGCCCCCAGATCCAGGAAGAGGCCATTGTGCAGCTGGCCGATCTGATCATGAAAAAGACCCAGCCCGACGGCCTGGCCGTGGTGCTGGAGGCCTCGCACTTCTGCATGTCCTGGCGCGGCGTGCGCGAGATGGACTCCAAGATGCTCAACTCCGTCATGCGTGGCGAGTTCCTGACCAACCCCAATCTGCGGCGCGAATTCCTGTCGCTGATTCCACAGCGCGCAGGCAACTGATCTGCACCCTGACCTTGTGACACCCGGGCCCGCCCCGGGTTATTTTTTTCCTGCCCCGTTTCTACCGTTTCGCCAGCCATGACGCTCCATGCTTTCACGCTCATCATCGCGGCCGGCATCATCCACGCTTTCTGGAACATCGTTGCCAAAAAAGCCGGGGGCGATGCCCGCTTCTCGCTGTTCACTTCGGTGCTCAATGCGCTGGTGTGGCTGCCGGTGGGCTGGTGGGTGGGCAAGGATGTGGTGCCGCTGTGGGGTACGACCGAATGGGCCTTTGTCTCGGCCAGCGCCTTGCTGCATATCTTCTACTTTGTCACCTTGCTGCGCGGCTACCGGGTGGCCGATCTGACCGTGGTCTACCCGCTGGCGCGCGGTAGCGGGCCACTGATCTCGTCGATGGTGGCGGTGCTGTTTCTCGGCGAGCATCTGTCGAGCCTGGGTGCCGTGGGCATTGCCGCCGTGGTCGCGGGCGTGTTCCTTATCGCAGGCGGCCCGGCCATGCTGCGCGCCGCCACCCGGCCCGGCCCCGGCGAGGCCCGGGACCGCACCATCAAGGGCCTGTACTACGGGCTGCTGACAGGCCTGTTCATTGCCGCCTATACGGTGGTGGACAGCTATGCCGTCAAGGTGCTGCTGCTGTCGCCGATCTTGCTGGACTACATGGGCAACCTGGTGCGGGTGGTGATGCTGGCGCCGCTGGGCGTGATGGATTGGGGCGAGACCCGGCGCCTGTGGCTGCAGCAGTGGCGCTTTGCGCTGGTCGTCGCCATCTTCAGCCCCATGGCCTATGTGCTGGTGCTGTATGCGGTGCAGACTGCGCCCATCTCGCATGTGGCGCCTGCGCGCGAGGTCTCGATGCTGTTTGCCGCGCTGATTGGCGGCAAGCTGCTGGGCGAGGGCGACCGCCTGCTGCGCATTGCCGGTGCGCTGCTGATTGGCGTGGGCGTGGTCGCGCTGGGACTGGGCTGAGCGATGCCAAGGGCCGCACTGCCGCCGGTACTGGGCTGCGATTTCAGCAGCAGCCCGAGCCGGCGCAAGCCTGTGGTGGTGGCCTGGGGCCAGCTGGATGCCGAGGCGGGCACCGTGGCGCTGCAGGGCTTTCACAGCTTTGCCAGCTTGGCCCAGTGGCAGGAGTTTTTGCAGCAGCAGCCTGCCTGGGTCGGGGGTTTTGACCTGCCGTTTGCGCTGCCGCGCGAACTGGTCAGCCAGCTGGGCTGGCCCAGCGACTGGCAGGCCTGCATGCAGCATTACGCCAGCATGGAGCGCAGCGAGATCCGCACCCTGTTCAAGGCCTTTTGCGATGCCCGGCCCGCCGGCGGCAAGTTTGCCCACCGCGCCGCCGATGGGCCTGCGGGCTCCAGCCCGTCGATGAAATGGGTCAATCCGCCGGTGGCCTGGATGCTGCACGCCGGTCTGCCCCGGCTGCTGGACGTGGGGGCGGATTTTCCAGGTCTGCTGCGCCGAGAAAGCGCCCGTGTGGCGCTGGAGGCCTACCCCGGCATGCTGGCGCGCGAGCTGATTGGCCGCCGCAGCTACAAAAGCGACGACCGCCAGCGCCAGACGCCCGAGCGTGCCCAGGCCAGGGCAGAGTTGCTGGATGCCTTGCAGCAAGGCCAGCACCGTTTGGGGCTGCGCCTGCTGGCTGATACCGCGCAACTGCAGACCATGGCGGCGGATGCCAGTGGCGACCACCTCGATGCCGCCATCTGCATGTTGCAGGCTGGCTGGGCGCTGGCCCAGCATGCGGCGGGCCATCCGCTGTATGGCCTGCCGCCCGGCATTGACCCGCTGGAAGGCTGGATCGTCACTGCGCCGCTGTCACGCCCGTAAGCGCAGGCAGATCTGTTCGGCTGGGCCGCAGGCCATAATGTGCCGGTTCTTCGCCGCTGGTCTGCGGCTCATTCCCGAGACATTCCTATGCCCACTTTCCAATCCCTGCTGGCCTTTTTTGGTGTTGCCGTGTTGCTGGCGCTATCGCCAGGGCCGGACAACCTGTTTGTGCTGATGCAATCGATCCAGCGCGGCTGGCGCGTGGGCATTGCCGTGGTCGTGGGCCTGTGCCTGGGCGTGGTGGTGCACACCACGGCGGTGGCGCTGGGGCTGGCAGCGGTGTTTGCCGCGTCCAGCATTGCATTCACGGTGCTCAAGTGGTGTGGCGCGGCCTACCTGGCCTACCTCGCCTGGGGTGCCTGGCGGGCACCGGTGGCTGCAGATGCATCTGCTGGCGGAGCGGCCGCCAGCGGAAGCGGTTGGACGGACATCGCGGGCACGGACCTGCTGGTCATGGTGCGCCGTGGCGTGGTGATGAACCTCACCAACCCCAAGGTGCTGATCTTCTTCCTGGCCTTTTTGCCGCAGTTTGCCGACCCCGCCATCGGCCCGGTCGGCCCGCAGATCTTTGTGTTTGGCGCCGTGTTCATCCTGGCGGCCTTCCTGGTGTTTGGCGCCATTGCGCTGTTCTCGGGCGCCTTTGGCAATCTGCTGCTGCGCTCGCCGCGCGCACAGTTCTGGCTCAACAAGATTACCGCCGTGGTATTTGTGGGCCTGGCGGTCAAGCTGGCCACCGCACAGCGCTGAGGCGCTGCCAAGGGCGCCTGCGCTGGCGGCGCATCAGCTGTGGTGGTAGCGGTATTCCTGCGTCTTGCCGCCATAGCCATAGGCGGCGGCGCGGGCATCGATCACATGCACATAGGACACCGGGTGCAACTGCGGCATCAGGCCTGCCATCGTGTCATACACCGCTTGCAGGTAGCGCGCTTTCTCCGCCTTGGTATTGGTCTCGTCGGTGATGCTGATATCCAGCTGAAAGGCCGACTGCCCCAGCTCCTCCAGCGTCTGGCCTGCAATCCACCAGTCCTGCGCTGCGACCTGGGTGAAGGCGATGGCAATCACCTCGGGGCGCTTGCCCAGAATGTCTTGCGTCAGCCGGGCAATGGCCTGGCTGATCTGTTGCTGGCGCTCCGCATGGCGGGGGCCGGAGAGTTGGATGGCGATATGGGGCATGAAAGGCTCCTGGGTGGGACGATGGGGCGATTGTGCGAGTCCTCTTTGCATTTGAAAAACGGGAAGATATGATCGTATCCATCTGTTATGCCGTTGGATAGACCATGGCCCATCTGGACCTCGCCCAGCTCCGCACCCTGATCGCCGTTGTCGAGGCCGGCAGCCTCACGGCCGCCGCGCCGCAGCTGTTTCTGTCGCAGTCGGCGGTGAGCGAGCAGGTCAAGAAGCTGGAAGACTGCATTGGCAAGCCGCTGCTGCTGCGCAGCAAGACCGGCGTGCTGCCCACGGCGGCCGGCACCCAGCTGCTGGGCCATGCACGGGCGCTGGTAGGCATGGCCGACCATGCCTTGCGTGACATGCGCGGCCTGGCACTGCAGGGGGCCCTCAAGCTCGCCGTTACCGACTACTTCAAACCCGATGCGCTGGCGCGCATGCTCAAGGCCCTGGCCGAGCGCCACCCTGCTGTGCGGCTGGAGGTCAGCGTGCTGCGCAGCGCCGAGGTGGAGGCCGCCTATGCCCAGGGGCAGTGCGACCTGGGCGTGGTGATGGCGCTGCCCCCTTTCAAACAGCGCCTGCAGTTGCTGGGGCCGGAGGAGCCGCTGGTCTGGGCCCGTGCCAGCCAATGGGTGGCCGAGCCCGGCCAGCCGCTGCCGCTGCTGGTGCTGCCCGACAGCTGCGCGCTGCGCCACTATGCCCAGACGCGTTTGCGCCAGCAGGGCGTGGACTATGTGGTGGCCCACCAGGCCTCTGGCGTTGCCGGCCTGCAGTCGGCCATTGCGGCCGGCCTGGGCGTGGCCTGCATCAATGCGGCGGTGCTGACCGAGGCGATGGCGCCCGTCCTGCCCGCTGCGGGCTTGCCGCGCCTGAGCCGTGTGCGTTTTGGCCTGCTGCCGGTGCAGGGGGCCGAGCCTGCGCTGGTGCAGCAGGTGCGGGCCTTGCTGCAATCGGATTGGGTCGCCTGAACCTTCACGAGGCCAGGGAGGGCGGCAAACCCAGGCCCTGGTAAATGCGCCGCATATGCGCCGCCAGCCGTTTGGATTGCGGCTGCTGGTTGTGCCAAGGCTGCACCAGGTTTTGCAAGGCCGTCCACTGGCCGCTGTGCCGCAGCGCGCTCCAGTACAGCTGGCTGAACAGGTCGCGCTGGGCATGGCTGCCGCCTATCTCTACCAGGCGCGCAATCAAGGGGCCCAGCAGCTGGGCAGCTTGCAGATACCGGCCCTGTGCATGGGCCAGCAGGCCCCGCGCCGCGGGCAGGCAGACATCCTGCCAGACGGTGCGCAGCCGGGGCTGCAGCTGCGCATCGGCATGGCTTTGCATGCTGGCCAGCAGCTGCTGCGCGGCCTGCCACTGCCCGGCGCGGGCGAGGCCGTACAGGTACTGCAGGTCGAGAAACGGCAGCACATGGTCATGCTGGCGCTGCAGCAGGTAGGGGCTGAGCTGCTGCCAGCGCTGACCCACATCGACGCCTTCGAGCTCCAGCCGCGCCAGCAGCGAGATGGAGCCGATCTGGTCCTGCGAATAGGCGGGCACCACTCCCCAGACCTGGCGGTCATGCAGCTGCAGCGCTTCGTCGTGGCGCGCATCCTCCATCAGGAACAGTGCCAGGTGCCACCAGTTGTGCGTCTGCATGAAGGAGTTGAGCCCTGTCCAGCTGCCGCTAGCGCCTTGCATGAAGGCCAGGCCTTCATCCACACGGCCTTCGGTCAGCAGCACATGGGCCAGCGCATGGTGGGCCCAGGGCTCTTTGAAACGCAGCTGCAGCGCATGGCGCGCTGCGCGCTCGGCCGGCCCGAGCAGATGGCATTGCTCATAGGCAAAGGCCAGCATGCCGTGGAAGTAGGGGATATCGGCGCAGTGCGGCAGGGCGTTCAGTGCCATGCGCAGCATGGCCGGTGAATCGCCCAGGTTGAAGGCATGGTAGTGCGCGAGCTTGAGCGCAGCCAGATCGCGGGGGTAGTGATGGACCAGCGCTTCCAGCCTGTGCGCGGCCAGGGGCGTGTCGCCATCGGCCCAGGCCTCGATGGCGGCCAGCCACTGCGCTTCGCGGTCATGGGCCTGCGCCAGCTGGGTGCGGGCGCGTTGCAAAAAGGGCCGCGCCTGCTGGGCGGCCTGGGCGTCTTCGGCAAACAGATGGAGCGCCGCGCACCAGGTCTGCACCAGCGGGCTGGGGTCCTGCGCGGCCATGTCCAGGATGCGCAGCACGCGCATCTCGCAGGCGGCAAAGCCTTCTGCAAAATCGTTCAGGTAGGGCAGGGCGGCCGCATCGCTGCTCACCGGGTTGCCATACAGGTCGTGCTGCATGCCCATGCGTTTGTCTCCTCGGCTCAGGCCTTGGGCGGCTGGGGCCAGGGCTTTTGCGGGCCACGGATCTGCTCGAAAGCCCGCGACAGCTGCAGCACGCCCAGGTCGTCAAAACGCGCGCCGGCAATCTGCAGGCCAATGGGCAGGCCGGCTGTGGTGTAGCCGCAGTTGATGGAGGCGGCCGGCTGCTCCGACATGTTGTAGGGCACGGTAAAGCCGATGTGCTCCAGCGGGCGCAAGGGGTCATTGGTCGGGGATGCCCATTCGGCCGCAAAGGCGACGTGGGGCGCCACCGGCGAGATCACAAAGTCGAACGCGCTGCAGGCCTTGACGGTGGCCAGGCGCACCTGGTGGAACTGCTGGCTGGCCTGGAAGACCGCGCTGCCGCTCATGCCCTCTGCGCTTTCGGCCCAGGTACGGATATACGGCAGCACCTTGTCGCGCTGCGCGCTGCTGAGTGCCTGCAGGTCGGTCAGCGAGCGCATGCGCCAGAAGCGGTCCATGCCGTCGAGCATCGCGGGCGTCATGAAGGCGGGCATCGGCGTGATCCGGGCGCCAGCGGATTCCAGCAGTGCAGCAGCCTGCTCAATGGCGGCGCGCACCTCGGACTGCAGCGGCAGGCCGCAGCCCGCATCGAGCAAGAGGCCAATGCGTTTGCCCCGGATAAAGTCCGCACCGGTGGCGGCCACGGTGCTCCAGGCCATCTCCTGCGGCGGCAGGCTCATGCTGTCGCGCGCATCGGGGGCCGACAGCACCTGCATCATCAGCGCCGAATCGTCCACGCTGCGGGTCATCGGCCCCGCAGCGCGGCCTTGGTACGGTGGGTCGATGGGAATGCGGCCCAGGCTGGGCTTGAGGCTGTAGATACCGCACCAGCTGGCCGGCAGGCGCAAGGAGCCACCGATGTCGGTGCCGATATGCAGCGGCCCGTAGCCTGCGGCTGCCGCCGCACCGCCACCGGCGCTGGAGCCGCCCGGGCCCTTGCTCAGGTCCCAGGGGTTGCGCGCCAGCGGGTGGAAGCTCGACAGGCCCGACGACAGCATGCCGTAGTCAGGCATCGTGGTCTTGCTGAAGCAGATGGCATGGGCCTCGCGCAGGCGGGCTGCGGGCGGCGCATCCGCAGCCGCAGGCACCAGGGTGACGGCCGCTGTGCCTGCGGGCAGTGGGTCGCCCTGGGTGGCGATGTTCTCCTTGATCGTCACCGGCAGGCCATCGAGCAGGCCGGCGGGTGCGCCCTTGTGCCAGCGTGCTTCGCTGGCGCGGGCCTGCGCCAGCGCCTCTTCAGGCCGGTACAGGTAGGTGGCGCACAGATGCGGCTCCCACTGCCCGACATGGTCGATGACGGATTGCATGACATCGACAGGGGAGAGTTCTTGCTTTTGGTAGGCGGCCAGCAGCGCTGTGGCGGGCCAATCGTGCAACGCGGTCATATCGGGCAGGGGGTGTGAAAAGGGTAGGGACGCGGAAAGAAAAAACGCCCATCTCGGCAGGCCGTAGATGGGCGGTGTGCTGGTTTGAAGCCTAGCGCAAGACCGGGTTCAAGCCCAGTACATGGATGACAGGTCGTTGATGAAGATCGGCATGTCCTTCCACAGGCCACGCACGTTCTTCGCGGCAATGGTCACCCACTGCGGCTGGTACAGGTAGACGTTCGCGGCATCTTCGGCCAGCAGGCGCTGGGCCTCGCCCAGCAGGCGCGAGCGGTCGGCCGGGCGGGCTTCGAGCTTGATCTGTTCGAACAGCTTGTTGAACTTTTCGGACTTGTAGCCCCAGTAGTAATCGGGCCGGGTGTAGTTCTCCAGGTCGAAAGGCTCGACGTGCGAGATCAGCGACAGGTCGTAGTTCTTGTTGGTGTAGGTGCCCGAGAGCCACTGCGCCCATTCCACGTTCTGCAGCTTGACCTCGACGCCGATCTTGGCCAGTTGCGCGGCAATGATCTCGCCGCCCTGGCGCGCATACGGCGTGGGCGGCAGGGTCATGCTCAGGCTCAGCGGCGTCTTCACGCCAGCCTCGGCCATCAGCTTCTTGGCCTTTTCCACATCAAAGGGGTTGATGCCGGTGGTGTCCACATAGCCATAGGCGCCGGGCACGTAGTGGCTGCCAATCGGCACGCCCAGGCCTTCGGCCGCACCGGCAATGACGGCCTTGCGGTCGATGGCGGCAGACAGTGCGCGGCGCACACGCACATCGTCCAGCGGCTTGCGGCGCTCGTTGATGGCGACGATGGTCTTGGCGCGCGAGCCGGAGATGACCACCTGGTAGCGCGGGTTGGTCTTGAACTGGTCGATGCCACGGGCCGAGACACGCGCGAAAATGTCCACATCACCGGCCAGCAAGGCGGCCACTTGCGCGGCGGCATCCGAGATGAAGCGGAAGGTGGCGCGGCGAATGCGGATGCTGCTGGGGTTGCGGTACTGCGGCCAGGCATCCAAGGTGATCGATGCCCCTTTGCTCCAGTTGCCCAGCTTGTAGGGGCCGGTGCCGATGGGCTTGGTCGCGTTGCTGTCAGCGCTCTTGGGCTCCACGATGATCGAGGTGGCCTGGCCCAGCACGAACAGCAGGTCCGGGTCGATTTCCTTGTTGAGGATCACCACCGTGTGGTCGTCCACCACCTGGGCCGTGAGGTTGGCGAAGGTACGCTTGTCCTTGTTGGTGCTCTTCTCACCAGCTGCGCGGTCAAAGGAGAACTTGACGCTGTTGGCGTTGAAGGGCTCGCCATTGTGGAAGCTCACCCCTTTGCGCAGCTTGAAGGTGTAGGTCTTCAGATCGGGCGAGACCTCCCAGCTCTCGGCCAGCAGCGGCGAGACGCTGCCGTCCGAATTGATCTTGGTCAGCGTCTCGTAGAGGTTGTAGTGGGTGATCTCGGCAATCGACGAGGCGGCGCCGGCGGTGGGGTCCAGCCCTGGCGGCTCCAGGGTCATGCCCAGCACAACGGTGTCTTTCTTGGCCTGCGCCTGGGCGATGCCAGGCAGCCACAGCGGCAGCGGTGCCAGGGTGCCTGCAGCAAGCAGGTGTCTACGGTTCAGCATCCGGTACTCCTTGGATAGGGGTTTATTCAATTTATGGGGAAAGCTGGGCAGTGGCGCCGCCGTTGCCGGGCGCGCCGGGAAGCTCAAGCACGGTTATACAGGACTTGCGCCAATCCCTGCTGGCATGCGGTGACGCCGGGGCCTGACCTGGGGCACGGCCTGCACCAGTTTTTGTGTATAGGGGTGCTGGGCATGCTGGAACAGCTGGGCGGGCGTGCCGCGCTCGACGATCTCGCCCTGGTAGAGCACCACCACCGCATCGCAGAGGTGGTTGATGACGGCCAGGTCGTGGCTGATGAGCAGGTAGGTGATGCCGTGCTCACGCTGCAGGTCCTGCATCAGGTTGAGCACCTGGGCCTGCACCGACACGTCCAGCGCACTCACGGGTTCATCGGCGATGATCAGCCGGGGCTTGGTGATCAGTGCGCGGGCGATGGCAATGCGCTGGCGCTGGCCGCCGGAGAACTCATGCGGGTACTTGTCCACATCCTGCGCGCGCAAGGCCACCTGCTGCAGTACCTGGCTGGCGCGCTCGCGCTGCTCGGCACGCGAGCTGGTGTTTTGGGCCTGCAGCGGTTCGCTGACGATGCGCTCGACGGTCTGGCGCGGGTCGAGCGAGCCATAGGGGTCCTGGAAGACCATCTGGAAATCCTTGCGCGCGCGTTGCAGCGCCTCCGCTTCCATGCGGTGCAGGTCCTGGCCTTCCAGCAGCACCTGGCCGGCGGTCGGCTGGTCCAGCGCCATCACCAGGCGCGCCAGGGTGGACTTGCCCGAGCCCGACTCGCCGACGATGCCCAGGCTCTGGCCGGCATGCAGGTCAAAGCTCACGCCCTTGAGGGCGCGCACCGTCGGAGGCGCGGAAAACAGCTTTTCGCGGGGCAGCGTGTAGGTGCGCACCAGGTCGCGCACTTGCAGCAAGGGGGTGTCGTGGGAGGCTGCCGTCATGCGGGGGTCTCGTCAGGGGTCTCGGTGGCGATGGCGTAGGCCTCGGGCCGCAGGCAGTGCACCTGGTGCGTCTCGTGCGGATGGGTCGATGGCAGGGCCACACGGGGCGGCTTTTGCACAAAGCAGGGGGGCTGGGTAAAGCTGCAGCGCCCGGCAAAGGTGCAGCCAGCGGGCAGGTCGACCAGCTCGGGCACCGAGCCGGCAATGGTGTGCAGGCGCTGGGGCTGGCCCTGCAGGCGCGGCTGCATGCTGGGGCGCGCGGCCAGCAGGCCCCGGGTGTAGGGGTGGGCCATGTGCTCGAACACGGCCTCCGTGCTGCCCGATTCGACGACGGTGCCGCCGTACATCACGACCATCTTGTCGACGTTCTGCGAGATCAAACCCAGATCGTGCGAGATCAGCAGCAGGGCCATCTGGCGCTCTTCGACCAGGCCATTGATCAGGTCCAGGATCTGCTGCTGGATGGTGACGTCCAGCGCCGTCGTGGGTTCGTCGGCGATCAGCAGATCCGGGCCGCAGGCCAGCGCCATCGCGATCGTGATGCGCTGGCGCTGTCCCCCCGAGAACTGGTGCGGATAGGCATCAAAGCGCTGCGCCGGCTGGGCAATGCCGACGCGGTCGAGCAGCGCAATTGCTTCTTCACGGGCCTGGCGCGCGCTCCAACCCTTGTGCAGCCGCAGCGGTTCGCTGATCTGGCGGCCGATGGTGTGCACCGGGTTCAACGCCGTCATTGGCTCCTGGAAGATCATCGCAATGCGGTTGCCGCGCACACTGCGCCACCAGCGGTCGGGTTGCTGCACCAGGCTTTGGCCATCCAGCGTGGCGCTGCCATTGACCTGGGCCGATTCCGGCAGCAGGCCCATCAAGGCCATGGCCGTGATGGATTTGCCGCAGCCCGATTCGCCAATCAGGCCCAGCGCCTGGCCGCGCTCGATCTGGAAGCTCACATCGCGCACGGCGCGGGCAGGGCCCCGGTGGGTTTGCAGCACGATCTCGAGCTGCTGTACATCAATCAATGCCATGGACACTCCTTAGAACGTCAACACGTTCTTAGCGCTTGCGGGCGAGACGGGGGTCGAGCAGGTCGCGCAGACCGTCGCCCAGCAGGTTGAGGCCCAGCACCGACAGGGCAATCGCCACACCGGGGAAGACGGCCAGCAGCGGCGCCTGGAACATCAAGGTCTGCGCCTCGCTCAGCATGCGGCCCCAGGATGGCTGCGGTGGCTGGGTGCCCAGGCCCAGGTAGGACAGCGCGGCTTCTGCCAGGATCGCAATCGCAAAGCGGATGGTGCATTGCACGATCAACGTGGCCGAGATATTGGGCAGCACATGCTGCCAGGTGATGGCCCAGGCGCCCTTGCCGCAGGCGCGCGCAGCGGTGACGTATTCGCGCCCCCAGATGGTGTTGGCCGAGCCGCGTGCAATGCGGGCGAACATCGGAATGTTGTAGATGCCGATGGCCACGATCGCGTTGACGATGCCCGGGCCGAAGACGGCGGTCAGCATGATGGCCGAGAGAATCGCGGGGAAGGCCAGCGAGAAATCGGCCAGGCGCATGATGGCTTCTTCGACCCAGCCGCGTTTGGCAGCGGCCAGCAGGCCCAGCGCCGTGCCGACCACGACGCCGATGCCCACGGCAATGACGCCGACCAGGATCGAGGCCCGGGCGCCCAGCAGCAGCTGGGAAGCGACATCGCGGCCATAGGCATCGGTGCCCAGCCAGTGGGCGAGCGAAGGCCCTTGCAGCTTGGCCTCCATGTTCATCTCGAAGGCCGAGTAGGGCGTCCAGACATAGGACAGGCCAGCCGCGAGCAGGAGCAGTGCTGTGAGCACCAGTCCGATCATGAAGCTGGGGTTGCGTGCGGCGCGGCGCCACAGCGCGTTGCGGGGTGCGGTATGGCCCGGCGCTGTGCTGGCCGGGGGGGTAGGCAGGGTGGGGGCGACGGAGGTAGGTGGCTGCATGGCGTGCTCAGATATCGCTGGCTTTGGTGCGGGGGTCGATCCAGGCATAAAGCAGGTCCACCACGAAATTGACGATCACCACCATGGCTGCCAACAGCATCACACAGTTACGCACCACCATCAGGTCCCGGTTGGCAATGGCCTGAAAGATCAGGCGGCCCATGCCGGGCAGGTAAAACACGTTCTCGACAACGATCGTGCCGGCCATCAGCTCGGCAAACTGCAGGCCCATCACGGTGACCACCGGCACCAGTGCATTGCGCAGCACATGGCCATACAGCGCTGCACGCTGCGACAGTCCCTTGGCCCTGGCGGTGCGGACAAAGTCCTCACGCAACACTTCGAGCACCGACGAGCGGGTGATGCGCGCCAGGATGGCGGCCTGCACCACCGCCAACGACAGCGCTGGCAGCAACAGCGACTTGACCGCTGCCCAGGGCGAGCCGCCCGAAGCCTCGGTCCAGCCCGGAAAGCCGCCCGCCGAGAACCATTTGAGCTGTACCGAAAACAGCAGGATCAGCAAAATGGCGAACCAGAAATTGGGAATCGCAATACCCAGCTGGGCGAGGCCCATGACGCTGACATCACCGATCTTGTTGTGGCGGCTGGCGGCATAGATGCCGGCGGCCAGTGCAACGACGGTGGTGATGGCCATGGCCATCAGGGCCAGCGGCAAGGTGAGCGCCATGCGCTCGGCAATCAGTTCAATGACGGGGGTGCCGTAGCTGTAGCTGTTGCCCAGGTCCAGGTGCACGAGTCCCGAGATCCAGTGCACGTAGCGCTCCCACGCAGGTTGGTTGAGCCCGAGCTGCTCGGCCAGTTCCGCCACCGCTTCGGGAGCGGCATCGGGCCCCATCAGCATCTGGGCGGCGTTGCCCGGCAGGATCTCCAGCACGAGGAAGACGACAATCGAGGTGCCCAGCAAGGTGAGCAGCAAGGTGAGTGTGCGCTTGAGAATGAATAAGCCCATGGATAGCCATCGTGGTTAGGAAAGGCGCGCAGACTGCAGGTGCTGGTTGTATTTTTTCGCAGCGGCAAGCATAACGCGAACAATTCCGACACACCATACATGCTTACTCGCAGTGCCACGAGTATGGCTAAGGCGCACGCGGGATAATGTCGCTCATGTCACACTTCTTCCCCCGTGCTGGAATCTTGGAGACGCCGCCATGGCCTTGATGATTACCGACGAGTGCATCAACTGCGATGTCTGCGAGCCCGAGTGCCCCAACGATGCCATCTCGATGGGGGAGGACTACTACGAGATCGATCCGCACCGCTGCACCGAATGTGTGGGCCATTTCGATGAGCCTCAGTGTGTGCAGATCTGCCCGGTCGCCTGCATTCCGGTGCACCCCGATTTTCAGGAAGACAAGCCCACGTTGATGCAGCGCTATTTGCGCTTGCAGGCCGACAAGGCGTTGTGACAGGTCAGCGGCGCTGGCTGCTCCAGGCGATGAGTAGGGTCTGGCCGCTGCGCTGACCTTTGCCCGCCCTCAGGCAGCGGGAGGGCGTGGCGGCTTGGGCCGCTGGGGCTTGGTGGTGTGGATCTTGAGGGTGGCCTTGTCCATGTCGCCGGCCAACAGCTCGGGCGATGCCTGCAGCGCATGGATGATGCTGTCTTCCATCAAGCTGCGCTGGTCTGGCGCTGGTTTGCGCAGCACCCAGTTGGGCACCTCCTGCTTGTCACCGGGGTGGCCGATGCCGATGCGCAGGCGCCAGTAATCGGATGATCCCAGCTGCGCATGGATGTCGCGCAGGCCGTTGTGGCCGCCGTGACCTCCGCCTCGCTTGAGCTTGACCTGGCCCGGCGGCAGATCGAGTTCGTCGTGCACGACCAGTATCTCTTCGGGCTTGATTTTGAAAAAGCGTGCGAGCGCGCCGACCGATTTGCCCGACAGGTTCATGAAGGTCTGGGGCTCCAGCAGCCAGACCGACTCGCCTTGCACCGAGGTGCGTGCGACCAGGCCGTAGTAATTGCGGTCGGGTACCAGCTGCAGGCGCAGGTCGCGGGCCAGTGCATCGATCCACCAGAAGCCGGCGTTGTGGCGTGTGCCTTCGTATTCAGGGCCGGGATTGCCGAGGCCAACAAACAGCTTGATCATGGGCGGATGGAGTGAAGTGGGGGGAGGAATGAAAAAAGGCTGCATTGACCAGCAATGCAGCCTCTGGCTTGCAGACGCCAGAGGCGTCAGCAGCTTGCCGTGCAATTAAGCAGCAGGCGCTTCGCCTTCTGCGGGTTCAGCAGCAGCAGGAGCGGCCACGGACACCAGCGCAGGGTTGGTTTGTGCAGCCAGCTTCACGCCCTTGGGCAGAGCGATGTCCTTCAGGTGGACGGTCGAACCCTTTTCCAGCTTGCTCAGGTCCACCGCGATGAATTCGGGCAGGTCCTTGGGCATGCAGATCACCTGGATTTCGGTCACAACCGGGGTCACCAGGCACTTGTCGATCTTGACAGCTGGGGACTCTTCAGCACCGCTGAAGTGGACGGGCACCTTCATGGTCAGCGCGGTGTTGGCATCGACGCGTTGGAAGTCGATGTGCAGCACCAGCTGCTTGTAGGGGTGGTATTGCACGTCGCGCAGCAGCACTTGGCTCTTGGCGCCGTCCAGGTCCAGTTCCAGCACGGATGCGTGGAAGGCTTCCTTCTTCAGTGCGTACCACAGGCTGTTGTGGTCCACTTCGATCAACTGAGGCTCAGCAGCAGCACCGTAGATGATGCCAGGCGTACGGCCAGAATTACGCAGGCGGCGGCTCGCACCCGTACCTTGCTTAGCGCGCGCAAAAGCGACAACGTTCATTTCATTACTCCAATGGGGGATGAACCGCGACCAGTTCACCCGGTTAAAAAGGCCGCTGCAAATTGCAGCGGCCAGCGAAAACTATCTATTTTAGCAGAAAGCAGAAAAAGGGCCTTGCGGGCCCTTGGTTCACTCGGCTTCCTGGAACAGGCTCATCACCGATTCGCCGGTGGCAATGCGGTGCATCGTCTCACCGATCAGCGGCGCCACCGACAGCTGGCGGATCTTGCTGCAGTTGCGGGCATTGGGCGACAGCGGGATGGTGTTGGTCACGACAACTTCGTCGAGAGCCGCGCCATTGCCGATACGCTCGATGGCCGGGCCCGAGAAAATGGGGTGCGTGCAATAGGCGTAGACCTTCTTGGCGCCACGTTCCTTCAGCACTTCAGCCGCCTTCACCAAGGTACCTGCGGTATCGATCATGTCGTCCATGATGACGCAGTTGCGGCCATCGATGTCACCGATCACGTGCATGACTTCGGAGACATTGGCCTTGGGGCGGCGCTTGTCGATGATGGCCAGATCGCAATGGAGTTGCTTGGCCAGTGCGCGTGCACGCACCACACCACCCACGTCCGGCGACACGACGATCAGGTCTTCGTAGTTCTTCTGGCGCAGGTCGCCCAGCAGCACAGGCGATGCATAGATGTTGTCGACAGGAATATCGAAAAAGCCCTGGATCTGGTCGGCATGCAGGTCCATGGTCAGCACGCGGCTGACGCCAGCGGCTTGGAGCATGTTGGCAACGACCTTGGCCGTGATGGGCACGCGGGTCGAGCGGACACGGCGGTCCTGGCGGGCATAGCCGAAATAGGGGATCACGGCACAGATGTGCTCGGCCGATGCGCGCTTCAACGCGTCGACCATCACCAGCAGTTCCATCAGGTGGTCGTTGGTGGGAGCGCAGGTGGGCTGCACCACGAACACATCGCGGGTACGAACGTTTTGCTTGATCTCGACGGTGACTTCACCGTCAGAGAAACGGCCTACGTCGGCGTTACCCAGGGAGGTATGGAGGTGTTGTGCAATTTCAGAGGCAAGCTCGCGGTTGGCGTTGCCTGTGAAAACCATGAAGTCTGGATGATGGTCTTGCATAGCGTCCCAGTGGGTATGGGTTAGCTGTGTGCGTTGCTTGTACGCGGTAAGAAATATGGCAGGGGAAGAAGGATTCGAACCTTCGCATGCCGGAATCAAAATCCGGTGCCTTAACCAGCTTGGCGACTCCCCTACAAGAATTGGTGCTAAGCATCACCAATCCTTTAAAACTTTCAGTCTTGGGTCCAACCTCTGAGAGGGTGTTCCATCAGACTTGTGCAATCTTTCACTGTCCAGTCTTGTGAAAAACTGCTCTGGCAGCTATTAGCTTGCATTTTCTTCACTGCGAAAACTGCGCTACCTGAGCCCGTCATTCTAGCATGTAATCCTTGTGATTTCAAAAAGTCAGAAACTTTTTTTATCGAAGGGCACAGGCTTTCTGCGACCGGCTGCAAGTCGTTTCGACCGAAGTCAAAGTTCTCTGCAGCGAAGCTCGTCATTGTAGCAGCTTCTGAATCGCGTTTTAGGTTCGGACTTGAAAAAATTAATTTCGTATCCAGACCCTCTTGCGGCTTCACAACTACCAGCGCGGTGTCTGCTAGTTGCTGCTCGTTTTCGAGTGGACGTATTATGTCACCGATTCCTTCGACCCAAGCCGACTTTCCAAAAATAAAAAAAGGAACATCGGCGCCCAAGGTCAGCCCGATGCGCTGCAGTTCGCTGCGCGAGAGTTTCAGATCCCAGAGCTGGTTGAGCGCCAGCAAGGTACTGGCCGCATCCGATGAGCCGCCGCCCATACCAGCCTGGGCTGGCAGGTTTTTGTGCACGCCGATGTGCACACCCTGGCGGCAGCCAGTGGCCTGCTGCAAAGCCCTGGCGGCGCGGGTGATCAGGTCATCGGCAGGCAGCGGCGTGTTCAGGTCTTCGCGGCTGATCTGGCCGCCGCTGCGCAGCTCGAAGTGCAGGGTGTCGGCCCAATCGATCAGCATGAACACCGACTGCAGCAGATGGTAGCCATCGGCGCGTCTGCCGGTGATATGCAGGAACAGGTTGAGTTTGGCAGGCGCAGGAACGTCGTACAGCGTACGCATGGATCTCGGTCTCACAAAAAAATCATCGCGCGTCGAGGACGATGCGCAGGCTCGCCTCGGGACGTGGATCGATGCGGCGGGCCAGAATTTTCCCTTCGCTGTGGGCCTCCAGGTCGGCCTGCCAGCCGGCCGCCTCGGTGGGTTTGCCCTGCAGCCAGTCAAACAGCGCGGCAATCGGCAAGCTGGTGCCCAGCAAGCTTTGTGTCAACTCGTCGAGCGAGCTGGCCTGGCGCGTCTGCGTGCCTTGCTGCGCGCTGGCCTGGCCGGGCGACCATTGCACGCGCGCGACGATATTGCCCAGCGGGTTGAGCAGCACCAGTTCGCCCGATGCGGGGCTTCCGGACAGCTCGAAGCTGCCACTGGTGCTCTGCGGTGGGCTGTCGAGCACCTGCACCGACATGCGGCCCGACCAGTAGGTCACGCCCGGTGCGGCCTCGAGTTGGCGCGCTGCGGTACTGCAGGCCGAGAGCATGGGCAGCAGGGCAGCGCCTGCTGCGGCCAGGCAGAGGTGTCTGCGCTGCACCTTCATGGTTGGATGCCCAGGCGCTCGAAGGTCTTCTTGACCATGTCATTGTTCGGCGCTGTCTTCAGAACGGTGCGCAACAGCTCTTCGGCGGGCCGGTTCTTGCCCTGTTTCCACCAGACTTCGGCCAGATGGGCACCAATCTCGGCATCGGGTTGCTTGGTGTAAGCCTGCTCCAGCAGTTCGGCGGCGCGATCGAGGTTGCCCAGCTTGAACTCCACCCAGCCCAGGCTGTCGGTGATGAAGGGGTCGCCGGGTGACATGCTCAGCGCCTTCTCGATCAGCCGCTTGGCTTCGTCGAGCTTGAGGCCGCGATCGGCCAGCGAGTAGCCCAGCGCGTTATAGGCATGGTGAAAATCGGGCTGCAGCTCGATCAGCTTGCGCAGCTGGGTCTCGGCCAGCTCCATGTTGTTCATGCGCTCGGCGAGCATCGCTTGCTCGTACAGCGCGTCCGGGTCCTGCGGTTGCAGTGCGACCAGGCGGCTCTGCAGATCCAGCGCCTGTGCATAGTTCTTGGCGGTTTTTTGCAGCTGCACCTGCGCGGCCAGCTTGGCGCGCGCTTCGCCGGCATTGCCTTCGGGCAGCTGGTCCAGCAAGACCGCCGCAGCATCGTAGTTGCCCTGCTGCATCTGAATGGAGGCCTTGCGCAAGGTGGCCAGCGCGGTGTTGCCGGCCTTGGCGATCTCATCGGCCCAGCGGTCGGCCTCAGCCCATTTCTGCTGGGCCTCGGCCATCTGCTCGCGCAGCATCAGGCTTTGGATGCGCACTTCACGCTGCAGCACCGCCGAGGGGAATTTGTCGATCAGGGTGTCGAGCTTGAGCAGCGAGACATCGGCCTCGGTGTACTGCTTGAGCTGGGCTTCCAGCGCCGCCTTCAGCATCCAGGCATCGGCGGATTCGGGGCTCAGGCGCGTGGCGTTTTCCAGCTGGGTTTTGGCCTCGGCAAAGCGCTCGGCGTTCATCAGGCTGCGCGCATAGGCCAGGTGGGCCTCGCCGCTCTTGGATTTGTTCAGAAAATCCACCACCAGCGATTCAACGCCGGGTACACCGGCGTTGACCAGGTCGGCCGCCAGCTTGGCCGCGCTCTCGTTGTCGGGATTGAGTTGCAGCGATCTGCGGGCAGAGGCCAGTGCCTCGGTCTTCTGGTCTGCGGCCAGCTCCATGCGGCCGATGGCGGCCCAGGCCTCGGGGCCGGTGGCGGGGTTTTCGAGTTCGGGGGTCAGCGCCTCGCGCACGATGCGGGCGGCCAGGGCCTGGTCACTGAGGCGCCGGTAGATGCTGGGAATGGCGCGAATCCATTCCAGCTTTTCATCGGGCTTGGCCAGCGCGATTTCCTGCTTGAGCAGCGGACCGGTTTCCTCGCCATGGTTGGTCGAGAGCATCACCTGCAGCATGTAGCGGCTGGCCGCGCGCGATTGCGGGAAGGCGCTTTTCCAGGCCTCGGCCACTTCGGTGGCGCGGCTGGCAGAGCGCGACAGCAACGCCAGCTGCGCGCTGCGCTGGTAGACCTTTTCGTCGCCCGAGCGGCGGGCTGCGTCGAGCAGCAATTCCACGCTGGTCGCCGCATCACCACGGTAGGCGTACATTTCGCCCAGCAGCAGTTCGTAAAAAAGCTCCGCATCCAGCTCGACTCTGGCGTCGTCGGCCCGCTGGGCTGCCGCCAGCGCCAGCTGCCGCTGGGCAGCGCCGGGCTGCGGTGCTTGGGCAGGCGCTGCAAACGCGGGTGCCATCAGGCCGGAGGCCAGAAAATAAGCCAGTAAACGAAGTTTTTGCGTCATCGGCCCATAATAAACGATGCCCAAGGGCCTTGCAGAAGGAAGAAAGTGCCAGAGTTACCAGAAGTGGAAGTCACGCGGCGAGGACTGATTGCGCCGCTGCAAGGCGCGCGCATTGCGTCCGTGCGGATCGGAAAACCTTTGCGCTGGCCGCTGGGCATCGAGACCGCAGCGTTGGCTGGCCGCACCATCACCGATGTGCAGCGCCGGGGCAAGTACATCGTGCTGGCGCTGGACCAGGGTGTGGTGCTGATACACCTGGGCATGTCCGGCAGCCTGCAGGTCAGCCCGATGGATGCGCCTGCCGGCCCGCATGACCATTTCGACCTGTTCACCGACCAGCACCTGCTGCGCCTGCATGATCCGCGCCGGTTTGGTGCGGTGGTGTGGTCGCCCGACACCGAATCGGGCATGGCCGCGAAGCTGTTGGCCAACCTGGGCGTGGAGCCCTTGGGCGCCGGCTTCAGCTTTGAGCACCTGTGGGCCGGGCTGCAAAAATCGCGCATGCCTATCAAGCAGCTGCTGCTGGGCGGCCAGGTGGTCGTCGGCGTGGGCAATATCTACGCCAGTGAGGTGCTGTTCCTGGCCGGCATAGCGCCCACCAAACCGGCCAACCAGACCACGCGGCCCCAGGCGCGGCGCCTGCATGCGGCGATTGTCGAAGTGCTGACCCGCTCGATTGCACTGGGCGGCAGCACCTTGCGCGACTTTGTCCAGGTCAATGGCTATGCCGGTGCTTTCCAGGCGCAGGCCAGCGTCTATGGCCGGGCCGGAGCGCCTTGCCCGCGATGCGGCCAGCCGGTGCAGGTCATCAAGCAAGGGCAGCGCAGCACCTATTTCTGCAAGCGCTGCCAGAAATAAACACAGATAAACACAGGGCTGGCGGGCCGCTCCAGCGCGGCCGCCCCCACAGCCCCCGATAACTATTCCATCCCCCGAGAACAGCGATTGTGAGCCGATTTTCCGAACAGATCGTGGCCTGGCAGACAGTCCACGGAAGACACCACCTGCCTTGGCAGAACACCCAGGATGCCTACCGCGTCTGGCTGTCCGAGATCATGCTGCAGCAAACCCAGGTCAGCACTGTGCTGGGCTACTACGAGCGGTTCTTGCAGCGCTGCCCCACGGTGGCCGATCTGGCTGCGGCCAGCGATGAAGAAGTCATGGCGCTGTGGAGCGGCCTGGGCTACTACAGCCGCGCACGCAACCTGCACCGCTGCGCCAAGGAGGTGATGGACCGCTTTGGCGGTGCGTTCCCGCACACGGTGGAAGAGCTCTCGTCCTTGCCCGGCATTGGCCGCTCGACCGCAGGCGCGATCGCCTCGTTCTGCTTTGCACAGCGGGCTGCCATTCTGGATGCCAATGTCAAAAGGGTGCTCACCCGCGTGCTGGGCTTTGAGGACGACCTGGCCAGCAGCGCTGCCGAGAAAAAGCTCTGGGCGCTGGCCGAAGACCTGCTGCCCACCACCGACCTGGCGCGCAACATGCCGCGCTACACGCAGGGCATGATGGACATGGGTGCCACGATCTGCACCGCCAAAAAGCCCAGTTGCCTGCTCTGCCCGGTGCACGGTGATTGCGTGGCGCACCGCCAGGGCCAGCCCGAGCGCTATCCCGTCAAGACCAAGAAATTGAAGCGCAGTGCCGCCAGCTGGTGGCTGCTGTGCTGGCAACGGCCCGATGGCGCCATCTGGCTGGAAAAGCGCCCGGCACCGGGCATCTGGGCCGGCCTGTTCTGCATGCCGGTCTGCGACAGCGAAGAGGCACTGCTCCAGCAGGCGGCCCGGCACGGTGCCACGTCAGCGCCGGTGCATGGCGCCGCTTTTTTGCATGTGCTTACCCACAAGGATTTGCATCTGCATCCAGTGCGGGTCCCCGTTGCTGCGGATTTTGTGCCGGCACAGCCGGGCCAGTGGGTGCTGCCCGCACAGTGGCCGGATGTGGGCCTGCCTGCACCCGTTCGCAGTCTGCTGCAGCGCGGGTTCTGAGGCGGGCCGGGGCAGCAGGCACTGGCGTCGATTGCAGTGCTTGTCCTGCAATGGGCACCGCTGGGCGGCGCTTAGACTGCAGCCATCTTTTTGCTTTGAAAGTGCGCCATGGAACCCACTGTCCATCCGTTCTCGTCCCTGTTCCAGCAACTGGGCCTGCCCGATGACGATGCATCGATTCGCGCGTTCATCGAAACGCACCGCCCGCTGCCCGACACCTTGCTGATGGCAGACGCTCCGTTCTGGTCGCCCGCACAGGCGCGCTTTTTGCGGGAGAGCATCACCGCCGATGCCGATTGGGCGAACGTGGTGGACCAGCTCAGCGTCGCTTTGCGCACCGAATAGCCAAGGCTTTATCCGCTGTGCTTGCCGCCCAGTTCGCGGTGGCGCTGCAAGGTGGTCCAGCGGTCTCCAAAGTGCTGGGCCAGCGCATTGACCAGGTAGACCGAGCGGTGCTGGCCGCCGGTGCAGCCCACCGATACCGTGGCGTAGCTGCGGTGGTTTTTCACCAGCTCCGGCAGCCAGTTGTCCAGAAAGCGGATGATGTCGTTTTGCATCTGCAGCACCTTGGGCTGCTGAGCCAGAAAGTTGGCGACCGGCGCTTCCAATCCTGTGTGCGGGCGCAGCTCGGGCTCGTAGTAGGGGTTGGGCAGCATGCGCACATCGAACATGTAATCGCTGTCTATCGGGATGCCGTGCTTGAAGCCAAAGGACTGGAACAGCAAGGTCAGGCTCGATTGCGGTGCCTGGATCCAGTCCTTGATCTGCGCCTGCAGCTGCGAGCCGCGCATATTGCTGGTGTCGATGACATGGGCCTGTTCGCGCAGATCGGCCAGCAACGCGCGCTCTTCCTCAATCATCTGCACCAGCGCGCGCGGGCCTTCCTGCAGTTTTTCGTTGGTCAGCGGATGGCGCCTGCGGGTTTCGGAAAAGCGGCGCATCAGCGTATCGCGCTGCGCATCCATGTAGATCAGCCGTACCTGGGCGCCAGCGGCGCGCAGGCGGTCGAGCTGCGCAGGCACCAGGTACAGGCCCTTGGCACTGCGCGCATCGATGGCGATGGCCACGCGGCTGCCATGCTGCCACTGCTCCAGCGACACCAGCGCCTGCAGCAGCTCGGGCGGAAAGTTGTCCACACAGTAGTAGCCCACGTCTTCAAGCGCGTGCAGCGCCACGGACTTGCCCGAGCCGGCCATGCCGGTGATGACCACCACTTCGAGCGGCTGTGAGAGGGATGTCTTAACGGTCATTCATTCCTCCGGCAATCATCTCTTGGGCATGGGCCCGGCTCGTCGCAGACAGGTTCTCGCCGCCGAGCATGCGGGCAATTTCATTGATCCGCTCGTCATCGGCCACGGTGCGGATATGGCTGGTGGTGCCGCCCTTGCTGCGCTGCTTGGCCACCAGGAGGTGGTGGTCGCCGCGCGCGGCCACCTGGGCCAGGTGGGTCACGGCCAGCACCTGTCGGTCGCGCCCCAGTGCCCGCATCACGCGGCCGACCGAATCGGCCACGGCGCCGCCAATGCCCGAGTCGATCTCGTCAAAGATCAGTGTGGGTGCCTGGCCGAGCTGGCTGGTCGAGATCGCAATTGCCAGCGAGATGCGCGAGAGCTCGCCGCCCGAGGCCACCTTGGCGATCGGCTTGGGGTCGGTGCCCGGGTGGCCGGCCACCAGCAGCTCCACATCGTCGATGCCATCGCTGCGCGGTTCGCGCGCCGGGCTGACCTGCGCCACAAAACGGCCGCCGGCCATGCCCAGGTCCTGCATCGCCGCAGTGATGGCCTTGGACAGGCGCTTGGCCGCCTGTTGGCGCGCCTGGCTCAGCGTGGCGGCTACCTTTTGGTAGGCCTCCTGCGCCTGCTGGGCATTCTTGGTGAGCTGCACCATGTCGGACGAGGCCTCCAGCGCCAGCAGCTCGGCATGCCAGCCCTGCAGCAGCGCGGGCAGGTCTTCGGGCGCACGCTTGTAGCGGCGCGCCAGCGATATCCAGCTGCCCAGGCGCTGGTCCAGCTGTTCGAGCTTGTCCGGGTCCAGCTCCGCATGGCGCAGGTAGCCGTTGAGCGAGCGCATCACGTCTTCGAGCTGGGCCAGGCAAGACTCCAGCGACTCGGCCATCGCGGAGAAACCGGGCTCCACATGGGCCTGGTCCTGCAGCGCGTGCAGGCTGCGGTTGACCTGCGTGATGGCGCCACCGTCTTCGCCTTCCAGGCTGGCGATGGCATTGTTGGCCGCATCCATCAAGGCCTGGGCATTGGACAGGCGCCCGTGCTGGGTGTTGAGCTCTTCCCATTCCTGGGGGCCGGGCGCGAGCTTGTCGATTTCGGCAATCTGCCAGAGCAGGCGTTCGCGCTCGCGCTGGTGGGTTTCTTCCATGCTGCGGGCCTGTTGCAAGGCCTTGTCGGCACTGCGCCACAGCGCGTAGGCGCGCTGGGTGGGCGTGCTGTCGGCGCCGGCATAGGCATCGAGCAGCTGGCGCACCGATTCGGGCTGGGTCAGCCCCTGCCAGGCATGCTGGCCATGGATATCGACCAGCGCGCCGGCAATGCTGCGCAGCTGCGTGGCGGTGGCGGGCACGCCATTGATCCAGAACTTGCTCTTGCCCTGCGCATCGATCACGCGGCGCAGCAGCAGGGTTTCTTCGCCCGGCATGTCGTTGTCGCTGAGAAAGCCTTCCAGCGTGGCAGGCGTATCGAACTCGGCCATCAACTCGGCGCGGCTGGCGCCCTGGCGCACAAAGCCGGTGTCGGCGCGGTGCCCCAGCACCAGCTGCAATGCATCGATCAGGATCGATTTACCGGCGCCCGTCTCGCCCGTCAGCGCCGTGAAGCCGGTCTGGAAATCCACCTCCAGCTGCTCGACGATGACGAAATCACGCAAGCCAATGCGTCTGAGGCTCATGGCGTGATGCCCCCTTCGTTCCAGCCCAGCTTTTTGCGCAAGGTGGCGTAGTAGTTCCAGCCACGGGGGTGCAGAAAGCGCGCCTTGTGCGGCGCGCTGCGCACCAGAATCTTGTCACCGCGCAGGATGGAGGCCAGCGACTGCATGTCGAAATTGGCAGCGACATCGCGCCCGCCAATCACCTCGATCGAAATTTCCTGCGTGTCCGGAATCACGCTGGGCCGGTTGGACAGCATGTGGGGTGCAATCGGCGCCATCACCCAGCAAGGCACCGTCGGGTGCACGATGGGGCCGCCGACCGACAGCGCATAGGCAGTCGAGCCCGTCGGTGTCGCAATGATCAGACCGTCCGCACGCTGGTTGGCGACCAGCTGGCCATCGACCTCGACCCGCAGCTCGACCATGCCCGAGGTACCGCCCCGGTTCACCACCACATCGTTGAAGGCCAGGGCCTCGAAGACGCATTGGCCTTCGCGCATCACGCGGGCGTGGATCATCGAGCGCACTTCTTCTTCGTATTCGCCGGCCAGGATGGCCGACAGCGGGCCCATGAAGGTCTGCAGCGGCACGTCGGTCACAAAGCCCAGGCGCCCCTGGTTGATGCCGACCAACGGCGTGTTGTACTGGGCCAACTCGCGTCCCACACCGAGCATGGTGCCGTCACCGCCCAGCACGATGACCAGGTCGCAGCGCTCACCGATCTGCTGCATGCTGAGCGTGGGGTAGTGTTCCATGCCGGTGAAGGCGGCGGTTTCCTTCTCCAGGAATGCAGTGCCGCCCTGGGCCTCGATATAGCAGGCGATCTGGCTGAAGGCCGCATAGGACTGCTGGCGCACCTCGGCAGTGGGGGGCGCATGGTGTTTGCCGATCAGGGCAATATGTTGAAAGCGAGACTGCATACGCAAATTACATCACCAAAGTGACGCAATCTTTTTGAATTTCTTGAGCAGCCCCAGGTTGCAGCTGCTGCCTGCCCTGCGAAGGCATGCCGCGCCGGTAGCCAGGGCTGGGCCTGAAGTCACTCGGGCGTGTGCAGGCAGACGCACCGGGCAGCCACAGCGCCATTGTTGCATGGCTACAAAAATCCAGAGCAGCGCAGCCCTTCCGAGCGTTGCGGCGCTCCGGTGTTCGGGCATCCGGCACTGCCCCGGCCCCTGCATTACCCTCGGTCCGCGCAATACCTGCCGCCAGGACCGGCGGACACGGATAAAATGCGCCCATGCTCGATGACCGTGCCCGGCTGCTGCTCAAAACCCTGGTGGAACGCTATATTGCGGATGGCCATCCGGTGGGATCCCGTGCACTCACGCAGGAGCCCGGACTGGATTTTTCGCCGGCCACCATCCGCAACGTGATGGCCGACCTCGAAAGCCTGGGCCTGATCGCCAGCCCCTACACCTCCGCCGGCCGCATTCCCACCGCCAAGGGCTACCGCCTGTTTGTCGACACGATGCTGACGGTGGATGCGGACCAGGTCGTCGCCGCCGAAATTGCGCCTGAGCAACCGCAAAAGGTCATCACCAGCGCCGCAGGCGTGCTGTCGGAGCTGTCGCAGTTTGTCGGTGTGGTGCAGGCGCCGCGCAAAAGCTCCTCGTTCCGGCATATCGAGTTCTTGCGCCTGTCGGAAAAGCGCATTTTGCTGATCCTAGTCTCGCCCGAAGGCGATGTGCAAAACCGCGTGATCTTCACCGAATCGGACTATTCCCAGAGCCAGCTGATCGAGACCGCCAACTACCTCAATGCCCATTACGCCGGACTGGCGATGGAGCAGGTGCGGCAGCTGTTGCGCAAGGAAGTCGACAGCCTGCGCGACGAGATTGCCGCGCTGATGCTGGCGGCGGTGAATGTGGATGAAGATGCCGAAGCCGCCCCGCATGAACTGGTGATTGCCGGCGAGCGCAACCTGCTGGCCGTCAGCGATTTCAGCAACGACATGACCAACCTGCGCCGGGCCTTTGACCTGTTCGAACAAAAGACCCAGATCCTGCACTTGTTGGAGAATTCCAACCGCGCCGAAGGTGTGCAAATCTACATCGGCGGTGAGAGCCAGCTGCTGTCCGTCGAGGAGCTTTCGGTGGTCAGCACCCCCTACCAGGTCAATGGCAAAGTGGTGGGCACCCTGGGCGTCATCGGCCCCAAACGCATGCCTTACGAGAAGATGATTCAGATCGTTGGAATCACCTCAAAGCTCGTCTCCAACGCACTGAGCCATCCGAAATAAACGCTAGAATGCAAAGCTTCACTCGCCGGGGATCCCGGCAAGTGGTGGTGCCGGGGCGTTAGCTCAGTTGGTTAGAGCAGAGGACTCATAATCCTTTGGTCGCGGGTTCAAGTCCCTCACGCCCTACCATATTCATTGGCTGCACAGCTATCATTTTTGATGCTGTGCGGCTTTTTTATTGGTGCTTATGTGCATAGCTTATGCACTGTCTTGCTGGCAAAGCGGCGCCGATTGCCTGGTAGAGCTCAGGCCTCGCCCTGGACCTGGTCCATTGCGGGGGGCGTCAGGAATACATCTCCTGCAGTGCCTTGAGACAAGCTTGCGTTACGTGGGTTTTCAGATCGCCCCGTTTATCAATGAGGCGTGACTTGTCTACTGCTCGCATCTGGTCCAAAAGAATCAGTCCCTTGCTGCTTTGAAATGTCACCGGAATGCGGAATGGGGCAGCATGGCTGCCGGTTGTCATCGGTGCGACCGTAACGATGCCCAATGCGAGGTTCATTTCATCGGGCGACAGCACCACGCAAGGGCGCGTCTTCTGGATTTCCTTGCCCTGTGTGGAATCAAGATTGATGAGCCAGATTTCACCGCGCTTGACACAGTGGCTTGCGCTCACCATTCGACAGGTCCCCCGGTAAGTTGCGGGCTGGAGGTTTCTTCTCCCCAAACAAGATCTGCATCCGCTGCGTTGCCGAACTCGCCCATGACAAGACGGTCATCATTCGATTGAGCTATGGCAGCCGCAGCCTCTGCCCAGCCGCTGCGTAAAGCAGGCTGGGCCTTGATGACGATCGATCCATCGATGACTTCGACGTCAGCTACCTGTGCTGTGTCCAGGCCGGCCTGAGCCAGCAAGGCTTTCGGTAACACGACTCCCTTGCTGTTGCCGAATGCGCGAATGGTGAGCTGCATAGTCACTCCTTAGTTATAACTATGTTATTACAATCCAGATTTCAGCGCAAGCTCGGTAGAGTCGGTATCCAACGGGAAGGAGCCGTTCATAATCAGCCCCCAATATGTTCGAGAGGCCCATTTCTCATGGTGGACAAATCCTGGTTGCAGCAGCAGGTGCTGGAGCGGCTTGCGGCGGACCTGTTGCAGGTCGAGCAGGCAGTGAGCGTTGCGCATGAAGCGGCGACGCATGAGGAAAACATTGCCGAAAACAAGTACGACACCTTGGGTCTGGAAGCGGCCTACCTGGCGACGGGCCAGGCGCGCCGCGCAGAAGCCATCCGCCAGGCGCTGGTCCAGTGGCGGCTCTTTCGCCCGCAGCCCTATAGCGCCAGCCAAGGCATACAGCTGGGTGCGCTGGTTTGTCTGCTGGGTGCGGATGAGAAACAGCAGCAGATCTTTCTCGGCCCTGAAGGGGGAAATATGAAGCTGCTCATCGGTGCTGAAACCATCCAGGTCATCAGCACCCAAGCCCCGTTGGGCAAGGCGCTGCTGGGCAATGGCGAAGGGGACGAGGTGACCTTGGAGCTGGGGCAGGCCAAGCAGCAGTGGGAAGTGCTGTGCGTGCACTGAGGTTCTCAACGCTGACGGCCCTGGTGCTGCAGCTGTAGCCCGGCTTTGGTTTGGGCCTGCGTGCGTCCCCGCAGAATGGCCGCCAGTGCGGGCACGGGTTCGATCTGCCCGGCTTGGCGGTCAGGGCCCGCTGTCAGCGCAAAGCTGGCGTCGCTTGGGGTGTAGCGAGGTGTATGCGATGGACGCTGGCTTAGCCCCTTCCCCAAACCGTCGAGCGCGACGTATTGAACATCTAAATCTTCTGATAAACGGGAGTATCAGGTGCCGGACCAGGGGCGGTTCGGGGCTGAACACCGGTGTCAGCGAACATGCGGAAAGCGCTGGCGAACCGAAGTCCTGCATAGGCCGGTGCGGACGGTAAAGGCGGGGAGGGACCTGGTCGCGAGCGGCACGATGTCCTGTGTCCCATTGTGCCGACGAGAAGTCAATGGTTGGCGTGGCGTGCAGATGGCATCGCCAAGGACCCACTCGATGATTTTGTTCGCCGCCTCACAGGCGGTGGGCGCCGGTGGCCTCCCACTCCTGGCTTTCTTGATGACAAGGCGTGGTGCGATTCTGAGCCCAGCTCAGCGACGCCTGAACTGCGGATTGCCTTGAACCAAGCCCTGATCGAACCGCGAGACGCGCTATCGCGGGAGGCAGCATGCGCTACATCAAATAATTGCAAAAAACTATTGAAAAATTAAAGTCAATAGTCGTAATTCCGGGTTTGAAAAATATCGCAATGTGCCATCATGAAATCAATGTTTATTCGTTAGCCGATAAAAATTATCAGATTAACTCATGACGAATTGGAATACCTGGCATGGGTCGCAAGCCAGGGGCAACATCTGATGCAGGCCGTATGGCGCAGTAACGTTTGATAGTTGGAGGTCCCATTGCATCCATATGAGATGCGCTTTTAACCAAGGAGGGTGGTATGAGGAGAGTATACCTAGGGATGGTGCTGCCATCGGTAATATTTAGCACGGCTTACGCACAAGACGCGTTTGAGTTAGCCATCGTGGGCGATCCGCAGCTTTCCTGGAGCTGTCTCAGCGAAGGGGCTTCATTGCCCAATACTTACTGTGCCGATCCAAAAAACCGAAGCAAAAGCAAGGAGGTTCAGGCGGAGGAGTTCAATAAAATTTTCATGGACAGCATTCTCAAGCTCAAGGAAGCGGGAGGTGATAAATTCAAAGGGTTGGTGATCAACGGAGATCTGACTGAGTTTGGCGATCAAAAAGGGAATTTTGAAAAATTCAAAAGACTGTATAAATTGAATGACAGGAATTACAGGGATGAACTGAAATTCGACATCTGGCCAGGCTTGGGAAATCACGATTATCAGAATAACATCAACGATTGTGGACTCAGGGCAACGCCGGTGTGGAATAAGTGCGCCGCAGTGATGATGCAGTTCATGGGGGAGTGGATGATAGATGCCAAAAGCCGTGGATCTATCCAGAATTACGATATGCCGGTTTTCAGGAAGAACCCGCTGCAGGCACAGAACCAGAGAAATGTGACAGGCAGTCTTTCCTATTCATGGCAGATTGGTGAATTTCACTTCGTACAGCTGCAGAATTATCCGACCTATACCGTGAACTTTAAACGAGGGTACAGCTCCGGAATATCTTCCTGGACCATGCGTGCTGTCAGTGCCAACCACAAAGAAAAGGATTCTGACGTGGGTTGGTTGGAAAAGGACCTGCGGGAAGCAGTAAAGAGCGGTAAGCGAATTATCTTGAACTGGCACCAGTTTACCGCTTATGACCGTCGGGGCGATGAATCCACCCATTGTCTGCGCAATGATACGAACAATGGCAAGGTCACATTCTGCCAACGTGATGTCGATGCATTGAAAGCGATGCTCCAGCCCTTCGCATCGAATATCGACGCCATTTTTATTGGGCACCACCATCGTCGGATGGGAAAGTGGGCGGCTCATACACTGTCGCTGCAGCAAGGTCGCCATGCGATAGAGGTTCCGGTGTACTACTCGGGGTCACCCGTCGCAGGCCGGTACTTGAAGGCAACGTTCAACAATACCAACAAGAAGTTCTGTCTCCATTCGGTTCAGGCTGGAAATGTACAGGCTCAGCAGGAATTGGTAGCAGACTGCCGGAAATGATATTTTCTGTGCATTGAACTGGCTAAGCCTCCTCTTGAAAATGGGAGGCTTTTTGCTTGCTAAAGGCAATCAAGCAGTGGCAGGTGTTATTGATTCAGTCGAATGACCGGGCACTCGGAGGCTGATTGAGCTTGGCGTGTGGTCAGGTGCTATTTTGAACTTCACATTGCTGATGTGATATATATATTATTTTTATGAAGAGCTTCATATTTATTGTCTTAATGATTGCTGGTGCTTCATTTGTCTTCCATAGATTTATGAATGCCAGCGCACCTGCCAGCCAATCTGCAATGTATGCCCCGTTGGAGAATGAGAGTTCTCAGGCCGCCTCTGAAAAGGTAGCGGTATTGGATGGTCGGTTGAAAACAACCGTTGCCCCCACACAGGCTCCTGAGCTTGTATTCAGTGTGGGCGACATTCCCTCAGAGGATGAAAAGCTCTTGGAACTCGCAACACTTCCTGAGTACGGTTATCGGCTTTGGTTGATGCTGAAGACATGCGAAAAAACAAGCGATGACGCACATTCAGCAGCATATGACGCGGAGGATAAATTGCTGGCAGAGGCGTGCCTGCGGATTGCAGCTGCCATTGGAGATAGAAGCAAAGAAATGATCAGGCGAGCAGCCGAAGCTGGTGTTGTGCAGGCGCAAATGGACTATGTCAATTACGCAGTTTTTAATACGGAGAATTCGGATTCGGTGATCTTGCAGCCAGAGCAAATACCGATGGAAGATAAAAAACTTGCGCTGGATTTTTTGAATGCGGCAGCAAATTCTGGTGCGGTTGAAGCCATGATCATGCTGGCAGCTGTCTATGACGCAAATGTGCTGACACCTGCCAGCCGTGTGACAAGTTATGCGTGGGATTACGCAGCCCATTTGACAGGGCTTGCTGATAATAGCGATGCGCTTTTGGATGAGCGAGAGAGAAATTTGACGCCTGAGGAATTGAGGGATGGGCGCAGGCTCGGGGAAGGTTTTTATGGGGCCTGCTGCCGCCATCAACAATGATGGCCTTGCCATCGTGCCTTGCACGAATTCATCAGGTCATGCAATGATCAAAGAGTGTGCCGTGCCGGATGCGTGCTGCCGTCCGTGCACAGACTGAGCCATCCACAGCGCTGGGCCGTTGGCTGATGGCGCCAGGAAACGACGAAGTTGTGACGGGAAAAAAATGCCTGGCTACATGGAAAACCGCTGGCTAGCAAAAACGACCACTGGAGTGAAACCCAGTAGGTCGCCCCACGATGAAACAAGGAACCGCGGCAATCGCTGTACCTTGGGTCGATCATATTCGCAAATGAGAATTATTCGCAAATAACCACTTGCGTACCAGGGCAATCCTGCGCCGCGGCACCTGTGGCACGCACCGTCGCACCCCGCCGGGCGGCGGTGGCGCGTTGGTCCAGATCAAGGCGGAGGCGATGGCTCCCGGACTGCGTACCGATTTGCCACGCTTGCGGCGTAAGATGGCTGCGCCTCGCTGTGCGCATCACGGATGGTGCCCCTGCAGCGTGGCAGCCCCCGTGTATATGCCGGCTGGTGCTGCCATCGCTGCGGTATGCGAGGTACTCCTCGAACGGAATAGGACCTTCATCATGACTGTCAAAGCCTACGGCGCCCACGCGGGTGACCAACCTCTTGAAGCGCTGCATATCGAGCGGCGAACGCCAGGCGCCCAGGATGTGCAGATTCGCATTGCCTACTGCGGTGTCTGCCATTCCGACATCCACCAGGTGCGCTCCGAATGGGCCGGCACGCTCTACCCCTGTGTGCCGGGGCATGAGATTGTCGGCGAGGTGGCGGCCGTGGGCGCAGACGTCACTGAGTTCAAGCCGGGCGATCTGGTCGGGGTTGGCTGCATCGTCGACAGTTGCCAGCACTGTGTGGACTGCGGCATGGGGCTGGAGAACTACTGCAACCACATGGTCGGCACCTACAACGGGCCTACCGCCGATGCGCCGCGCCATACCCTGGGCGGCTATTCGCAAAGCATTGTGGTGCACCAGCGCTATGTGCTGCGGGTCAGCCATCCACCGGAACAGCTGGCCGCCGTGGCGCCGCTGCTGTGCGCCGGCATCACCACCTATTCGCCTCTGCGCCACTGGCGCGTGGGGCCGGGCCACAAGGTGGGCGTGGTGGGCATTGGCGGGCTGGGCCATATGGGCATCAAGCTGGCGCACGCGATGGGCGCGCATGTGGTGGCGTTCACCACGTCCGAATCCAAGCGCGATGCGGCCAGGGCGCTGGGCGCCGCCGAGGTCGTGGTCTCACGCAATGCCGATGAGATGGCCGCCCATGCGCAAAGCCTGGACTTCATCCTCAACACCGTCGCCGCGCCGCATGACCTGGACCCGTTCTTCCATCTGCTCAAGCGCGATGGCACGATGACCCTGGTGGGTGCGCCGTCGACCCCGCATCCATCGCCCGGCGTGTTTGGTCTGATCATGAAGCGGCGTAGCCTGGCAGGTTCTTTGATCGGTGGTATCCCCGAGACCCAGGAGATGCTCGACTTCTGCGCCGAGCACGGAATTGTGGCGGACATCGAGCTGATCAAGGCCGAGGAGATCAACGACGCCTACGAGCGCATGCTGCGCGGCGATGTGGCCTACCGCTTTGTGATCGACAACGCCACGATCTGATCCGTCGATAGCCTGACGATCTAAGCCCATGCAGTGCATGCCTACCGGCAAGCACTGCATTTTTCTTGTGGGTTGCGGCGGAACTTGTGCCCCGGGGCCGCCTCAGACAGCGGCCTTTTGTTTTTTGGTATTGGCCGCTATGTTGTCACGTCGCTCCCTGGTTATGTCTGGCAGTCTGTCTGCGGTGATGGCTGCGCTGCTGCCGATGGGCGAAGCGCTGGCACGCAGCCCGCAGCCGCCGCGCAACATGCCGGTGCTGTTCATCGGCCATGGCAGCCCGATGAATGCCATCAGCGCCAACCCCTTTACCCAGCACCTGCAAAGCTGGGGCAGCAGCCTGCCCAGGCCCAGCGCCATCCTGGTGGTGTCCGCCCACTGGCTCACGCGCGGCAGCACCGGGGTGACGGTGAATGACAAGCCCGCCACGATCCACGATTTCTCGGGCTTTCCGGCCGAGCTGCATGCGATGCAGTACCCGGCCGCCGGCCACCCGGCGCTTGCGGCGAAGGCGGCCGCGCTGGTGCGCAGCGGCCAGGCGCAGCTGACGGACCAATGGGGGCTGGACCACGGCACCTGGACCGTTCTGCACCACCTCTATCCCCAGGCTGACGTGCCGGTGTTCCAGGTCTCGATCGACTACAACCAGCCCGGCCCCTACCACTATGCGGTGGGCAAGGAGCTGGCTGCGTTGCGTGCGCAGGGCGTGCTGATCATCGGCAGCGGCAATATCGTGCACAACCTGCGGGCAACGGTGCGCGGCGCGCCCGAAGGGCTGATGGCCGCCCGCGACTGGGCCCAGCAGTTTGACGAAGCGGCCAAGCAGGCCTTGTTGGCAGGCAACCAGGAGGCCCTGGTGGCCTACCAGCAGTTGCATGCCTCCGCCCGGATGGCCGTGCCCACGCCGGACCACTACTGGCCCTTGTTGTATGCGCTGGGCGCTGCCCACGGCAGTGGTCCGGCGCGCCAGGTGTTCGAGGGCTTTCAGTCGGGCACCATCAGCATGCGCTGCCTGCAGTGGGATGCCTGATCAGCGCAGGCTGAGGAGCGCTTCGGCCAGGCGCTGCACGCCCCGCTCAATCTCGGGCAGGTCCAGCAGCGCATAGCCCATCACCACGCCGGCTTGGGCGTGCCCGGCAGGCTGCCGGTACAGCGGGCTGATCGGGTAGACGCGCACGCCGCGCTGCGCTGCCGCTTGCACCAGCTGCGCCTCCTGGCTGGCGGCCAGACCAGGGAACCATACCGACAGATGCAGGCCGCTGGCCGCACCCTGTATGCGCACCTGGGTGCCCAGATGCCGCTCCAGCGCCTGCAGCAAGGCCTGCTGGCGCGCATGCTGTTTGCGCCGCATGCGCCGCACATGGCGGGCATAGCTGCCGTCGTCGATCAGCTGGGCCAGCGCGCGCTGGGGGCCGGTGGCGGTGTGGCGGTCGGTCAGCAGCTTGGCCTGGGCAAACAGGCTGGCCAGCGCCGGGGGCAGCACCATATAGCCCAGGCGCAGCTGGGGCGACAAGGTTTTGGAGAAGGTGCCCACGTGGATCACGCAGTCCGCGCTGTCCAGCGACAGGAGGCTGGGCTCGGGCCGCACGCCGTAGCGGTAGTCGCTGTCGTAGTCATCCTCGATCACCCAGCAGCGCTGCGCACGTGCCCAGTCGAGCAGCGCATGCCTGCGGGCCATCGGCAGGTAGCCGCCCAGCGGAAACTGGTGGCCCGGCGTCACATAGGCCAGCCTGGCGGGCGCCTGCGCGGTCAGCGCGGCCAGTTGCGCGGTCTGCAGGCCATCGTCATCCACATCGGCGCAGAGCAACTGCGCGCCATAGGCCTCAAACACCTGGTGCGCCATGCGGTAGCCGGGGTTCTCGACGACCACCGGATCGCCCGGGTTGAGCAGCAGCCGGGCGCAGAGATCCAGCGCATGCTGCGAGCCGTTGACGACCAGGATCTGCGCGGTCGAGCAGGCCAGGCCGCGCGTCTGGTGCAGGTGCTGCTGCAGCGCCTGGCGCAGCTCGGGCGCACCCAGCGGCGATGCGTACTCCAGCCGCTGGCTGCGCTGGCCTTCGGCCCGGCGCAAGGCCTTGAGCCAGGGCAGGGTGGGGAAGTCGCGGCCCGCCAGCGGCCCGTAGACAAAGTCGATCACCCCGGCGGGATCGGGCGCAGCCGGGCGCAGCGGCATGGCCTGCAGCCGCTGGGCAAAGGCGGACAGGCGCTCGGTATCGGGCTGCGTTCGCTGCGGCTCGGAGGCCGCGGCACCCCGGCCCTGCGCGCGGATGCGGTCAGCAGCCCCTGCGGCCACACGCGTGGCCGCCCCGGGCCGGGTATCGACAAAGCCGTCCGAGGCCAGCTGCTCATAGACCAGGCTCACGGTGCCGCGCGACACCCCCCGCTCAGCGGCCAGCGCCCGGGTCGAGGGCAGGGCGGTGCCGGCCGCGTAGCTGCCATCGCCAATGCGCGCGCGGATGTCGCGGTACAGGCTGCGGCTGCTGGGGCGGGTGGGCGAAGGTGCTGGCATTGCGGGCAACTGGACCAGTGATTTTGTTGAAAACTGGCTATTTTTAACCAGAAGCTGGAGCCGCACAATCCGGGCTTGGCCGTGACCCAGCTCGGGAATGGCAGCTGTTTTGACAGGATGAAAGAATGTTCAAAGGTTTGAGTGCGTTCGCGCTGACCCCCATGGATGAGCACGGCATCGATATGCCGGCATTGGCGCAGCTGGTGCAGCGCCTGGTGACCGCTGGTGTCGATTCCATCGGCGCGCTGGGTTCCACCGGCAGCTATGCCTATCTCTCGCGCGCGGAACGCGCTCAGGTCGCAGCGCTGGCGGTCGAGCAGGCCCAGGGCGTGCCGGTGGTCGTGGGCATTGGCGCGCTGCGCACCCGTGATGTGCTGGCCTTGGCCGATGATGCGCAAAAGTCCGGTGCCAGCGGCCTGCTGCTGGCCCCGGTCTCGTACCAAAAGCTGACCGACGACGAGGTCTATGGCCTCTTCCAGGCGGTGTCGCGTGCGGTGTCGGTGCCCATCGTCGTGTACGACAACCCCGGCACCACGCGCTTTGAATTCAGCGACGCGCTGCATGGCCGCATCGCGCAGTTGCCCCATATCGCCTCGATCAAGATCCCCGGCGTGCCGGCAGATGCGGCCGAGGCCCAGGCACGTGTGCAGCGCTTGCGCGCTGTTGTGCCGGCCCATGTCAGCATTGGCGTCAGTGGCGATGCCTTGGGCGCCAAGGGCCTGGTGGCGGGTTGTGATGCCTGGTATTCGGTCATCGGCGGCCTCTGGCCCCAGACCACGTTGGCGATCACCCGCGCTGCGCTGTCGGGCCAGGCAGCGCTGGCGCTGGCGCTGTCCAACCGCCTGGCGCCGCTGTGGGCCTGGTTCCAGCAAAAGGGCGGCAGCCTGCGCTCGGTCGCGACTGCGGCCGAGCTGATGGGCCTGGTCCGCTCGCCCTGCCTGCCGCTGCCGCTGCACACCTTGCAGGGGGCCGACCGCGAGGCACTGGCCGCGATGCTGAAAACGCTCGATCTGGCCTGAGCCCGCGCCGCACTCAAACCGCTATGTGCCGGGCCTGCGCGCGCAGCAGATCCATAAAGCGCTGCTGCTCCTGCGAGGCCTCCTGGTCCTTGCGCGTCAGCATGCCAAACGGGGCCATCGGCACATCGATCTGCACCGGCAAGGTCTTCACCAGGCCCATGCGCAAATAGTCCTTCAATGCCGAGTCGGACAGCAGCATCACCGCATCGGTCAGCTGCACCAGTTGCTGCATCGAATAGACGGAGCTGCACTCGGTGACGTCGGCCGGCACCGGCAGCTCCAGCTGCTGCAGCAGCTGGTCCAGCGCGATGCGCGCCGGCGTGCTGGCCGGCTGCAGTATCCAGGGCCAGTCGCGCACCAACTCTTCCCAGCTCAGCTTGCGGCGCCGCGCCAGCACATGGCCGCTGCGCACCACCACCAGCAGGCGTTCATTGCCCAGGGCCTCGAAGTCATAGGCCTCGCTGTCGCCGGCAATGCGGCGGCGCGCAATGGCCAGGTCAATGCGGCGCTGGTCCAGCAGGCGCAGCACCTGGTCGCTGGTGTCGCCCATGATGCGCAGGCGCAGCTGCGGGTTCTGCGCTTTCATCTCGGCCACGGCCGTCATCACCAGGTCGGGCGCCGCGCCCATGATGGTGCCAATCGCCAGGTAGCCATAACCGCCTTGTCGGCGCACCGCCAGGTCCTCGGCGCAGCGGTCCAGGCTGTTGAGCAAGGCCTCGGCAAAGCGCACCAGCTGCAAGCCCAGCGCGGTAGGGCGCATGCCGCGCGGCAGCCGCTCATACAGCTGGCAGCCAAACATGTCTTCGATCTCGCGCAGCATGCGGGTGGCAGCCGGTTGCGACATCGACAGGCTGATCGATGCGCGGTGCAGATTCAGGCTCGATCCCAGCGCCACCAGCATGTGCAGATGCTTGTAGCGCAGGCGGTTGAGCAGGCTGCGTTGCAACGGTGGTGTGGCCGGTAAAGCGGGTTTTGCAGACATAAATAAAAGGTATCGGATATGACTGAAATTTGATTTGTTAGGCATCAATCATGCGCGTACATTCAGCTCCACACAAGAACGAATATCCCTTCCAGGAGACAAACATGAACGCCTTCGCGCACACTTTTTTCAGACCCCCCGCCTCACGACGGCGCTAGCGCAAGCCGCGCCCCACCGGCGCAGCAACCGCTACGCCAGCTTCTCCTTTCTCGCTCCTGCAGCGCCTGCTCTTTCGTAGGCGTGCTGGCCGCGCATTGTCTTTAAGGATTTGTCGTGAAAAAACTCCCCGCTCCCCTGCTCGCCAAGATTTCCTGGCGCCTGCTGCCCTTCCTGCTGCTGATGTACATCATGGCCTTTCTGGACCGGGCCAATGTGGGCTTTGCCAAGGTGGCCTTCCAGGCCGATACCGGCATCAGCGACGCTGCCTTTGCGTTTGGTGCCGGCGTGTTCTTTGTCGGTTATGCGCTGCTCGAAGTGCCCAGCAATCTGATCATGCACCGCATCGGCGCACGCATCTGGATGTGCCGCATCATGGTCACCTGGGGCCTGGTGTCGGCCGCGATGATGTTTGCCCACAATGAAACCACCTTCTATGTGCTGCGCTTCCTGCTGGGCGTGGCCGAGGCGGGCTTCTTCCCCGGCGTCATCCTGTACCTCACCTACTGGTTCCCCGCTGCGCACCGGGCGCAGGCGATGGGCTTTTTCTACTTCGGCGCGCCGCTGGCCTTCATCTTTGGCAGCCCCTTGTCGGGCCTGCTGCTGGAGCTCGATGGCATGGGCGGCTGGCACGGCTGGCAATGGCTGTTTGCCGTGGAAGGCCTGATGGCCGTGGCCGTCGGTATCTGGTCGTACTTTTACCTGACCAACCGCCCGGCCGACGCCCAGTGGCTGACGGCCGACGAGCGCCGCCAGGTGCAGGAGATCATCGACAGCGAAGAGCGCGCCAAGGGCGGCCACCAGCACAGCCTGCTCGCTGCCATGTGCCAGCCACGCGTGCTGTATCTGGCGCTGGTCTATCTGCTGATCCAGGCCAGCGTCTACGGCGTGGTGTTCTACCTGCCCAGCCAGGTGGCGGGCCTGTTGGGTACCAAGGTGGGTCTGCAGGTGGGCCTGGTCTCGGCCATCCCCTGGCTGTGCGCGCTGCTGGCGGCCTGGTGGGTGCCCGGCCTTGCCCAGCGCAGCCAAAAGCCCCGCAGCGTGGCCAGCATGACCTTGCTCGTTGCCGCCATCGGCATGGCCGCCTCGGTGAGCTTCTCCAGCCCGCTGCTGGGTGTCGCAGCCCTGTGCTTTGCGGCGGCAGGCTTTATCGCGGTGCAGCCGGTGTTCTGGACCTTTCCTGCCAACACGCTGGCCGGCGCAGCTGCAGCGGGTGGCATTGCGCTGATCAATTCACTGGGCGCTGTCGGCGGCTTTGTCGCCCCCATCGTCAAGAACTGGGCCGAGGGCCATTTCCATTCACCCGCCGCAGGCCTGTACCTGCTGGCAGGCACAACGGTACTGGCAGCGCTGCTGGTGCTGGGCATCCGGGCCCGCCTGGCGCCCGCTGCGCTGCAGCCCCAGGCCGCTGCCTAAATTGCATAAGGAGCAAACACCACCATGAGCCAGATCCCCACCATCAAGCAAGTGCGCGCCTATACCCTGAAAGGGGGCGGCGCCGACTACCACGACCAGGCCGATGGCCACTGGATCGACGACCACATCGCCACGCCGATGGCCAAGTACCCCGAGTACCGCCAGAGCCGCCGCAGCTTTGGCATCAATGTGCTGGGCACCCTGGTCGTGGAAATCGAAGACAGCGCTGGCAACGTCGGCTTTGCCGTCACCACCGGCGGCGAGCCCGCTGCCTATATCGTCGAGAAGCACCTGGCGCGTTTTCTGGAAGGCGCCAAGGTCACCGACATCGAGCGCATCTGGGACCAGATGTACTGGTCCACCCTGTACTACGGCCGCAAGGGCATCGTGATCAACACCATCTCCGGGGTGGACCTGGCGCTGTGGGATTTGCTGGGCAAGGTGCGCGGCGAGCCGGTGCACCAGCTGCTGGGCGGCGCGGTGCGCGATGAGCTGCAGTTCTACGCCACCGGTGCGCGCCCCGATCTGGCGCAGAAGATGGGCTTTATCGGCGGCAAGATGCCCCTGCACCATGGGCCGGCCGAAGGCGAAGAAGGCCTGCGCCGCAACCTGGAGGAACTGGCCACGATGCGCGAGCGCGTGGGCCCGGACTTCTGGCTGATGCTCGACTGCTGGATGAGCCTGGACCTGAACTACGCCACGCGCCTGGCCCAAGGTGCGCAGGAGTATGGCCTCAAGTGGATCGAAGAGGCACTGCCGCCCGATGACTACTGGGGTTATGCCGCGCTGAAGAAGAACGTGCCCACCGGCATGCTGGTGACCACCGGCGAGCATGAGGCCACGCGCTGGGGCTTTCGCCAGCTGCTGGAGATGGGCTGCTGCGACATCATCCAGCCCGATGTTGGTTGGTGCGGCGGCATCACCGAGCTGCTCAAGATCTCGGCGCTGGCCGATGCCCACCAGGCGCTGGTGATTCCGCATGGCTCCAGCGTCTACAGCTACCACTTTGTGGCCACGCGCCACAACAGCCCCTTTGCCGAGTTCCTGATGATGGCCCCCAAGGCCGACGAGGTCGTGCCGATGTTCCACCCGCAGCTGCTGGGCGAACCGGTGCCGGTGCAGGGCCGCATGCGCCTGTCGGCACTGGACAAGCCCGGCTTTGGTGTGGAGCTGAACCCGGCCTGCGAACTGCACCGCCCCTATACCCATTGATCAGCCATTGATCAGCCATTGATGGGCCCGCGCCGACGGGCCACCCAGGAGACATCCTATGGATTTGCCATTGAACCCCTTCAAGGCCGCGCTGCGCCGCAGCGAGCCGCTCTACGGTATCTGGGCCGGCTTTGCCACGCCCTATGCGGCCGAGATCATTGCCACCACCGGCTATGACTGGATGCTGGTGGATGGCGAGCATGCGCCCAATACCGTGCCGACCCTGCTCGCGCAGCTGCAGGCGGTGGCGCCCTATGCCACGCACCCGGTGGTACGCGCTGTGCATGGCGATGCGGTGCTGATCAAGCAGCTGCTGGATGCCGGCGTGCAGACCCTGATGGTGCCGATGGTCGAGACGGCCGAGCAGGCCCGCGCGCTGGTGCAGGCCATGCGCTACCCGCCGCATGGCATCCGGGGTGTGGGCGGCGGCCTGACCCGCGCCACGCGCTGGGATGCGGTGCCCGACTACATCCGCACCGCACATGATCACCTCTGCCTGGTCGTGCAGATCGAGTCGCGCCTGGGCGTCGAGAACGCGGCCGAGATTGCCGCCGTCGACGGTGTCGACGCCGTCTTCATCGGCCCGGCGGACCTGTCCACCGGCATGGGCCATGCCGGCGATGCCAGCCAGCCGGAAGTGCAGGACTGCATACGCCGCACCATCGAGACCACCCTGGCCCATGGCAAAGCCTGCGGCATTCTGGCGCCGCGTGAAGAAGATGCCCGCCGCTACACCGAATGGGGCTGCCGTTTTGTGGCGGTGGCCATCGATATCAGCCTGATGCGCCAGGCCGCCGTGGCCAACCTGGCGCGCTACCGTGCGCCCACCCAGCCGGCCATTGTCTCTACCACCTACTGAGGACGACCCCATGCCCACCACCCCTGTTTTGCGCAACTACATGGCCGGTGCGTTCAGCGACAGCGCCGAGCTGCACGAGGTCCGCAACCCTGCCACCGGCGCGCTGCTGGCGCAGTCGCCGCTGTCCACCCAGGCCGATGTGGACCGCGCGATTGCTGCGGCGCGCGGCGCGCAAAAGGCCTGGGCGCGCCGCCCCGCGATTGAGCGTGCACAGTACCTGCGCCGCATTGCCGCCCGCCTGCGCGAGAACGTCGCGCGCATTGCGCGCACCATCACCGAAGAGCAGGGCAAGGTGCTGGGCCTGGCCGAGGTGGAGGTGAACTTCACGGCCGACTACCTGGACTACATGGCCGAATGGGCGCGCCGCATCGAAGGCGAAGTCATCAGCAGCGACCGGGCCAACGAGCAGATCTTTCTGCTGCGCAAGCCGATGGGCGTGGTGGCCGGGATCCTGCCCTGGAACTTCCCCTTCTTCCTGATCGCACGCAAGATGGCGCCGGCGCTGCTCACCGGCAACACCATCGTCATCAAGCCCAGCGAAGAGACCCCCATCAACTGCCAGGCCTTCACCGAGCTGCTGGCCCAGTGCGAGCTGCCGGCCGGCGTGTTCAACGTGGTCTATGGCCAGGGCGCTACCGGTGGTGCGCTGTCGGCCCATGCCGGGGTGGACATGATCAGCTTCACCGGCAGCGTAGGCACCGGCGAGCGCATTGCTGCAGCCGCTGCGCCGCATATCACCAAGCTCAACCTGGAGCTGGGTGGCAAGGCGCCCGCCATTGTGCTGGCCGATGCCGACCTGGACCTGGCCGTCAAGGCCATCCGTGATTCGCGCATCATCAACACCGGCCAGGTCTGCAACTGTGCCGAGCGCGTCTATGTGCAGCGCCAGGTGGCCGACGAGTTCACCGCACGCATCGCCAAGGCGATGGCCGCCACCCGCTATGGCGACCCGATTGCGCAGAGCGATGTGGAGATGGGCCCGCTGATCAACCAGAAGGGCCTGGACAGTGTGGACGCCAAGGTGCGCCGTGCGCTGGCCGAAGGTGCGCAGCTGGTGACCGGTGGCCAGGTGGCCGATCTGGGTGCCGGCTTCCACTACCAGCCCACGGTGCTGGCCGGCTGCCGCGCCGACATGGAGATCATGCGCAAGGAAATCTTCGGCCCTGTGCTGCCGATCCAGGTGGTCGAAGACCTGGACGAGGCGATTGCGCTGGCCAACGACTGCGAATATGGCCTCACGTCCTCGCTCTACACCCGCGACCTGTCCAAAGCCATGCAGGCGATGCGCGAGATCGACTTTGGCGAGACCTATATCAACCGCGAGAACTTCGAGGCGATGCAGGGCTTCCATGCCGGCG
This sequence comes from Comamonas sp. SY3, assembly GCF_041730275.1. Classification (NCBI taxonomy): domain Bacteria; kingdom Pseudomonadati; phylum Pseudomonadota; class Betaproteobacteria; order Burkholderiales; family Comamonadaceae; genus Comamonas; species Comamonas sp. SY3. The sequence goes on along the minus strand of NZ_JBGTYN010000006.1, from coordinate 105,142 downwards.
TGCGCAAGTCGGGTGTCGGCGGTGCCGATGGCAAACACGGGCTCTATGAGTACACCCATAGCCATGTGGTGTACCTGCAGTCCTGATGGAACGCTGACGCTGAGGTGTTGAGCCCCAGCTATCCGCCATGAAGAAGGCCGCCGACCCGGATGAGCCGGGTTGGCGGCCTTTTGTTGTTGGCATTGCGGCGATCAGGTCTTGGCGCTGAGCCCCTCCACCACCGCGCGCACCTGCTGCAGCACCTCGTCGGCCAGCGCAGGATCGGCCTTGACGACACCGCGCGAGATGGCCATGGCGCCCACCAGGGCGGCGACCAGGGTGCTGGCCAGTGCCTGGCGCTGCTGCGGGTCGGCGCTGGGTGGCAAGGCCGCCTCGATGCCGGCGCGCAACTCGGCAAAGCCGTCGCTGAAGCTGCGGCTCACGGCCTCGCTCTGGCGGCCGGCATCGCAGGCGGTGGAGACCAGCGGGCAGCCCCGCGTCATGTCATCGCGCACCTGGGGGTTGAGGTAGCTGTCCAGGTAGGTGGCCATCGCATGCGCGCTTTTTTCACTGGCCTGCCTGACCTTGCCAAAGCCTTGCCCAAACCCATAGGCCAGCGCCTGGGCAGCCAGCTCCTGCTTGTCGCTGAAATGCTTGTACAGCGCGCCTTGCGTCAGGCCCGCCTGCTGGCAGATATCAGCCACGCCCGTGCCATCGATACCGCGTTCCTTGAACAGTGCAGCGGCGGCATCCAGCAGTGCCTGGCGGTTCTGTTGCGCTTGTTCCTTGGTGACTTTCATCGCAAATACCCTGCTTGAACCTGTGCTTGACAGTTTTTGATTGTGATCGCTATCATTGTAGCCCCTCCGTCGATAAAGTCCAATAACATGCTCGCTTCCCGACTCGCCGTGCTGCTCCAGCGCCATGGCATCCATTACGCCTGGGTGATTGCCGCCATCACCTTCCTGGCCATGCTGGTCACCTCGGCGGCGCTGGGCCTGCCGGGGGTGCTGATGCAGCCGCTGGCCGTCGAGTTTGGCTGGAGCGTGCGCGATCTGTCCTCGGTGTTTGCCACCCGCTTTGCGCTGTATGGTCTGCTGGGGCCCTTCGCAGCCGTCATTTTGCTGCGTTATGGCGTGTCGCGTGTGGTGGCACTGGCTGCGGCGGTGATTGCCAGCGCCTTGCTGCTGGGGCTGTTCATGCACAGCCTGGGACAGGCCTTTGTGCTTTGGGGCATGGTGCTGGGCCTGGGCACGGGCCTCACGGCCATGGTGCTGGGCGCTACGGTGGCCAACCGCTGGTTTGTGCAGCGCAAGGGCCTGGTCATGGGTTTGCTGGCGGGCAGCAGTGCCACCGGCCAGCTGCTGTTCTTGCCGGCTGCTGCCTGGCTGATTGCGCAGTACGGCTGGCGCTGGGCCTTGCTGCCGGTGGTGGCGGCATCGGCCATCGTGCTGGTGCTGGTGCTGCTGTTCATGCGCGACAGCCCGGCCCAGATGCAGCTGGCGGCGTATGGCGCTGACCCGGCTGCAGCGCCTGCTGCCCCGGCACCCCGCGCCAGCTGGGGCCTGCCGTTCAGCACCTTGGCCGCTGCCGCGCGCGTGCCGGCCTTCTGGATTCTGGCGGGCACCTTCTTCATTTGCGGGCTCAGCACCAATGGGCTGATCCAGACCCACTTTGTCTCGCTCTGCGGTGACTATGGCCTGGGCCCGGTGCCGGCCGCCTCGGTGCTGGCGATGATGGGCATCTTTGACCTGGTGGGTACGACCTTGTCGGGCTATCTGTCGGACCGCTATGACAGCCGCAAGCTGCTGTTCTGGTACTACGGCCTGCGCGGGCTGTCGCTGTTCTGGCTGCCGTACTCCGAGTTCACCGTGGCCGGCCTGTCGTTGTTTGCGGTGTTCTATGGGCTGGACTGGATTGCCACCGTGCCGCCCACCGTCAAGCTGGTGGCCAGCGAGTTCGGGCCCGAGCGCGCAGCGCTGGTGTTTGGCTGGGTATTTGCCGCCCACCAGCTCGGTGCTGCGGTGGCCGCCTATGGCGCAGGCCTGGCGCGCTCGGTGCTGTCGTCGTACTCGCCCGCATTGTTTGTCGCAGGCGCTGCCTGCCTGGTGGCGGCAGCGGCGGTGCTGTGGGTGCGCAAGCCAGCGATGGCGATGCGCGCCGTGGGTTAATCCGCCCGCGCGCCCGAGCGTCTCACGATCTCGGCCCATTTCTTTTCTTCGCTGCGCATATAGGCCAGAAACTCCTGCGGGCTTGATCCGACGGGCTCGGCGCCCATGCGCTGGTACTGCGCGGCCACCTCGGGCTTGCGCAGGGCCTGCTGCGCAGCCTGGGCCAGTTTGCCCACGATCTCGGGCGGCGTGTTCTTGGGGGCCCAGAGGCCGTACCAGGTGCTGGTGGCGTAGTCGGCAATGCCCGACTCCTGCATCGTCGGAATCTGCGGCAGCGAGCTGGAGCGCTTGGCGGTGGTGACGGCCAGCGCCTTGAGCTTGCCCGAGGTGATAAAGGGCATGGCCGAGGGCATCGAATCGAACATCAGCTGGATCTGGCCGCCCATCAGATCGGTGAGCGCCGGCGAGCTGCCCTTGTAGGGCACATGCTGCATCGCGATGCCGGTCTTGAGCTTGAACAGCTCGCCCGAGAGGTGCTGCGACGAGGCATTGCCGGCCGAGCCAAAGTTGACCGTGCCCTTGCTCTTTTTCAGGTAGGCCACCAGCTCCTGCACGTTCGACACCGGCAGCTCGCTGTTGACCACCAGCACCAGCGGCACATCGACAATCTGCGTGATCGGCGCAAAATCGTTGAAGGAGTCATACGGCACCTTGTCGTAGACCGAGGGGTTGATCACCTGCAGCGAGGCATTGGCCAGCAAGGTGTAGCCATCAGGCTGGGCCTTGGCGACCTGGGCTGCGCCCACCATGCCGCTGGCACCGGGCTTGTTGTCGATGAAGATGGTCTGCTTGAGGCTCTCGCCCATCGAGATGGCGACCAGGCGCCCGACCAGGTCGGTGGGTCCGCCGGGTGGGTAGGGTATCACCATGCGGATGGTCGAGGCCGGGTAGTCGGCTGCCGATGCCGCGTTGGCGGCGGGCAGGCCGCTGCCCAGCAGCGCCAGGCCCAGGCCGGAATGCAGCAGCGATTGCAGGGCCTGGCGGCGCTGCGCTGAATGGCGTTGTCTCATGTCTTGTCTCCTTGTATTTGTAGCGCGACCTTGCCCAGCACCTCGCGGCTGTGCAGCGCATCCAGCGCATCGCAGAGCTGGTCCATGGCATACACCCGCGAGATGTCGGGATGGATGGCGTCGCGGTGGGCCATCTCAAACAGCGCGGCCATCATGGCCTGCATGGCGGCGGCATGGCGCTGGCGCTCGTTGGCGGGCGTCCAGCCGATGTACTGGCCATAGAAGAAGCCGTGGATCGTCAGGTTCTTGACCAGCGCAATATTCATCGGCACCTTCGGGATCGTGCCGCTGGCAAAGCCGATGATGACGATGCGCCCGTTCTGCGCGGTGCAGCGCAGCGCCTGCAGCAGCAGGTCGCCGCCCACCGGGTCAAACACCAGCGTCGCGCCTTTGCCGCCGGTCACCGCCTTGACCTGCTCGATCAGGTGCTGCGGATCGACGGCGTGCTGCGCGCCATGGCGCAAGGCTGCCTGGCGCTTGTCTTCGCTGCTGGCGCAGGCAATGACCTGCACGCCAGGCACCTGGGCGGCCAGCTCGACGGCCGCCGCGCCTACGCCAGAGCCGGCACCCAGCACCAGCAGGCTGTCGCCCGCCTGCAGCGCCGCACGCCAGTGCAAGGCGGTATAGGCCGTGCCGTAGGAGATCGGCAGCGCCAGCGCGCGCAGCGGATCCAGCCCTGCCGGTACGGCATACACGGTGCTGGCATGCACCTTGGCTTGCTGCGCATAAGCGCCCCAGTCGCAGATGAACACGACCGGGTCGCCCACCTGGACATGGCGCACAGCGCTGCCGCATTGCAGCACCCGGCCTACGCCTTCGGTACCGGGCACAAAGGGCAGCGGCGGGGTCTTTTGGTATTTGCCCTCGATCAGCAGGCCGGTGGCGTGGCTGACGGTGGCATGGCGCACGTCGATCAGCACCTCGTCGGCCGCCAGGGCGGTGGGGGGCTCGGTGGTCTGGACGGCGGTCACATCGCGGGGCAGGCCGAAGCTGCGGCAGACAATGGCTTTCATGGGTGCGGCTCCGTTCACAGGCCTACGACCTGACGGGCCGCCAGTGCGTCGATCTCGTCCGGTGCCAGGCCCAGGCTGCGCAGAATCTGCTGGCTGTCGGCACCAATGCGCGGCGCTGGCAGCGGTGCTTCGGGCTTGGCTGGCCAGGGGGTGGCGGCCATCAGCACCTCGCCAAAGCCGGGCTGCTGCACGGTCTTGAACGTGCCCAGGTGCCGGGCCTGCGGGTGCTGCACCACGTCGGCTGCGCCATGCACCACCGCATGCAGCACGCTGTGCTGGTGGAACAGCGCGCGCAGCTCGGCCAGCGATCGGTCTGCCACGGCAAGGGCCAGGTCGGCATGCAGCTGCGCCTTGTGCTGCAGCCGCAGCGCATTGCTGGCAAAGCGCGGGTCGCTGTCCCAGCTGGTCAGGTCCAGCGCCTTGCCGATGCGCAGAAACTGCTCGTTGTTCAGCGCCAGAATCGTCAAACGGCCATCGGCCGCATCAAAGATGCCATTGGGCGCGCTGACGGCCGCCTTGACGGTCTGGCCGCCCAGCACCTCTTCAGACAGTGCCGTCGATTGCAGCGCGCAGCAGACGTTGAACAGGTTCAGCTCCACATGCTGGCCCTTGCCCGTCTTCAGGCGCTGCAGCAGCGCAGCGGTGCAGGCCTGCGCGGCATAAACACCGGTGGCAATGTCTGCCAGCAAGAAGCCGATGCGCTGCGGCGCGCCTTGGGCATCGCGGTTGCTGTTCATCAGGCCGGTGTCGGCCTGCATCACCGAGTCAGTCGCCGGGTTGTCGGCAAAAGGGCCGTCCGCGCCATAGCCGCTGATCGACACATAGACCGGCTCCAGCCCCAGCGCCTGCAGCGCGGCAAAGTCCAGGCCCAGGCGCTCCACTACCTGCGGGCGAAAGTTCTGCACCACCACATCGGCATCACGCGCCAGCTGCAGGATCAGCGCCTTGCCGTCGGGGTGCTTCGCATCGACCGCCAGGCTTTGCTTGCCGGCGTTGTAGGTGCTGGACAAGGTGCTGTGGCCATTGCGGGCCACGCCCACATGGCGGCCCCAGTCGCCCTGGGCAGGTTCGACCTTGATGACCTCGGCGCCCTGGTGGGCGAGCAGCTGGGCGCAGTAGGGGCCGGCCACGCCCTGGCTCAAATCCAGGACCTTGAAACCGGCGAGCGGGGTAAACCCCAGTGTTGACTCTGGCGTCACGTATTGTCTCCTTGCATGGCCCGGGCTAGGCGACACCCGCCCGGACGTTTGTTGTGAGACCCATGTTAAAAACGCGAAGCCGCTTTGGGAACTGCCAAAGCACAGCCATCAGTGGTGATTCAAAATCAACAATCAAAAGGGGATGCCGGCCATGGACCTGAACCTGGTGCGTTTGTTTGTGGCGATTGCCGAGTCGCGCAACCTGAGCGATGCGGCCCAGCGCTCAGGCGTGACGCGCTCGAATGTGTCGCGCCGGCTGGCGCTGCTGGAAAAGCAGTTTGGCGCGCAGCTGCTGCGCCGTACCACCCGGCATATGGAGTTGACCCAGGCCGGCCGCATCCTGCATGGCCAATGCCTGCAGGCCCTCAATGCGCTGCAAAGCGCCCAGCTGCAGATCGACCAGATCCACCAGACCATCAGCGGCGAGATCCGCGTGCGCATTCCCACCGGCCTGGGGCATTTCCATCTCAAGCCGCTGATCCTCGACTTCTGCCAGGCGCATCCCGATCTGCTGCTGCGCCTGGTGATCAACGACCAGATCCATGACCTGGTGGCCTCCAAGGTGGACCTGGCGATCCACATCACCTCGGCGCCGCTGGAAGACCATGTCGCCACCCGCGTCTGCGGCATCGAATGGGGGCTGTTTGCTACCCCGGCCTATCTGCAGACCCTGGGCCTGGCGCTGCAAACCCCGCAGGACATCAAGCACGCCCGGCTGCTGGCGCCCCTCAACATCCACCACCGGCTGGAGTTTTGGCGGCATAGCGATGGTGTGCATGAACTGGTGCAGAGCACGCCGTCGATCCAGTCGGGCGACTACCAGTTCCTGTTCAACGCTGCGATGGCGGACCTGGGTGTGGTGCTGCTGCCCTACTACGCGGTGCGTGAGGCCATGGCCCGGCGCAGCCTGGTGCAGGTGCTGGATGCTTTTGGCGTCAAGGGCGTGGGCGATGCGCTCTATGTGGTGCGCGCGCCCAACCGACAGCCTTCGGCGGCCACCCTGGCGCTGATCGAGTTGCTGGTCTCGTCGATCCAGAAGATGGCGCCGGGCTGGCGCCTGGGCACGGAGATGGCAGGCGCCAGGCTGTGATCTTGGCGCGGTGTTTCTAGATGCCCGCCGCCAGGCTGTAGACCGTCAAACCGCCATCTTCGCGGTCGCGCATCAGCAGGCCGGCCTGGGCCATCTCCTTGGCCACGCAGTAGATGGTGGCCGCTGGCAGGGGCGCGCCGCTCAGGGCCAGGTGGGAGGAGATATCGGCGCACTTGACCCGCGAGCGGCCGAGCTGGACGATGGCCTCCAGCACCCGCAGCCGGGCCGGCGTGGGCCGTATGCGCACATGGCGGCTGCGCTTGAACCAGTGGGCAGCAGGCAGGGCCGGCGCTGCCTTGCGGGGTGCGTGGTCATCATTCATGGGCGCATGCTGGCATGCCAGTTTGGAGGCGGTTTGTCGAAGTGTGGCAATTTGTGTCAATGCCCAGTTGCTGATCCGCCCAGCTACCACACAGCAGCACCGCGCAGCAGGCCAGCAGTGCTGCTGCCGTGCCGCGCCGGGGCGCATAGCTCAAGATCAGCACCAGGCACCACGCCGCCACGCTGAGCCAGCCCAGCCAGGCGACCGCACCCACTGCTGCGCCCGAGGCCGCCATGCAGCGCTGCAGCGCCAGGGCCAACAGCAGGCATGCCGCCAGGCGCAAGGCCCAGCGCAAGGGGCCGCCAGGTTCGCCCCGGCGCAGGATCTGTTCGCAGTGGCGGTCCATGGCCTGGCTCAGCAGCAGCATGGCTGGCAGGCACAGTGCCAGCGGCAAGGCGATGGTGCTGATCTGGGTGAGGTGGCTGAAGGCGTTCATCCGCAGCACTCCAGCAGCGCGCGCAAGCTGGCCAGCAGCAGCGCGGCAGCGGCAAACTGCAGCGCCAGCCGGGCCAGTCGCTGCACATGAAAGGCCCACAGCAGCAGCCCGGTGTACAGCACAAAACCCAGCAGGGTGCTGAGCAGTACCGCATGCGCCGGCGCGAGCAGGCCCGCCAGCACCAGGGCTTGCGCCAGCACTGCGCAGCCCAGGCCGGTGAGCAGGTAGCCACCACCAGCCGCCAGGCTGATGCGCAAGCCCAGCCGCATGGCATGACGCCAGGGCTGTGGAGCAGTGACCACTTTGGCAGGGGCGTTCATGCGCGTGCTCCTTGGCGGGGCCCGGGCCGGGCGGCGCGGGTGGGGGGCGTGGTGTGTGTTGAAAGCCGGTGGCGCCAGGCGCCCCAGGCGGCGAGCAGGCCCAGCGCGATGCTGGTCAGCTCCACCCCGGCGCGTAGGCCATCGGCCTGGGCCAGGTAGAGCAGCAGGTGCTGGCCCGTGGTGGCGGCGTTGAGCAGCGGCAGGGCCATGCACAGCAAAGCCAGGGCGCAGAGCTGCTCCTGCCAGGCCGAGCGCGCGGGGCGCAGCAGCGCATGCAAGAGGCTCAGAGCCCACAGCGCAAAAAACAGCCGTATCTCGGCACTGGCCCGGGCCTCGATGGCCAGTGGCAGCAGGCGGTTGCCGTAGAGGTAGCCGATGGAGGCCAGCGAGGTGCCGGCCAGCGCTGCGATGTTCAGCGCATCGATGCAGCGGTAGACGGCAGGTGTGGCCCGGCCCCAGCCATGGTCGCTGCGGGTTCGGCGTTTGCTGGCAAACAGCAGCAGGCCTGTAGCCACCATGGCGGTGCCGGCCAGCCCGCAGACAAAGTACAGCCATTTCATGGTCCAGCCGCCAAAGCGGGCCATGTGCAGCGCCTCGATGACCCGGTGCACATCGCGGGCGCTGGCGGCTGGCTCGGACCGAGGCGGCGCCTGCAGCACCTCACCGGTGTCGGCAGCGATGCTGACATGCTCGGCAAGGTTATGCATGCGCCTGGAATCGGCGCTATCCGCCAGCTGTGCCGTAAAGCGGTGGCTGGCCGGGCCTTGCGGCGGGTGCTGCAACGCAATGGATGCCACTGGCTGGCGCAGCAGCGACTGCGCCAGTTGCAGCTGCTGGGCCAGCTGGGGGCCGGCTGGTGGCAGATCCGGGCGCGCGGCCTGTGTGCCCGCGTTCAGATCGGTTTGGTAGCGGCTGTAGGCCTGGCGGTCTTCGCCATAGAGCGACTGCAGCGCATGCGGCATGTAGCTGGTGTAGAAGTAGGCCAGCCCGGTGTAGACGATCATGAACAGAAAGGGCAGGGTCAGCACGGCCGAGGCGTTGTGCGCATCCAGCCAGGAGCGCTGGCCCTTGCCGGGGCGAAAGCAGAAAAAATCCTGAAAAATGCGCCGGTGCACGATGAGGCCCGAGACCAGCGCCGCCATCATGCCCATGGACACCACACCCACCACCCAAAAGCCCGCCAGGCCGCCTTGCAGCGAGTAGTGGAAGGACATGAAGTGCCGACCACCTTCGGTCTGGCGGATGGGTGGCAGCGCCTGGGGTGCGCCGCTGGCCGGGTCGAGTGCAGCCTGCAGCACGCCGTCCGGCCCGCGTGCAGACAGCTGCAGGGCATCGCCCGCGCGGGCCGGCAGATCGATCTGCCACTGCCGGGCTTGCGGCGCCCTTTGCTGCAGATAGTCCTCAGCCGTGTGCAGGGCCTGCAGCCGGTCCTGCAAGCCCAGCGCGGCGCCAGGTGGCCCGTTGGCAGGCGCTGCCTGCATCCAGCGCGTGATGGGCTCGCGGAACACGCTCAAGGTGCCGGTCACAAAGATGGCGCAGAGCAGCCAGCCGCAGACCAGGCCACCCCAGGTGTGCAGCCAGGACATGGTCTGGCGCCAACCTGGCTGGCGCGCCGTACCGGGGACGGTACCGGGCATTTAGAAGCTGCCGCGCAAGGTCAGCTTGACGCTGCGGGGCTCGCCATACCAGTTGCCGCTGCCCGAGCTCCCCACGGTCTTGTAGTAGGTCTTGTCGAACAGGTTGTTCAGGTTGAACGTGGCCGACCAGTGGCGGTCGATGCGGTACTGCAGGCTGGCGTTCCAGACCGCGTAGCCGGCCTGGGTGAACTTGTAGGGCACGCCTTCGCTGTCGAACTTGCCGGTGGCCGGGTTGTAAGGGTAGGCGGTGCCGCTGGCATAGGTGGTGCTTTGCACGGTCACGCCACTGCCCACCGTCCAGCGCGAGAAGTCGCCGGGCAGCTGGTAGCTGCTCCAGAGCTTGAGCAGGTGCTTGGGGGTGATGGTGCTGTAGACCAGCTGCTCGGCATCACTCTTGTTGCGGTTGTGGTTGTAGGTATAGCCGGCAAACAGCTGCCAGCCGCGCGCCAGCTGGCCCGAGATCTCCATGTCCACCCCCTGGCTGACGATCTTGCCCTGGGCGATGTAGCAGCAGCTCAGACCCAGATCGCCCACATCGGTGTCGGGGTAGCGCGGGTCGCGCGCGGCCTCGCCGGTGCGCTCGATGCGGTAGAGCGCAAAGGCGGTGTTGAGCTTGCCGCCGGCCAGCTCGCCCTTGACACCCAGCTCGAAGTTGCGCCCCTTGATGGGATCGAGCGGCGTGCCCGGCAGCGGGCCTTGCAGGCTGCTGGCCTGGGATTTGTGGATCTCGGAGACGCTGCCATACGCCGTCCAGCGGTTGTCCAGGTCATAGACCAGGCCGGCATAGGGCGTGAGGATGCCGCTTTCCTGGTAGTAGATTTTGCCGCTGGAGCGCAGCGAGCCATCGGCGTTGTAGTTGAAGTAGGGCGTGACGTTGGAGTAGCTGGCATAGCGCCCGCCTACGATGGCGGTGAGCTTGTCGGTCAGGCTCAGGTTGACGCGGCCATACAGGCCTTTTTGCGTGGCGCCATAGCCGGGGTAGCTGCGGCTCTTGCGCTCGCTGACCGCATGCGGAATCTTGTCGGGATCAAAGCCATAGACATTGGTGAGCGACTCGTCCGTCTCCATCTCGGAGTAGTAGGTGTCCTGGTCATCGCGGATCTTGGCCCAGTCGGCGCCCAGCAGCAGCTGGTGGCTGCGGCCCAGCAGCGAGAAGGGGCCGCTGATATTCAGGTCCACGCTCTTCTTGTCCGAGCGGAAGTCATTGGAGAAGCCGGTCCAGCTTGCGCCCAGGCCGGTAGCGGGATCGACGGCGCCACTCAGGCTGGCCAGGCGGCTGTCGCTGTCCACCTTCTGGTAATTGAGCTGAGCCTTGGCTTTCCAGCCGCCAGCCAGCTGCTGGTAGAGCTGGGCAAACAGCTCCTTGGCGCTTTTGTCGTAGTGGCTCCAGCCGGCCATCAGTGCGGTGTTGCGCGGCAGGTGCAGATCATCGCCATTGGGGGCGCGCGGAATGCCTTCGCGCCAGGGTGTGGCACTGAGCTTGTCGTAGCTGGCGCCCAAGCTGAGCTTGGTGTCGCGGCTGAGATCGGCTTCGACAATGCCGTAGAGCAGGCTGTTCTTGGAATCGGCACTGCGGTAGAAAAAATCCTTGTCGGTATGGGCCAGCACCGCACGGCCGCGCACGCTGCCATCGCTGTTCAAGGGGCCGGCCACATCCAGCTCCAGCTGCTTGCGGTTCCAGCTGCCCAGGCTGGCCGAGGCCTGGATCTGGCGCTGGGCTGTGGGACGCTTGCGCACCAGGTTGATGGCGCCACCGGGCTCGCCATTGCCGCTGAACAGGCCATTGGCGCCGCGCACGATCTGCACGCTGTCGTACATCGCCAGGTTGGGGTCAAACAGCTGCTGGCTGAAGGCATCGACGCTGGCGCCATCGATCTGCACATTGCCAATCTCAAAGCCACGCGAGAGAAAACGCGTGGCCTGACCGCCCAGGCCGCCGGCACCGGCGTAGTCCACCGTCACGCCGGTGGCCTGCTGCATCACCTCACCAACCGTGCTCAGTGCCTGGTCCTCGATCAGCTGGTGGGTCATCACGGTGATGGACTGCGGTGTCTCGCGCACATCCTGGCCCTTGCCCAGCGACACGCGCCTGCTGGTGTAGGAGCCACTGCCTTCGGTGGCCTCCGTGCGCTCGGCCTGGGCGGTAACCAGCACCTCCTGCAAGGTGTGGGAAGCGATGCTGCGCCGCTGCACGGTGATGGCCGCGCCGGCGGGCATGGCCTCCAGATCGCTGCCGGCCAGCACCTGGGCCAGCGCCGCTTGCAGGCTGAGGCTGCCTTGCAGCGCTGGTGCCTGGCGTCCTTGCACCAGGGCGGCATCCACCGAAATGGCCACGCCCCAGGTGCGTGCCAGTGCATTGAGTGCCTGGCCCAGCGGCTGCGCTCGCATGTTCAGGCTCTGGGTGGCTGCCATGGCCGTCTGGGCGGCTGCCGGCTGCGCATGCACCGGGCCGGGCAAGGCAAGCAGGGCCAGCGAGCCGGCACAGGCCAGGCTGCAGGCCAGCGCGATGACAGGCTGGCGGCGTTGGGCAGTGGCCGGCGCTGCGGAGCGGCGGGACGGGCTGCAGGGAAGTGGCAGATCTCGGGACATGCGTATGCTTTCTAGGGTGTTGTCCCAGTGAAGACGTAGCAGCGGCGATATACCGGACAAAAATTTCGAGAGAGGTGGGTGGCAGGCTGTTTGGCGCTGTTCATCCACGCGCACGGCAACCCGACTAGCGGCGGCGAATCAGGCTGCTGCCATCGGGCAGGCGCTCCACCCGCACGGGCAGCGAGCGCGGCAGGCTGGCGACAAAGATGGCCGGGTCGCGCAGCTTGAAGCTGCCGGTCAGGTGCAGCGACTGCAGGCCGCCGGCAGTATCGAGCTGCAGCGGGCGCTCCAGGTAGTCGTTCCAGCGGCTCAGTACCTCCGGCAGCGGCGTGTGGTCAAACACCAGCCAGCCATCGCGCCAGGCGCCCACATCCTGGCGGTTGACGCTGCTGGTGTGCAGCGCGCCTTGCGCATCCAGGCGCGCGGCCTCGCCGGCGGCCAGCACCACATCGGCGGCCTGGCTGGCATCGCTGTCCAGGCCCCAGACGGCAACGCGGCCCTGGGCCACGCTGACCTGCAGGCCGGATGGGCGCAGTGCCACCGAGAACACGGTGCCCAGCACCTGCACCCTGCCCAGCGGTGTTTGCACTTCCAAGGGGCGCTGGGCATCGTGCACCACATCCAGGCGTATCTCGCCGCGCGCCAGCTGCAGCACGCGGCGGTCGCGGTACAGCACGGCCTCTACGGACGTGGAGGGCGCCAGATCCAGGTGCGAGCCATCGGGCAGGTTCTGGGCCAGCATCTGGCCATGGCCGGTATGCAGCGCCATGCGTGCCAGCGGCTGCTGCCAGTACCAACGCCCACCCAGGCCCAGCAGGCTGACCAGCCCCGCCGTGCCCAGCAGCGACAGGCTGCGGCGGCGCTGCTGGCGGCTGCGCTCGGCCTGGCTGGCGGGCAGCGCAAAGTCGGCTTGCAGCGCATGGGCTTCGGTCGCGCCCCAACCTTGCAGCGCGCGCTGGGCGGCGGCTTCGTGTTCGGCCGACTGGGCCCGCCAGCGTGCAAAGGTCTGGCTGGCGGTCTCGGCGGTGGCGGCATCGCCCGCGTGCTGGCGGGCGATCAGCAGCAAGGCGTATTCCAGATGTTTGCGGTGGGGGTCTGCCCCGGTGCTGGCCGCTGCCATCAGGTGTCCAGCCCCATGCAGTCGCAGACGGCGCGCACCACATGCTTTTCCACCGAGGCGATGCTGATGTCCATGTGCGCGGCCGCTTCGGCATGGCTGAAGCCATAGATGCGCACCAGTACAAACACCTCGCGGCGCTTGCGCGGCATGGCAGTGAGGCGGCGCACCAGCAGCTCCAGCTGCTGGCGGCTGGCGATGACGCGCTCGGTGGACGGGGCGTCGTCAGCCGCCACCAGCGCCAGGGTTTGCAGCAGCTGGGCATCGACCTGGCGGCGCCGGGCTTCGTCGATGACGATGTTCTTGCCGGTGCGAAACAGCAGTGCCCGCAGGTCTCTGACGGCTACTTCGCGCGCCTGCAGTGCCAAAACACGGGCATAGCTTTCCTGCACGACATCGGCCGCCGCCTGCCGGTCATTGAGCGAGCGGGAGAAGAAGTTCAGCAGTTCTGCGTAATAGCTCGCAAGCACGAGAGGACACCTTGGCCATGGGGCTGCAGAAAGGGGCCCCAACAATGCGCCCGGCAATGGTGCGGGACAGGGGCTGGCTTGCAGCGAAGGCGCGATCTTATCAAAAAATAGAAATGAATCTCATTTCCAATAAGACGACCCAGGATGTGGTGGGTCAGGTCCAAAGGTTCCAGAAGGGGGAAGGCGGGGGCGCTGCGCCTGCGCACCCCGATCATCGGTTAAGCGCTTAGCCGATGCGCTGGCCGCGCGAACGCATGCGCCAGGCGCCGAGGCCGCCGGTCAGCAAGGTCAGCAGTACCAGGCTCCATTGCTGCAGGCTGGGAACAGGTTCCACGCTGGTGGGCACAGGCGGGGGTGGTGGGGGCACAGGCGGGTTGGTGGTGGCAACGGTGGCGGAGGCGATGCAAGGCTGCGCGGTGTTGCCTGTGCATTGCGCATTGGCTTCGCCCACCGCCAACGAGGCTGTGTTGACCAGGCTGGCAGGGGGCTGCGCGCTGACGGTGGTGGCCAGCTCGATCGTGACACTGTCACCGGCGGCAAGCGATGCGACCGTCACATCCACTGCACCGGTGCCGCTGGCGGGCACGCAAGGAGCGGCGCCGCTGCTGGTACAGGTCCAGCTGGCGTTGTCCAGGCCGGCGGGCAGCGGGTCGGTGATATGGGCCTGGGTGACGGGCACCTGGCCTGCATTGAGTGCCGTGATCGTGTAGTTCACCGGCTGGCCGGCATACACCGCAGCACTTGCCTGCGCCGTCTTGCTCAGTTGCAGCAAGGCGTTGGGCCACAGATCCACCGCTGCCGATGCGCTGCAGGGCTTGGCCTGGGTCTGCGCGCTGGTTGGGTTGTAGCACAGCCACTCGGCATTGCTGGCTGCCACGCCGGCAGTGTTGAGGACCTGGTCCATGCGGGTGGCGATGCTGCCCACCGTGGCGACCACGGTGTAGACCAGGCTGGCGTTGGCGCGCATGCTGGCGATGGTCTGGCTCAGCACACCGCCTGCCGCGAGGCTGCCGCTGGCTTGTGGGCAGACCGCAAGGCTGCCGACCGGTGACTGGCAGCTCCAGGTGGCCGACGCAAATCCGGCAGGCAACGTGTCATTGAGTGCAACGCCGGTCAGCTCGGCTGCTCCTTCGTTCTTGACCGTCACGGTGTAGGTGGCCGTTTGCCCCGGGTAGAGCGGGCCGGTGGCGTCCACCGTCTTGGTCACACTGAGCAGCGGGCTGGTGGCCACCGATGCCGAGGCGCTGCAAGGCGTTGGAAAGCCTTCACGGGCATCGCAGCTGAGGGTGCTGGTGGCAGGCGGCTCGATGGTGGCGGTGTTGGTGATGACCGTGGCGCCTGCGGGCAGCGGGTTGCTGTAGCGCGAGTTGACGCGGAACACCAGTGCGCTGCCTGCCGGCAGGGCCGGCAGGACGGTATCGAGCGGAAAGACGCCGCTCGCAGGCACGGGGCACACGGCAGCGCTGCCCGCGGGGCGGCTGCAGCTCCAGGTGCTGGCCGCTGTCTGCAGGCCATCGGGCAGGGTATCGCGCAGGCGGGTGCCACTGGCGTCGCGCGTGCTGGCATTGGTCACCGTGATGTCGTAGAACACCGGGCTATTGGCGCTGGCCAGGCCGGTGTAGGCGCTGCCGTCGCTATTGACCGCTTTTTTGGCCACCGACAGCGGCGGCGAGCAAGAGGCGGTGCCGCTCGACTGCACCAGCAGACCCGAGGGGTCTCCCTGGTTGCCGACGACGACGTAGATGGTGTTGGTGCCGGTCTTCCAGCCATTATTGAGAACAACCGGCACATTGCCTGCAGCCGTGAAACCACCGACGCCCAGAATGGCGCCATTGTTGGTGTAATCGAAGACGGTGTCGTTCACCAAAACGCGTTTGACCTGGTTGTCCACATACAGACTCAAACTCAGGTTGAAACTGTCCGGGTCCACGGCTGGATCCATCGTGAAGCGGTATTGGTAGACGTAGTAGCTTCGGCCATACTGCACCCCGATCCACTGGGCGTTGCCAAACGGCGATTGCACCCAGGCGCCATTGCCGGCACCGGGGCGGTCGACCGGGCCTTGGGCATAGCTCAGCGCTGCAGCGGCGGCAGGTGTGGTGATATCGCCAGGTGCCGGGGCGATGGACCAGTGCGCATCCAGACTCCCCAGCGGGAGCTTGGGGCTGTTGATGCTGTAGCCGTTGCTGCCGTCAATCCCGGTATTGAATATGGCGGGGTCCGTGCTGCATGACACAACCGGCACCGTTTGCGCCTGGACCGCCAAGGGGTTGAGAAGTGCTGCGACCGCACATCCCAGGCCCAGAGAATGGGCCATCGATATTCTGAAGCCGTTCATTGCATTCCTATTTGAAATAAATTTATTCAATATGGATATGCATCGTAGTAGGGCGAAATCGCAGCGAAAACAGGGCAATGTCAAACATCTTCATGCGGGCGCATGGTTGACATTTTTTATGAAAAGACTTGCTTCAGTTGAAGCGATTGACGGCGCTCAAGATGTGGGCTGCAACGACACCGCAGCCACACCGCAGCGCGGGGCGCAGGTGCGGGGAGGCGGTGGTGCCAGCTGCCACTGAAGGCACTGCCTTTTTGGGGAAAGAAGAATCATTATCAATTATGATCTTGCGGTTGTTCGCGTTCCTCACCGGGTTGCCCATGCCACAGCCTCCGCTCCACACCGAGGTGGAAACCATCTTTCGCCAGCACCACGCATGGCTGCGCGGGCGCTTGATGCTGCGCGCATCCAGCCACAGCGAGGCCGAGGATGTGGCGTCGGAAACCTTTTTGCAGTTGACGGAAAAAGGGAGCGCGGCTGAAGGCGAGACGCTCGATATCCACCATCCGCGTGCCTTTTTGTCGACGGTGGCCAAACGCATCCTCATCAAGCTCTGGCAGCGCCAGGATCTGGAAGCCGCTTACGAGGACACGCTGCGCCATCTGCCCGAGGCGGTGGCGCTGTCCCCCGAAAGCCATGCGATGCTGGTCGAGGTCATCTGCCAGATCGACCGGGCGCTGGCTGCGCTGCCGCTGCCGGTCAAGACGGTATTTCTGCTGTCGCGGCTGGAGGGCATGCGCTACCCCGACATTGCCGCGCACATGGGCATCTCGCTGGCCACTGTCGAGCGCCATATGCGGCGGGCCCTGCTGCAATGCGTACGCAGCGTGCCATGAGCGCCACCCCACTCCCCAGCCCCGCACTGCACGCCGCCGTCGACTGGCTGGTGCGCCATGAGGCCGAAACGATGAGCGCGGCCGACCACCAGGCTTTTGCGCGCTGGCTGCAGCAGGACGCGCAGCACCAGGCCGCATGGGAGCGTGTGCGCGCGGCATTGGCCGAACCGCTGACCGCCGTCCGCCATCTGCAGGCCCATACCCAGGGCCTGCATGCACAGGCGGCCATGCAGGCGCTGGTCCGGACCCGCCGCCGCCGGGTCCTGCGCGGCGCGCTGGCGTTGAGCGGGCTCGGCGTGGCCACCGCACTGGTCGCAGACCGGCTGGCGCCGTTGGGCGAGCTGATGGCTGATTGGCGCACCGGCACCGGTGAGCGCCGTGAATTCATGCTGGCCGATGGCACCAGCGTGTTGCTGGATGCCCGCTCCGCCGTCGATGTGCACGATGCGGCCGGCGTGACCGTGCTGCAGCTGCGGGCCGGGGCCCTGATCGCCACGCGCGCCGTTGCAGGCGCGTCCCCGTTGCAGATCCACACCCGCGATGGCGTGGCACTGCTCGATGCCGGCCGCGTGATGGGCAGGTTGTATGCGGACCGGACGGAAATGGTGGCGCTGGACCAGGGGCTGACCCTGCGGCCCCGTGAGGCAGCGCAGACGCTGCTGCATGCCGGGGAGGGTGCGCGTTTCACTGCCCATCGGCTCCAGGCGCTGGGCGGCCATGCGGTGCAGCGCGCCGCATGGCAGCAGGGCATGCTCGCCGTCGATGACTGGCCGCTGGCCGATGTGGCCCAGGCGCTGCAGGCCTATTTTTCTGGCTATATCCGCGTGGCCCCTGCGGTGGCGGAGCTGCGGGTGTTTGGCATCTTCCGGCTGGATGTGGATGCGCTGCTGACCACGCTCAGCCAGATGCTGCCGCTGCAGATCCAGCGCTGGGGGCCGTTGATCCGCATTGGCGAGAAGGTCTGACGCGCAGATCGCGGCCAACCCCGATGCGGTGCCTGGTGCAAATAGATGAGGGGTTTTTTAGTCTCGGCGCACTGGTTAAACAGTACCCAGCGAAAAGGAACTTCTGCCGTGACGACTTCCCCTCTCCAGCGCCGCCATGACGGCGCCCCATTGACCGTGCGCAGCTGCGCCGCACACTCGCCCCTCCATGCGCTGGCCCTGGCTGCCGTGCTGGCCTGCACGCTGGCGCCTGCCACCAGCCGGGCGGACGATGCACCCCAGGCCGCTGCGGTGCAGCTCGACATTCCGGCGGGCAGCCTGGCCGATACGCTGACCCGCATTGGCCAGCAGACCGGGCGCAGCATCGTTGCCGACCCCGCCGTACTGCAAGGCCAGCGCAGTGCCGCTATCCAGGGCAGTTGGACGGCGGAGCAGGCGGTGCGCAAGGCGCTGGAGGGATCGGCGCTGCAGGTGCAGACGCTGACCGGTGGGGCGCTGCAGGTCCGCATGCCAGCGGCCCCTCAGCCTCCAGTGGCAGGCACTGCACCGGCAGCGGAGGTTGTTGCGCCAGCCGGCGCCGTAGCTGCAGCCGCTGAGGCCAGCCACCAGCTGCCCGTCGTGGTGGTGACCGACCAGCGCTCCGACAGCTCGCTGATGCAGCCGACCCGCCAGGTCACGGTGATCGAAGGGGAGGAGCTGGACGACCTGCGCGCCACCTCGGCCAACCTGAACAGCCTGCTGGCCAAGAGCGTGCCGGGCATGGCGGACTCCAGCCGCAATCTGAGTGATTTCGGCATGACCCTGCGCGGCAGAAATGTGCTGGTGCTGGTCGATGGCATCCCGCTCAACACCAACCGCGACACGGCGCGCAACCTGGTCAATGTGGAGATGAGCCGCATCGAGCGGGTCGAGGTGTTGCGCGGCAGCAATGCCATCTATGGCAGCGGTGCGACAGGGGGCGTGATATCGGTCACCACCCGCCCGGTGGGGGGCAAGCCGGTGGCGCGTACCACGGTGGGTTTTGACAGTTCGCTCTCGCGCCTGAGTGGTGACGGCCTGGGCGGCCAGGTGCAGCACTATCTGTCGGGGGCCGGCGATGTTGTCGATTACGAGGTCGATATCTCGGCACGCCGCATCGGTGGTGCCTTTGACGGCCACGGCGACCGTATCGCGCCGGATGCCAGCCAGGGCGATCTGTTCGACTCGAACACTTATAGCCTGGGCGGCAAGATCGGCTTTCGCATCGATGGGGACCAGCGCATCCAGCTGGCGGCCAGCCACCTGCGTGCGCACCAGAAGTCGGACTATGCCAACGACCCCAGCGTCAACCAGGCGCCATTGGGTTCGGTGGCGGCCCGCGCCATCCGGGTGCTGAAACTGGCGGACCAGAACCAGGTGGAAAACACCTTGCTGAGCGCCAGCTACGAACACAAGGACCTGGGGGGCAGCTCCCTGAGTGCGATGGTCTATGGCCGTGACAACTACGTGCGCTTTGCGCCCTTCGATGCCCGCAGCAATAGCAACCGGGGCAATTTTGTCGACCAGGTGATGCAGAACAACAAGGTGTTCGGCAGCCGCCTGACCATCACCACGCCGATCGGCGAAGACAAGACCACCAAGCTGGTCTGGGGCGCGGACTACATCCAGGAGCGCAGCAACATGCCGCTCGATACGTTTGACGCCGCTGTCTATGACGCCAGTGGCGGTCTGGTGTTCCAGCCCACCGGTCAGCGCATCTACATGCCCTGGGTCACCGTCAAAAGCGCGGGCGCCTTTGGTCAGCTGCAGCACAAGTTCAGCGACCAGTGGTCCGCCGAAGGCGGCTTGCGCTATGAGAAATCGCAGGCCAGTTTTGACGATTTTCAGCCACTGTCGCAGTCGCGCCTGCCCAACCCGGCCACGGTGGCGGGCGGCAAGGTCTCCTACGACGCGGTGCTCTACAACCTCGGTCTGGCCTTCAAACCCTGGAAGAACCACGAGTTCTACACCTCGTTCAGCCAGGGCTTTGACCTGCCCGATGTGGGCCTGCAGCTGCGCAATGCCGGGGCCAAGTTCGATATCAATGCCTCCGAGCTGGAACCGGTCAAGACCGACAACTATGAAATCGGCTGGCGCGGCAGCTTCGGCGACTCCATGGCAACATTGGCGCTGTTCCATTCGCGCTCGGACCTGGGCGCCGTGCAGTCCTTCAACAACGGCCTGCACCTGACGCGCACGCGCGAACGCATTCGCGGTGTCGAGCTGACCGCAGACCACTATGCCGACCATTGGTCCACCGGCGGCACCGTCACCTGGATGCAGGGCCGCGAGACGCCCCCAGGCGCCAGCAGCGATCAGCGCATGACAGGCTACCGCATCCCGCCGCTGAAGATCACCGGCTATGTGCAGTACAACCCCAGCGGCCGCTGGAGCCTGCGCACCCAGTTCAACTGGTTTGGCGCACGCGACTACCGCCTGGCCGATGGCAAGACCCAGTTCGCCCGGGCCGATGTCAAAAGCTACTACAGCGTCGATGTGGTGGGCCGCTACCAGTTCGACAACAAGAACCAGCTGACCATCGGGGTGCAGAACCTCTTCAACCGCTACTACCTGCCGCTCTACAGCCAGCTGATGCGCAGCGGCAAGAACGACAGCCGCCTGCCGGCAGCCGGTGCGACCTTGACGGCGAGCTATACGCACAACTGGTGATTTGGGCGGGAGTGGCTGGAGCCGCTAACGAAAAAGCACCCTCGGTGGGGTGCTTTTGCTGTTCTGGCGGAAGCTCAGGGAGCCATAGAGCCAATAGGCATGCGGATTGCAGGGGGTTTTGGAACTCTATAGGCCTAGGTATAGGCCAACGATTGAGAGGCTCGCCAGTGCTTGATTTTTGGCGGAAAACTGTCTTTTGGATCACTTCAAATCACCGGCCGCAAGCAGTGAATAGCTGTTAGTGCGCACTTCGGGGACTTCGAAAATACTGTATAAATAAACAGTGTTACAGGAGGCCATCATGAAGCTTGAGAAACAGTACTTTTGGAAGATCCAGGTCTTTGGGAAGTGGAAGACAACCCGATTCCGCTGCACTGAAGAACACATCAAAGACGAACACCCAGAAGCGATATGCATACCTGGTTCGCTTGTTGAGCTGTCGGTGCCGGAGACAGAAGAAGAGATGTGGGAGCGGTACCGGACAAGCTCGACCGGCAACGCGCTGATGAACCACCTACCGTCTATTTCGCAGACTGAGCCACCCGAAGCACCGCCGACGCATGGCTTGAAATCCTCGACCGGCATACCCGCTGACCTGCTTGCATCGCTGGAAAAAGAGATACCTTTCTAGTCGGCGCGGCGCCGTTGTTCCCACATTACGAAACCCGACGTTTCCCGACACTTAAACCGGGGGTAAAAATGCCCCGCCAGGCCCCGCCAGTGCTGGAAAGCGGCATGGTCGGCGGTGCCGACGATTGCGACCTATTAAGCAAGCGGGCGCGGCGGGGTCTCGACCGCGCGCAGCGGGGGTATGCAGGGGGTGGGCGGGCAGGGCGGCCGGGGGCGGGGGTGCCCCTGGGGGGCCGTGCGTGGGCCAGGGGCTGCGCCTGCGGGCCGCTGTGGGGCTGCGTGCGCTGGGGCAAGGGGTGGGGCGCCCATGCAAAGGCCCGCGCTGTGGCGGGCCTGTGGTGCTGGGGCGTGGGGGCGGGCTGGGCGTGCGGGCCGGGCTGTGGCTCCTGGTGCCGGGCCTGGGCGCGGCCTGGTGCTGGGCGCTGCGCTGTGCTGGGTGGCGGGTCGGGCTGGAACTACTGGGCGGCCTGGCTCTCGTCCAGCTTGTAAGGCTTGAAGCGCACCACCTCCCTGCCGGCCTGCTCGTTGATCGACCCGGCTATGTCGCTCTGCAGGGTGGTGATCTCATTGCGCGCAAAAACCGTTGCAGCTTTTTCCACATCGCCGAAGCCGCCCGTGTTGTTTGGCAGCATGCCGATCAGCTGCGGCGGCACCCGGTGCGCGGCCAGCACATCGTCGCGGCTGCTGTTCTTGATGTTCAAGAAGTCATCTTTGGCGGCCACCTCGCTGATGGGGATCAGCTGCAGGCCGTCTTTCTTGCCGCCTGGCGCATAGAAGAACACGTTGCGGAAGTTGCCGCCGTTCTTCGTCTGGGTCAGCTGCTTGCGCAGGGCGTCAATGTCCCCCTGGCTTTGGGCCGGGTCAGTCGCGTACAGGATGAAGCCGGCGTGCGATCCGTTGTTGTAGTAGCGGCGGCGGAACAGGGTTGCGCTTTCGTTGAGCTGGGCGGACTGCATGGCGCCCAGGTAGCCCGGAACGCCGTAAATTTCCTGATGCAGATCGGGCTCGCGCAGGTGCAGGATAGACCCGGCTTTGAATTCGTGCGGCGACTGCAGATCCGTCACGAAAAAGAACCGTCCAGGCTCGATGCCCACCCGCATGTATTTGGCCAGGGCGTGGCGCAGTACCAGTTTGTCACCCAGCTGGTTTTCTCGCCACTCCAGATAGCCGTTGCCCAGCACGCAGAAGTTAAACGCCATGGCCTTGAAGTCGGCGGCGCTGAGCCACTGGGTGGGAATGAATGTGCTGGCCAGGATGTTGACCTTGCAGCGCAGGGCAGATTCATGGTGCGCGCCCACGCGCAGCAGGCGGGCCAGGGCGGCCAGGCTGACGGGTGGCTCGTACCAATCGCCGTTTTGCACACACTCGGCATACTCCATCAGCGCGCTGATGCCGCCTATCACCGGCTCGGGATCGCCAAAGCTGAACACCTCCACGTTGGACTGCTGGCCTGATTGGGTGACTGGCGCGGGAGAAATGGCGGCCACTGCCGGCGTGCGCTGATGCTGCGCGGGTTTGCGTTTTCTCATTAGGGATAGACCTCGATAAAGGATTGCGTTTGCGGCGTGGCCAGGCCGGTGCCCACTTCCAGCGCTTCGTTGCTGAGCGCGTTCATGCACGCCCATGCCAGATCGGCGTGGCCGGTGTCTTTGCTGCGGCCCGCCGCGTAAGTCACGCTGCGACCGCTGGCCGTCATCTCGCGTTTGATGGCCATGAATGAGGCCGCCAGCTCACGGTGCACGCCGGCATCCCATTGCAGGCGCTTGGACTTGATGACCTGCAGGGCTTTCATCACCAGCATGGTTTTGCTTTCCACGCTGTAGTTGATGCCTCGCGCAGCCGGGAAGAACTTCACCACCAGCTGGTAGACGGCGTTGCCGATGCTGGTCTGGTCAATCGTGAGCTGCTGCACGTTATAGGTGTCGCAGACCTTTTTGATCTCGGCCGCCTGCGCTTCAAAGTCCAGGCCGCGCAGTTGGCGGGTGTGCAGCACGCGCAACGGGCCGCCTGGTGTCTCGGGCGGGGCTACCACCACCAGGCCCGCGCTGTCGCCGTTCAGGCTGGGGTCATAGCCCACCCATACCGGCTGCCAGCCAAAGGGCCGCTGCGTGAACGGCTTGAAGTCTTTCCACACCTCCCAGCTATCAACGAAGCAAGGCTGCAAATTCGCCAGCGGGAACACGCTAAACGAGTCATCCACAAAGCCGCACATCAGCAGGTTTTCAAACTCGGGGTCGGAGTACTCCAGCCGCAGTTCGTCCAGGTCGAAAAGATCGCAGCCCCCGGCCTCGGCGTCCAAGATGTTGACGATGTGGCGCCAAACCTTGTCTTCTCCCGTGAAGCCCCCTGCCAGCTTGCCGTGAGTAATGTCGATATCGGTCTTGAACTTGCGCGCAAACTTCTTCGCGCTCCACAGGTCATAGGCCGCGTGCTGAATGCTCGATGGTGTGCTGAAGTAGGTTTTGCGCCACTTCTTGTGCATGGCCATGCCGCTGGCCACCTTGTTCAGGCGCTCAAAGTCGGTAGTCCAAAAATACTCATCGAAGTAGAAGTTGCCGTGGTAGCCCTGGGCGGTGCGCGCATTGCTGCCCAGGAAATACAGCGTGGCACCGTTGCCAAGAATGATCGGATCACCCTTGAGCTCGACTTGGCAGACCTCAAAGACAAACGCCTGGATGTACTGCTTGAAGATGTGCGCCTGGGCCTTGCTGGCAGACAAGAAAATCTGATTGCGGCCCGTCTCCAGCGCATCAATCAGCGCTTCGCGGGCAAAGTACCAGGTGGCGCCGATCTGGCGGCTTTTGAGAATCTGGCGTGTGCGCTGGTGGCTGTTCTGCCACCAGGTGAGCTGGTACTTGAAGCACGATTCAATGAATGCATCGTGCAGCTGCTCGATCTGCTCCTGCGTCAGGAAGTTCTTGGTGGGCTGGGCCTTGGGCGCGGCATTGCGCGACAGAATATTCGGGTTTAGATCGCGCTCGCGGCCCGACTGGCGGTAGTTGCTGATGCGCGCGAAGCGCTCCATTTGCCGCCCGAGTAGGTCAATTTCCTTGTAATCGCTACCGGTCTTGCCTTCTTTGGCAACCAGCTGCGCGTAGCGCGTCTCCGTCACGCCCTCGGCGCGCTGCGTGGGGCTGGCCTCTGCCCAGCGCTCGGCCTTGTGCCAGCCGTGCAGCGTGGCGCGCGCTACACCCAGCTTTTCTGCGATGTGGGTCAGCTTCCAGCCCTGCCAATACAGGTCACGGGCCTGGCGCCGCTGGCCGGCACCGCCATCGGTGACGGCGCTGCACTCGCCAGCGGGCAAGCCGTCAAGCGCGAAGGGCAGACCCTTCCCCTCGGGCGATATCTCTTTGAGAACAGCAGCGGTAAACGCCTGCTCGGGCGTCACTGTGGTGATGTGCGGCCCGCATTTGCTGCGCGACTTGGCAAGGCGTTTGACGGCGCGCGCCGGCGCGCCACTGTCGGCGGTGCCGGTGGGCGCTGGGCTGGCTGGCGGCTTTTGCGGTGCTACTTTCATTCCGCCAGTGTCTGCCGCGCGCGCGCGGAAATCGACAAGTGCAAATTGTCCGAAACGCAGCCACAGCGCGCGGTGATTGCTACAAAAACAGGGTGCGCGGAACATAGCGATAGATCAACAACCGCTTAACCGAGCCGCACCATGCCAAGCAAATTCTTTCGAGTTGCCACTGAAGGCGCTACCACCGATGGCCGCACCATCCAGCGCAGCTGGATCGAACAGGCTGCCGCCAACTACAACACCGGCAAATACCAGGCCCGCGTCTGGCTGGAACACATTCGCGGCGTGATGGCCGACAGCGCCTTTGCGGCGCTGGGCGATGTGACTGCGCTCAAGGCCGTGGCCAATGCCGAGGGAAAGATGGAGCTGTTTGCCCAGGTTGAGGCGCTGCCCGCACTGGTGGCCATGAACAAAGCCAAGCAAAAGATCTTCACCAGCATCGAAATCGACCCCGACTTTGCGAAATCCGGCCAGGCTTACATGGTCGGACTGGCTGTTACGGACAGCCCCGCAAGCCTGGGGACTGAGGTGCTTGCATTTTCTGCTGCACACCCCGATGCCAACCCATTCGCCAAGCGCAAAACCAACCCATCCACACTGTTCACGGCAGCCCTCGAAACCGATCTGGGCCTGGAAGGTGACGCCGAAGGCATCGCCAGCGCCATGCTGCAGAAGTTCAACGACTTGGTTGACGGCTTCAAAGGAATGATGGCCGCCAAGCCACCAGCGGGCGACACCACCTTTGCCACCAACACCATTGCAGCACTGGGCGCAGCTCAAGACGCTATGCAGAACCAGGCCAAGGAACATGCAGCGCTGCTGGAGAAGTTCAACAAGCAGGGCGATGCATTTGCCACTCTGCAGCAAAACTTCGATGCCCTGAAAGCCAAGCTCGAAGGCACCGAGAACCACAGCGGACAGCGCCCACCTGCCACCGGCAAGGATGCCTCGGAGCTGGCTGACTGCTAAGCAAGTTACAGCCGCTCAATAGCCGCTCTCACCAACAACCGACACCAGTTTTTATAGGGACGCAACCATGCGCAACGATACCCGCCTGAAGTACACCGCCTACGTGGCGCAGCAAGCCCGTCTGTCCAACGTGGCAGACGCCGCCGTCAAGTTCGCCATCGCGCCCAGCGTGCAGCAAACCTTGGAGCAACGCATTCAAGAATCCAGCTCGTTCCTGGGCAAGATCAACATCGCCCCGGTGGATCAAATGATGGGCGAACGCCTGGGCCTGGGTGTGAATGGCCCCATTGCCAGCCGCACCGACACCAGCGGCGACGAAGAGCGCAAGCCCACCGATGTCTCGGACATGAACAGCCACAAGTACGTGGCTGTGCAGACCAACTACGACACCGCTATCCGCTACGCCAAGCTGGATATGTGGGCCAAGTTCCCGAACTTCCAAAAGCTGCTTTCGGGCGCCATCATCCAGCAATGCGCGCTCGACCGCATCATGATCGGCTTCAACGGCACCAGCGCGGCGGCGACCACCAACCGAGTGGCCAACCCGTTGCTGCAGGACGTTAACAAGGGCTGGCTGCAAGACCTGCGCGAGAACCGCCCACAAGGCGTGATGCAGCAAGGCAAGACGGCGGGCAAGGTCAAGGTGGGTGTCGATGCCGCAGGCGTGAAGCTGGCCGACGCCGACTATGCAAGCCTGGACGGCCTGGTGTATGACGCCCGCCACGCGCTGATTTCTGCCATGTTCTCGGAAAACGCCGATCTGGTGGCCATCGTGGGCCGCGACCTGATGCATGACAAGCTGTTCCCCATCGTGGACGGCCAGAACGCCCCCACCGAGATGCTGGCCGGCAGCCTGGTGGTCAGTCAAAAGCGCCTGGGCGGCCTGCAGGCTGTCACCGTGCCTTACTTCCCGCCCAAGGCCGTGCTGATCACCAGCCTGGACAACCTGTCCATCTACTACCAGGCCAGCGCGCGCCGGCGCATGGTCAAAGACCAGCCGGAAAAAGACCGCATCGCCACGTTTGAATCGTCCAACGACGCATTCGTGATCGAGAACCTGGAGAAGGCCTGCTTGGTCGAAAACATCGAACTGGCCTAAGCCCAAGCGCACCGGCCTGCCATGGGCAGCTAAAAAAATAGGCCGCTCTTTAGCGGGCCGGTGCCCACCAACACCAAGCGGGGAACATCCACATGCGACAGACACCAGCCCAAGCGCACTACATGCGCACCATGGCTGCCCTGGCGGCCAGCGCTGGCAGTGCCGCCGACGCCCATGGCCAAACCATCGGCACCGCCTACGAGCTGCAGCTTGCCCAGCTGCACCAGCATCGCATCGCGCTGAAAGATATCAAGGCCAACGAGCGCAAGGCCGAAGCCAAGCGCGCCATGCTGCCCGAATACGATGCATACCTGGCCGGCGTGTTTGACACCAAGCCAGGTACGCAAGACGAAGTGGTGGCCACCATCCTGATCTGGGCCATTGATGCCGGCGACTACGTGCGCGCCATGCCTTTGGCCGAATACGCCTTGGCCAGCGGCATCAAGCCGCCCGACAACTACAACCGCGACATGCCCAGCGTGGTCGCCGAGGAAATCGCCGACGCCGTTCTGGTTGGCCGCTTGAAAGATCAAGACGCCATCGCAGTCACCCAGCGCGTGCTGGAGTTGACCGCCGAGGCCGATATGCATGACCAGATCAAGGCCAAGCTGTACAAGGCCGCAGGCTGGGCGCTGCTGGGCAAGACCAACAGCCAGGACATTGCGATGGATGCCAAGGGCCGCACCTTGCAAGTCTGCAGCGCAGCCCTGCCGTACCTGCAGCGCGCTATGGAGCTTGATCCAGCGCGCGCAGGCGTCAAAAAAGACATTGAGCGATTGGAAGCGCGCCTTAACAAAAAGTAGCGCCCCCAATCGCCGCACCAGTCGCACCCCGCGAGCCGTGGCGGCCCCAGGGCAAAGGCAGCATTGATTTGCCGACGCCTGACGCCCTGGGCCACCGCCACACCTAACACCCTGAAAGCCTGACGCCGTGAATTCGCCCTTTGTCGCTGTCGCCAACCCGCCTATCAAGGGCGCCGAGCCATCGGTGGCCAATGACGGCTGGTGGCCCGATGTGAACTGCGAGAAGCTGCGCGAAGACGCCCGGCTCGATGGCACCGTGACGCCGCCCCGCCTGCTGCTTGCCGTGGAAGAAGCCATGCTCAGTGTCAACAGAGAGCTGGCCGACTGGCAGGCCGCGCAGGTAGCGCTGGGCTATGCCAGCCTGGCCGATGTGCCCGCCACCCGGCTGGGCGGCCAGAGCGTGAAGCTCAAGCACTACCTGCGGGCGATTCAATCGCATGTGCAGTCGCAGCTGGCCAGCGCCTACCGCGACATTGACACGCTGCCAGATGGCGCGGGCAAAGAAAGCCGGGTGCGCAGCGCGCTGGAGATCCGGCAAGACAGCCTCGACACCCGCACGCGCCATGCCATCGCCGACCTGCAGGGCCTGCCCCGCGTGATTGCAGAGCTGCTATGACCGGCACGCAAAACACAATCACCGTGCGGGCGCTGCAAAACGATGTGCTCGATGCGCTGGTGAATCGTCACCTGGGCAGCACAGCGGGCCACGTAGAGGCCACGCTTGCCGCAAACCCGGGCCTGGCCAAGGTGGCCATGGATATCCCCATGGGCATGCCCGTGCGCCTGGTCAAGGCCCCGCAGCCCGTGCAAGACCGCATCAACCTTTGGGACTGACAACACGATGAACAAGCTGCAAACCTATTTGACCGAGGCCGGCGTGCCCGCTGAGCTGCACGCGCAGGCGCTGGCCAGCCTGCAAAGCGCGCGCAAGCCTGCAATGTTCCGCTTTTGGCTGGGCCTGACCGCCCCCATCGTCTGGCTGTTCATCGCCGCACTGCTGCCACGCAAGGCAGAGCAGCTGCCGCGCTGGCTGCGCTGGTACGACAACAACATCAGCATCAACGGCGACCGCTCCGACTGGGCGCTGATTGATGGGCGGCATGTGCGCATGCCAGCGCCCAATGAAGATGTGGTGCACGACGATGGCCAGCATGTGAGCTACTGGCCCCCGTACAGCCCCCGCAGCTTTCTGCCGCGCTGGAATTTCAACGGCATCCGCAACCGCTGCGGCTGGCTGGCCAAGAAGTGGGGCATGCCCCTGGAGAACATCGCCTATCGCAACGGGTTGCCGGTGCTGGACGGCGAATGGGGCAACCCCGATATCGGCCGCCAGGTGATGGGCATCCGCGTGGCCTGCGCCGGTGGCGTCTGGCAGCTGGTGCGCACCAGCAAGCTGTGGGGCGGCACCAAGACCGAGAACTACGGGTTTGAAGTTCTGAACGCCAACACCATCGACCGTTTTGCCACCTGCACATGGACGGCATGGAGCTGGAAGGGGCCCAAAAAATGAACATCGAAGAAGCCGCACGCGATGCGGCCATTGCATCGGCTGGTGGCAAAACTGCATTGACCAGCGGCGGCGCGCTGGTGGGCTGGGGACTGCTGAGCAGCGAATGGGTGTTTGGGATCATCGGCGCGTTCATCGGTATCGCGGGCCTGGCCGTGCAGTACTACTTCCTCAAGCGCCGGCGCGAGGATGACCGCAAGCAAGCCGCCGAAGCGAACCGCCGCGCCGAGGAAATTCACAAGCTGCAGATCCAGTTCTACAACAAGAAGATCAACGGCGTGCCCAGCCCTGACGCATCCGTGATCGTCAGCCCGCCGCCCACGCGCAGCAAGCAGACCGATCTGCCAGTTACCGACTTCGGAGGGTTGGCCGATGACTAGACCCCTGCCATACGTGCCCAAGGGCACCATCATTGCCAAGGGCGCCACCGCAGTGGCGGGCGCCGTTGCAGCCATCCTGCTCACCACCTTGCCGGTAGACGAGGGCCGGGTGCTGCCTGCCTATCTCGACCCGGTGGCCATCCCCACCATTTGCGAGGGCTGGACGCGCGGCGTAAAGCTGGGCGATGTGGCCACAAACGCCGAATGCGATGCACTCACCCTGCAGGGCATACAGGAGGCCTGGCAGATATTTGAGCGCTGGGTGCCCGCCGATGTGCGCGATGCCATGCCAAACCACAGCGTGGCCGCCTTCCTCTCGTTCATCTACAACACCGGCCCCGGCGCGCCAGGCGTAAAGGACGGCTTTGTGTACCTGAAAAACGGCAACCACAGCACCATGCTGCGCCTGCTGCGCGGCGGCGATGTGGCGGCGGCCTGCCGCCAGCTGCCCGCCTGGGCATCGGCCAAGGGGCGCAAGCTGCGCGGCCTGGCCTTGCGCCGTGATCGAGAAATGGCCATGTGCCTGAAAGACCTCAAGCCATGAAAAAGCAAACCGGCGTCATCGACTGGCTCACCGTCATCGTCTGCGCCGCGCTGCTTGCGGCACTGTGGGTCGGCTACGGCTGGACATACCGCAAGGGCTATGCAGCACGCGACCTGATCGCCCAGCAGGACGATGCCAAGAGCCAAGCGGCTGAG
This sequence comes from Comamonas sp. SY3, assembly GCF_041730275.1. Classification (NCBI taxonomy): domain Bacteria; kingdom Pseudomonadati; phylum Pseudomonadota; class Betaproteobacteria; order Burkholderiales; family Comamonadaceae; genus Comamonas; species Comamonas sp. SY3. The sequence goes on along the minus strand of NZ_JBGTYN010000006.1, from coordinate 75,379 downwards.
CGCACCGAGGCCGCCCGCCAGGGCGAGGCCAGCCGCACCGCAGACAACCAGCTGCGCGACCAAGCCGCGACCCTTGCCCGTGAATTACAGGAGAGCAAAGACCATGCAAAAACTATTGAAGCAGAGCGCGACCGCGCTTTGCGTGCTGGCAGTCAGCGGCTGTCAGTCCGCACCACCAGCTGCACCGCCCCCGCAGTACCTGCTGAGCGAGCCGCCCAGCATGCCGGCGCTGGGCCTCAAGAAGCGCGAGCCGAACTACTGGCAGAGGATGCAGCCGATATTGCAGCCATCACCGCCGACGCCGAAGACGCCACCCGCGAGCTGAACAGCTGCATAGACCAGTACAACGCGGCCAAGCAGGCGCTGGACGATTGGAAAAACACCATCTGGAAAGGTGCCCAGCATGTGGAAGCTGCAAAGCCTGCGCAATCTCATTGAGGCCGCAGTGCCTGACCTCAAGGCCAACCCTGAAAACCTCGTGATCCTGGCCAGTTCAGGAAAAGCTGTCACGACTATGGGTAAGAGCCTGTCGTTTGAATACACCTACACCATCGATGTGACGGTGTTGGACTTCACCGGCCACACCGATGCGCTGTTTGTGCCGCTCATCGCCTGGCTGCGGGTGAATCAGCCAGAGCTGCTTCTCAATCCTGCGTCGCAGGATGCGGGCCTGGAGTTTCAGGTGGAATTGCTCAACACAGCCGCTGCCGATATAGGCATTCGCGTGCCTGTCACTGAGCGTGTGATAGTCACCGCTGACCCCAGTCACCCGACGCGCTTGACTTGCGACCATCCCGCAGAGCCACAGGTAATCGGCACTAACCGCCAGCCCGAGCATTGGGAGTTGTGGCTGAAAGACCAGATGCTGGCCGAATGGGACATACCAACCCCGCCCGAAGAAGCGCGATTCGCTCTGTAGTTGCACCCCATGGCTGAATTTGAACAAATAGAGAGCTGGGCCGAAGGCTGCTTGCGTAAGCTGGGGCCAGCGGGCCGCCGTAGGTTGACCCTGCAGATCGCTCGTGATGAACGGCTAAAAAACATTCGCCGCATGAGAAGCCAGCGCGGCCCTGATGGCGAGAAATGGGAAGGCCGAAAGCGCCAACGCAAGGCAGCTCCCATCATTCGGTATGTTTACCGGAAGAAAGACGGCAGCGTTCGTGAGCTGGAGATGAGCAGCTACAGGCGCAGTGGCGGCAAGATCATTGGATACGATAAGGAGGCCGGGGGGGTTCGCACGATGATTGGGGATCGTGTGATCGGGAAGGTCAAGCCCCGCCATAGTGCTGGCAGCATACGGGCGCGTGCAAAAAAGGCGCAAAGCATGATGCAAGGTCTAGCCTCCGCAAGACATTTGCGCGCCCGAGCAACTCCATCTTCTGCGGTGGTGGAGTTCTCTAACCGGGCTGCACGAATAGCTGCTGTGCACCATTGGGGGCAGAGAGACAAGGTTTCGCTAGGTGGGCCAGATTACGACTATCCAGCCCGCCCGCTCTTGGGCATCAGCAAAAGCGATGCAGAGCTAATTCGGGAAACCATACTGGAGCATATAGCGTCATAAAGTGTCAGAGCCGTAGCCACAGCGCCCGGTGCTGGCCCTGCGCGCGCGCGTGGCCGACACTGGCCGCATGCCCCCAAACACCAGCCCAGAAACCAACCCGCTAGAGCTATCGCGCCAACTGGCCAACGTGGTCCGCATGGGCACGGTTGCGGCTGTTGACCTGGCCGCCGCGCGCTGCCGCGTCAAGACCGGCGACAACGAAACCGATTGGCTGCCATGGTTTACGGGCCGCGCTGCAGGCGAGAAGGGCAGCCAGTGGTGGCCGCCCGTCAAGGGAGAGCAATGCATGGTGCTGGCCACGGGCGGCGACCTGGGCCAGGGCTGCGTGCTAGTGGGCGTGTACAGCGATCGCATGGCCGCCCCCAGCAAGCAGGCAGACACCTGCCGCACCCAGTTCAGCAAAGACGACTACAGCGAAACCGCCAAGGGCGAACACCGGCTGCACCTGGAAAAGCGCGTGCGCTTGGAAGTGGCAGAGGGCTGCAGCATCACGATGGAGCGAGACAGCATCACCCTGCAGGCCGGTGGCGCCACGCTCACGATTGGCCCGGGCCAGATCACGGCCAACGTCGATGTGATCGCCCAGGGCATCAGCCTGGTGAGCCACCCGCACAAGGGCGTCCAAAAGGGTCAAGCATTGACCGAAGGGCCGGTGCCAGCATGATGAACGCCCAGACCGGCACCCGCCTGGATGCCATCAGCCACCTGCGCCAATCGGTGATGGACATCTTGACCACGCCCATTGGCAGCCGCGTGATGCGCCGCGACTATGGCAGCCTGCTGCAGGCGCTGGTCGACCAGCCTGACAACCTGCTTGCGCAGACCCGCGTTTTCTCGGCCATCCAATCGGCGCTGATGCGCTGGGAGCCGCGCCTTGAGATCAAGCAGATCAAAAGCCTGCGCGACCCTAGCCGCCCCGGCTATGCCGAGTATCATATTTTTGGTACCTACAAAAGCGAATTTGGCGTAAGCCAGCCGCTGCGCCTGTCGGTGCCGATTGCGTGGGGGGCTTCTGCATGATCGACCTGACAACGCTGCCCGCGCCCGCTGTAGTCGAGGCCCTTAACTACGAAACGATTCTGGCCACCAGCAAAGCCGACCTGGCCGACCTGCTGCGTCCACACTTGCCTGCCGTGGACGATGTGCTGGCCCTGGAGAGCGAGCCGCTCACCAAGCTGCTGGAATCCTTTGCCATGCGCGAAATGGCATACCGTGCGCGCGTCAACGATGCCGCCCGCGCCCATCTGCTGGCCTTTGCCAGGGGTGCCGACCTTGACCACCTTGCGGCCATGGTGGGCGTCACGCGCATGGAGGGCGAGGCAGACACCCGGCTGCGCACCCGTGTGCAGCTGCGCATTGCGGCGCTGGCCAGCCAGGGCACGCGGGAGTACTACGAGTATCAAGCGATGACCGCCAGCCTGAACGTGCGCGCGGCCATGGCCACCAGCCCGCTGGCCGGCAAGGTGCTGCTGCAGCTGTGGTGCCAAGAAAAGGCCCAGGCCCCTGCAACGCTGGCGGCAGTCTCTGCCGTGCTGAACGGCGACGCCGGGCGCATGCTGGGTGTGCCCATCACGGTGGTTGTGGCCCAGCCAAAGGCCGTCAACATCACCGCCAACATCTACCGCACCCGCAACGCGCCTGCCAACCTGCAGCAGCTGCTGCAGAACCGGCTGCAGGATGCCTTTGCCAGCATGGCCGACCTGGGCGCCACAGTGGCGCGCAGCTACATCACCACGCTGCTGCATGTGGAAGGCGTGGCCCGGGTGGAATACCCAGACAGCACCGCACCTGCCGAAGTGACCGCAATCCCAGTGGGCAACTATCCGGCCCTGGGCCAAGTGCTGCTGGTGGATATGGGAGTGGCATAGCCATGGCAGGCCCTAAAGTCTCCCAGCGGCACCGCAGTGTGCTGCCTCCCAATGCCAGCTTGCTGGAGCGGGCTGTTGACGGCAACTTTCCAGCCGGCTGGGAAAGCCTGGCCGACCAGGCCGAGCCCGTCGCCGATCCTGATGTGCTGCTGCCATGGGTAGCGGCTCAATGGCAGCTTAGCCAGTTTGACCGCTACTTTGCCGACCCGCGCGAGCTGCTGGCAAAGGGCCTGCCATGGTTGCGCGAGCGCGGCAGCGCGGCAGCCGTCAAGCGGGCCATGGGCTGGCTGGGTTACGCCGGCGTGCGGATCGAAGAAGACGGCGCGCGCCTGCACATCAGCCCGGGCCGCGAAGTCTCCATTGCCGACATGCAGCACATCGCCTACATGGTGCGGGCCAGCATCCCGCTGCATGTGAAGTTTTACCGCCTGTTCCACCGCTATGACCTGCGCCGCATCCGGCTGGACAACCGCCCGCGCCTGGACAGCGGCATGCTCGACACCGATAGCGGCGTGCCCATCGATGTGGGCGGCGAAATCATCCTGGGCAGCCAGGGGCAATTTTTTAGCGCAGTGGCCCAGCGCCCAGGCAACGCCAAGGTGCGCGCACTATCCACCATCGGCTGGAGCCTGACCACACGCCGCAGGGATGCGTTGCGCCTGGACTCCTGGCATCTCGACCGGCGTCTGCGCAAGGCGCCACGCCTGCTGCCCACCCAGGTGGAGGCGCCCACCACGCCGGCCTATGTCCGGCTGCTCGCACAAACCGCCTACGGCAAGGCATACGCCATCACCGCAGCTGCTCGCAACGCCCAGCCGGCACAGATGCGGGCTGATACCTACTGCGCCGTGGTGCCCCGCACGATCCGCGCGCGCACCTGGACGGGCGCGTGGGACGGCCGCGCCTGGCAAGAGTCTGAAATCGCAACCAAATACACCGAGGAAACAACACCATGACAGCAGCAGTCCTGCAAGAAGCCGGCCGCATTGCCCTGGCCAAATCCCTGGCCGCCATGCCCGCGCATTTCGCATGGGGCCGGGGTGACGGCGCCTGGCCTGCGCCGCCCGCCGTGCCCAGCAACCGCACCACCCTGCTGGCCGAAGTGGGCCGCCGCCTGGCCACCACCGTGCGCTATGTGGTGCCAGCCACCGAGGCAGATTTTGATGTGGAGATGGACGACAAGCAGTTCTACAAATTCAGCGCCGACCCCACGCCTTACCTGTACCTGCGCGCCGAGTTTTCCACCGATGACGCCTTAAACGAAGAGATCCGCGAATGCGGCCTGTTCTTTGGCACCGTGGCCAAGGCTGGCGTGCCTGCGGGCCAGCGCTACTTGAAGCCTGAGCAGGTGCAGGACGCCGGTTTTATCTACCACCTGACCTACCGCAGCAAATCCACCCGCGAGGGCCAAAAGGCCTACGAAGAAGCGGTGCTGCCTCTCTAAGCACAAGGCCAAAGACATGACGGTTTACAACAAATTCGATGCCAAGGATGGTTATGTCAGTGTGGACTACCACGCTGACCGCATTCTGCAGTCGCGCGAGCTGAACGACGAGCAGGCCATGCAGCAGCACGCGCTGCGCCGGATCGCAGACGGCATTTTCAGCGATGGCGACCTCATAGAGGGTGCCCGCTGCACCATGAGCGCTGCCACGGGCATGGCCACCATGGACGCGGGCAGCATCTACATCGCTGGCCGCATCCACGATGTGGCCGCTGCGCAGATTCAGGTGCCGGTGCAGGGCGTGCAATACGTGGGCATCTACCTGGAAACCACCACGGTGACGGCGGTGGATGATCCGCGCCTTTACAACCCAGCGGTGGAGGGCGAGGGGCAGAACGAGCCCGGCGCTGACCGCACCCGCATGGTGGCGCGCTGGGGGCTGGCGGGCAGCCAAGGCGTGCCCGGGGACTTCTTCCCCGTGTGGACGATTGAGGACGGCGTGGTTAAGCCCCGCGAGGCGCTCAGCACGAACAACCCCATCACGGTGGCCATCAAGGATTACGACATTGCCAGCACTGGCGGCGGCAATTACGTGGTGGATGGCCTGGCCGTGTTCATGAACGATGATGACCTGGCGGGCAACCAGATCTACACCGTCAAAGCGGGCGAGGCGCATGTGGGTGGCATTGCGGTGTTCCGGCCCAACGACCGCACCGTGGTTTATCCGGCGGTGCCCAACACCTTGCAGATTCTGAGCGAGCCGCACGCGGCCAGCGGCGAGGCGCTGCAGACCATCGCCTTTGATCGCTTCCCGGTGTTGAAGCCTGCGACTGTACGGGTGCAGCGCAAGAAAACCCAGCAGGTGAACCGTGGCCCCATCCTGGGCGGCGCTGACCAGCTGAACGAAAACAGCGTGGTCAAGATCAACAGCGTCAAGCTGGGCAGCACCACCTATGTGCCCAACACCGATTACAAGCTGACTGCGGGCCAGGTGGATTGGAGCCCAGGCGGCGCAGAGCCTGCGACCGGCAATCTGTACACGGTGGAGTTTGAATTCATCAGCATTGAGCCGGTGCTGAACCAAACCCCGACCACATTCCAGATCGCCGACCCGATCAACGGCACGGTGCATTACGTGGATTACGAGTTTGCCATGCGCCGCTATGACCGCTTGGTGATGGATGACCAGGGCGTGTACAGCGTCATCAAGGGCGTACCCGCAACCTGGCAGCCGGTGCCACCTGATGTGCCTGCCGGCCAGCTGCTGCTGGCCACCATCTACCAAAGCTGGATGCAGGAAACGCGCCGTCTGATTCTCGACAGCTGGCGTATGGTGCCCATGCAGACCATCGCCAACTATTCCAACCGCATGGACGGTATCGAGCTGGACTTGGCCGAGCTGCGCCTAGCCACCGATGTGAACGGGCGTTACAGCGGTTTGAAAAAGGGCTACTTTGCCGACCCCATGCGCGATAACAGCATGCGCGACCAGGGGCTGGAGCAGACCGCGCAGATTCTCGACGGCGCGCTGCAGCTGTATGAGGACTTCGGCGCCCATTTGCTCGACGACGGCAAAACAGCGTATTCCATGGGCTTTGATATCGTGGCGGGCCTGCGCCAAGCCGCCTACAGCCGCAGCATGGCCATCAACCCAAGCACGGCCGTGGGCCAGCTGCCTGCATCCGTCACCCTGGCGCCACCCATTGACCGCTGGGAAGTGCCGGGCGTGCGCCGCTATCCCATCGGTGTGCAGTTCCACTACAACCCGATCTGGAACCCCGGCCAGACGGTGGAAAACAGCGTGCAGGCCGAATTTGACAAGACCTTTGACAAGTCCCTGATCGACACCAGCGATATCTACCTGCGCGAAATCGATGTGGGTGTGACGCTCAACGGCTTTGATCCGCTGGAGCCGGTCAAGTCGGCCACCTTTGACGGCCAGGCCGTGGCGCTCAAGAACGCCCAAGGCCAAACGCCATCGGCCAATGCGCAAGGGGTGGTGCAGGGCAGCTTCAAAGTGCCCAAGGGCGTGACGGTGGGCACCAAGCGCGTGCGCATTGAGGGCGACAACGGAAGCTATGGCGAGGCCAGCTACACGGGCTCTGCCACCTTGAAACTGCAAGTCTCTTACCTGTATCGCGGCAATTTCATCACTGCCGGCGTGGGTGACCAAACGGTGAACTATGTCCTATAACGTCCTGACCCAAGCTATCAACCCACCCACCACCGGCCAGGTGGCGGGCGCGAACCTGTTCTTTGCCAAGAAGGGCCAAGCCATCCTGGTGAGCATCGGCCAGGCCGACGAAAAGGGGCTGCCCAAGAACGAGCTGGCCACGGTGCGGCTGGAGCCCGAGCAGATCAACACTGCCGGCGCCACCACTGTCACCTGGCCTACGCCCGTGCTGCTGCAGGCCGGTGCGCCCTATGCGCTGAGCATCAGCGCCGCCGATACCGACACCGCGCCCTATGTGGCGCAGGTGGGTGAGGTCAACCAGGCGGGCGGCTACGTCACGCAACCGCCCGCAGAGATTGGCGCGCTCACCCATACCAACGAATCGGGGGTAGTGACCAAATACCTGAACCGCTTCTTGCGCTTTGAGCTGCTGGCCGTGCAGTACAAGCAGACGGCCCAGACCTTTGTGGTGGGCCAGGTGCCCGTGGTCAACGCCACCAACCTGACGGTGAACGCCGGCGCCATCCAGCCCGCGCCCGATGCCCGGGTGACCTACCAGATCAAGCTGCTGGACGAGCAAGGCGCCTTAAAGGCAACCCACGATGTGGATGTGGCCCAGCCCATCCAGCTGGCCGCGCCGCACACTGGCGCCGTGCAGGTGGAGGCCACCTTGCGCCGCGCCGCCAATGGCCTGGCCCCGGTGCTGGAGCAGGGCACCGTGCTGGTGGTGGGAAGCTTGCTCAATGAGGGGACCTACATCACGCCAGCCGTGCAGCTGGCAGGGGGCAATTCCATCACCTCGATTTTTGAGGCCAGCTTGCCCGCTGGTTCAGCTGTGCAGGTGGCATGCAGCACCGACAACGGCGCAACGTGGGTAGATGTGCCCTTTGACAGCAGCAGCGCGCAGACGGCCGGCAACGTAGAGCTGACCCACAAAAAGACCGGCCTGGCAGGCGCTGCATTGCGCCTGCGCCTGCGGCTCTCGGGCAACACCAATGCCCGGCCCAAGGTGCGCGATCTGCGCGCGGTGATTCTGTAAGGGGTGGCCATGGCAATCCAAGAAGACAAAACAGACTTCTTCGGGCTGGAGCTGCCCTACGCGGGCAACCCGCTGGCAGTGGATGTGGAGCGCCTGCGGGCGCTGGGCCGCGCCGTAGACGATGCGCTCAATGGCCTGCGCGAGTTGATCGACGGCAAGGCAGGAGTGCAGGAGGTAGACGGGGCGCTCGATGCGCTGCAGGTGGCCATCAATGAAATGGGCGCCGCGCGCGTGCATTCCGTCAATGGCAAAGCAGGAGTCGATATCACCCTGGCGCGGGCCGATCTGAAACTGGGGCCAGCCAATGGCCCAAGCACCACCAGCATTGCTTACGACACGAGCGGGCGTGTTTCGGTGGTAACCGAGATGATCGACGCCAAAGAATCAGTGACCGTCATGAGCTATGACGCGGCGGGGAACGTCAAGACGGTGGCCACCACCTACGACGGGCGCAAGCGCACCGAAACCATGACCTACAACAACGGGCGGCTGGAAGGAATCACCGCAACAGAGGGGGCAGCATGAGTACTTCTTTACTGGTCCAAGCCCTGGCCAAACTGGGCGAGCTGGCCACCAACATGGGCACGGCGCTCACCAATATCGCGGGGGTGCAAGCTACCACAAACGCTATCCGCACGGACGTTACCAATGCGCGGGATAACGTCAATGCGACGACAAATGCGGCGCGCGATAACGTTAAGGCTCACGTATCTGCTGCAGTGGGCGGAATATCGGCAGCGCCATTTAAGTCGGTGCAAAACATTGCGGTGACCGTTAACTTCGCATCCGGCGACGGAGGCTCTGGCAGCTCGTCTTACTACGATGTAGTTGTGGGGGCAGTCAACACCGCTAAGGCTTTTGTGGTTAATGGACGGCCCCAATACGGTTCCACCACGTTTTATGCCGCCACCTATAGATTCATCAGCTCAAACGTCGTGCGGTGCGAAGTGTATGGGGGATATGGCGGCGCTTCGCAGCGAATCGCATTTACAGTTGTGGAGGGCAACTAATGCCGAAATATGCTTTTCTGAATGCAGCCGGCGTGTGTAACGGTGAAGGCGAGTATGACCAGGCTCTGGCACCCATGCCTGACAACGCCTTGCTACTGGATGACAATGTGCCGCGCTTGGGGCAGCGATGGACTGGCAACAAGTGGGTAGTGGTAGCACCGCAAACTGACCAGCTCCCCGCCATCGTGGTGGAGAACATCACGGCCGACGCCGGGAGCAATGCAAATACGATCATTGCCGATAACTTCGCCGAGGTGCGCACTGTGGTGGGCGCTGTGCTGGCTATCACTGTTCGCATGGAGGTGGGCGGCCAGCTCTACCCGATCAATGAGGCATTCGATATGCCCATCACCAGCGTAGACGGGCGTGTACACCCCAAGCGAGTGCTGTTTAAAGCGGGCCGCGCCACGTTCACCATCACCATGACCGAGCCCCGGATCTGGAACGTTACGGCGGAAATGATCAACAGCGGCCTGCCCTCTGAAAAGCACATGCGTTTTGGTGGCCTGCGCGTGGTGGCCGCAGAGATTTAGGCCACCTTCCCACCCCATCACACAACCCGCCCAGGCGGGTTTTTTTGTGCCTGGCGCAGCCACAGTGCCCGCTGCTGGAGTTTCGCGCGCGCGCGGCAGACACTGACGGCTACAGAGAAATCAAGCGCGCCCATGCAACGGCTTGCGCACCCATTCACCCTTTGGAGTATCCGAATATGGCGACAGGAAACCTGGCCAATTACCACCACGGCGTGCGCGTTGTCGAAGTCTCGGGCGGCACAGCTGAGCTGCGCATTCCATCGACTGCGGTTATCGGCATGATGGTCACCGCCCCAGACGCAGACCCGGCTGTTTACCCGCTGGACAAGGCTGTGCTCTTCACCAGCATCAGCAAGGCCCAGGCAGCAGCTGGCAAAACTGGAACGTTGCCCCTGGCGCTGGCCACCATCGCCGATCAGGTGCGCCCCATCATCATCATCGTGCGCGTTGCCGAGGGCGTGGGAGAGACTGAGGAGGAAAGGATTGCCGATCAGACCAGCAAGGTGGTGGGCGACTACATCAATGGCAAACGCACCGGCATTCAAGCGCTGCTCGATGCGCAGTCCCAGCTCAAGGTAAAACCGCGCATCCTGGGCGCGCCAGGCCTGGACACTAAGCCTGTGGCAGAGGCGCTGACCGCAGCCGCTGAGAAGCTGCGCGCCATGGCCTACGTGTACTGCGATGGGTGTAAGGATGTGAGCGAAGCGCTCGAATATGCGGGCGGTTTCGGCAAGCGCGAAACCATGCTGATCTGGCCGAACGTGATGCGCTGGGACTCGACCGCCAAGGCCAACGTAGTGGCGCCTGCTGTGGCATTCGCGCTGGGCGCCCGCGCCAAGATCGACACCGAGCAAGGCTGGCACAAGACCATCTCCAATGTGCCGCTGAACGGCATCACCGGCCTGGAGCATGCAGTCTACTTTGACCTGCAAAGCACGGGCACCGATACCGACCTGCTCAACGAAGGCAAGGTAACTACCTGGATCGCGCAGGATGGCTATCGCCTCTATGGCAGCCGCACCTGCTCGACTGAACCTGAATTCACCTTTGAAAGCGCGGTGCGCACTGCGCATGTGATGGCTGACACCATGGCAGAAGGCCATTTCTCGGCGGTGGACAAGCCCATGCATCCGAGCTTGGCCAAGGACATCATCGAAGGCATTAACAGCCGCATGCGCAGTCTCAGGAACCTGGGCTACATCCTGGGCGGCTCTGCCTGGCTCGATACCGAGGTGAACGCCACCGAGACCCTCAAGTTCGGCAAGCTCACCATCGACTACGACTATTCGCCAATTCCACCGTTGGAGGATTTGGGCTTTATCCAGCGCATTACTGACAAGTATTGGGGCGACTTTGCCCAGCGCGTGGCCTCGGGCCTGTAAGCGCATCACCAACGCCACCACGCATAAGGACGCAACACCATGGCATTGCCTCGCAAACTCAAAAACTTCGCCGTCTTCAAAGACGGTATCAGCTACCTGGGCCAGGTGCCCGAGGTCACTCTGCCGGTGCTTACCCGCAAGATGGAGGAATACCAAGCCGGTGGCATGGGCGGCCCGGTCAAACAAGACTTCGGCATGGAAGCAATGTCGATGGAATACAAGATGGCAGGCTGGGCCGATGGCACCCACAGCGGTTTCGGATCGGGCCGCCATGACGGCACCATGCTGCGCTTCGCTGGTGCGCTCGATGCAGAGGACACCGGCCAGGTGGATGTTATCGAAGTCGTGGCGCGCGGCCGCATCAGCGAGATCGACAAGGGCTCTGCCAAGGTGGGCGAGGCCACGGAACACACCTACAAGATGGAGCTGAGCTACTACAAGGAAGTGCTCAACGGCCAAACCATTGCCGAAATCGACTTTGTGAACATGGTCGAGATCATTGACGGCGAGGACAACCAGGCTGCCGTGCGCGCGGCGCTGGGCGTCTAAGCCCGCAACCCTACGCAGCTTTGCCAAGCTGCTGGGCGTGCCCCGGGACAGGGCTGCCCAGTTCCAACAGCGGGCCGCGCATCAACCCGTGCGCCCGCTGTCTTTTTTGATTACCCGGAGATAGAACATGCAAACAGCTGAGCAAGTGAACACCGTCACCACACCCGCGCGCAAATCGGCAACCGTCACCCTGGTGCAACCGGTTGTGCGCGCTGGCCAGACCATTGCCAAAGTGCAGATCCTGAAGCCCAGCGTAGGCGATCTGCGCGGACTGATGTTGGTGGAGGTGATGAACATGAAGGTAGACGCGCTGGCCAAGTTGCTGCCGCGTGTGACCGTGCCCACCTTGATGGAAGCCGAGATCTACCAAATGGATACCGTCGATATGGTGTCGATGGCCACGGAGGCTGCCATTTTTTTGACTGGTGCAACGGTGCCGACCGAGTCGGAATAAACACCATTGAAGACATGATGACTGACATGGCCGAAATGTGGCATTGGCAGCCATCGGACATGTGGCAGATGGAGGCCGCAGAGCTGAGCGAATGGCGCAATCGAGCAATCAAGCGCTACAACGAAAAGCAGGAAGCCAAGGCCAAGGCCGGTAAATGATGAAAAGAGGGGCAGCATGGTCAACAAACTGCGCTTAGAAGTATTGCTGCAGGCTGTGGACAAGGTGACCGGCCCGCTCAAGCGCGTGATGGCGGGTAGCGCTGCCACCTCGGACAAGATCAAACAGCTGCGCAGCGACTTCAAGGCCATGGAGTCGCAGCACGGGCTTATCAACAATTTTCGCAACAGCGTCAAAGCCTCCGCTGGCCTGCGTGCCGAGCTGGCCAGCCAGCAGGCCAAGGTCAAGGCCATGGCGCTGGAGCATGACGCGGCGGGCAACGTCACTGCCGGCATGGCCCGGAAGTTTGAGAAAGCCAAGGCCGAAGCTGCGGCGCTGAAAAGCCGCCTGCAGGATCAAACCCAGACCACCCAGCGCCTGCGCGACAAGATGGCCCAGGCGGGCATGGCCACCTCGGGCCTGGCCGAGCAAGAGCGAGGATTGCGCGCACGCATGGATGCATCCACCGCTGCCATCACAAAGCAACGCGAGCAGCTCAAAAGCCTGGCCGAGGCACAGCGCAAAGCGTCTGCAATGGCCGCCAAGGGTGCGACCATGGCCGCAGCAGGCGGCGCAGCGATGTATGGCGGCAAGAAGGTGATGGACATGGGGCTCAAGCCCGTGGGCGCCTTCATGCAGCACGAAGACGCCATGCTGGGCATTGCGCGCCAGGTGCAAGGGGCGCGCGACGAAGCGGGCAACCTGACCGAGGTCTACCGCAAGGCCGAAGCCCAGGTGCGCGACCTCTCCACCAGATTGCCGCAGACCACGGTGCAGATTGCGGAAATGATGACCGCCGCCGCGCGCATGGAGGTGCCCACCGATGAGCTGGCCACTTTTGTGGAGCTGGCCAGCGAGATGGCCACCGCGTTTGATGCGGTGCCCGATGAGATCGCAGAGAAAATGGGGAAAGTCGCCAAGAACTTCAATATTCCAATACAGGATATTCGAGGATTGGCAGATTCCATCAACTACCTCGATGACAACGCGATCAGCAAAGGCGCGGACATTATCGGGGTACTGAATCGCACTGGTGGCGTGGCGTCTACGGTGAAAATTTCGGGGCAGAATCTGGCAGCCTTTGCCAGTACGCTTTTGACGCTGGGGGAGCGAGAGGAGACAGCCGGAACGGCTATCAATGCCATTTTTACCAAGTTTGCTGCAGCCACTAAAGGAACAAAGAAGTTTCAATCGGCGGTGAAAGAAATAGGGCTGTCTTCTAAGCAAATTCAGAAGGGTATGGCCACCGATGCAGCGGCCACCATGTTAAAAGTCTCCGAGGCCATTGCCAAGCTGCCGAAGAAGGATCAGCTCGGGGTCATGGTGGAGCTTGTCGGCATGGAGCATAGCGATACCCTGGCCAAACTGGTGGGAAAGCCGGAAGAGTTGAAGCGGCAAATGGAACTGGCAAACGGTCCAGCGGGTAAAGGCAGCATGGCTAAAGAGGCTGCAGCGCGCAATGACACGCTCTCGGCAAAAACCATGATGGAACAAAACCGCCTTTTCAACAGCATGGCGGTGGCAGGCGAGCAACTCAAGGCGCCTTTGCTGGAGATCTACAAAACGCTTAACCCGCTGCTGGAGAAACTCACCGCCTGGATGCAAGCCAATCCGGCTATCGTGGGCGGCGTCCTAAAGCTGGTAGTGGGCACGGGCCTTTTGATGGGGGCAGTGGGGGCGCTGCTGATTCCCCTGGGCTTGATGCTGGCCAAAGGCGCATTGCTGCGATTCATGCTTGCGCGCTTGGGGCTGTCCTTTGCCAACATGGGCACAGCGGTGCGCTTGGTGGGAAGCGCCTTTACTTTTGGTGGCCAGTGGCTTGGGGCCTTTGGCGCTCGCATGGCCCTTTACATTCCGGCCATCTTGCGTTTTGGCTCGGTGTTTCTTCGCCTGTTAGGCCCTATCGGCTTGGTCATTACGGCAGCCACTATGCTCTACAGCCGATGGGATGACGTGGTGGGCGGGGCAAAGCTTCTATGGGCTGACCTGACGGGCGCGATCAGCAGCGGCCTGCAGGCCGTGATGGGCCTGACTAGCCAGTTTTTCAACGCCGGCGCCAACATCATTCAGGGCTTGGTCAGTGGCATCACCAGCCGCATTGCGGCCGTGCGCGATGCCGTGGGCGAAGTGGCCAGCAGCAGCATTGGCTGGTTCAAAGAAAAGCTGGGCATCCATAGCCCGAGCCGCGTTTTTGCGGAGCTGGGCGGCTTCGTGGGCGAGGGCGCCGCGCAGGGCATTACGGGCAGCTCCAGCCTGGTGCGCAATGCTGCGCTGGGCATGGCCGCCGCCACCCTGGTGCCCATGGGTGCCATCGCCTTGCCGATGGGCGGGATGCTGCCCATGCCAGATGTGGCAAGCATGGCGGCACCAGCCCCTGCGAGTGGCGCAACTGCGGGCGGCGGTGCCAGCACGTACATCATCAACATCACCGTGCAGGGGAACGCCAAGGGCGACGAAATAGGCGCGGCAGTGCGCGCCGAGATTGAACGCTTTGAGCGGCAGAAGGCTGCCCGCCGTGGCAGCAGCCTGACGGACATTGACTAGGAGTAGCGCAGCATGATGGCAGCCCTGGGCCAATTTGTATTTGGCCTCTCAACCCTGGCCTACAACGATCTGCAACGCACCCAGGAATGGCGCCACCCCAGCAGTAGCCGGGTGGGCGACCGGCCGGCGCGCCAGTATGTGGGTCAAGGCGATGACAAGATCACCTTGACCGGCCTGCAGGTGCCCGAGTTCATGGGCGACCGCAAGGCCCTTGACCGCCTGGCCGATATGGCCGATGCGGGCAAGGCTTACAACCTGTGCACCGGCACCGGCGAGGCGCTGGGCGCATGGGTGATCGAGAGCCTGAACACGACGCGCAGCGTATTCATCCGCGAAGGTGCCGCGCGCAAGGTGGAGTTCACCCTGTCGCTGGCCCGCGTGGATGCACAGCAGGTAGACCCGTCTGGCGGCTTGGACACCGGGCCAGACAGTGGCGCAGGGGATGACGATTGGTATGGCGGCGACCCCTGGGACTGGTGGCTCAGTGAAGAAGACGACGACGATAAATGGTGATGGCCACAATGGCAGACACAACCCAACAACCCGAAGCGCTGGACGCCGGCAGCGAATACCGCCAGCCCACCTACCTGCTGACCATCAACGGAAAGGACATAACGCCCAAGATCAATGGGCGCCTGATCCGCATTGCGTTGACAGAGAGCCGGGGCGAAGAAGCTGACCAGCTCGATGTGGAGCTGAGCGACCACGATGGAAAGCTGGCCATCCCCCCAAAGGGCGCCATTGTGGCGCTGCGCTGGGGCTGGGTGGGCCACGGCCTGGTGGACAAGGGCGAATTCACTGTGGACGAGATCAGCCACAACGGCACGCCCGATGTGCTGAACATCCGCGCGCGAAGTGCCAACCTGGGCAAGGGCCTGCGCAGCCGCACCAGCAGCAGCTGGCACGACACCACCTTGGGCCAGATCGTGCAAGACATTGCCAAGGCCAACGGGATGCAGGCCAAGGTGGGCGCAAGCCTGGCCAGCAAGCGCGTGCAGCACATTGACCAGACCAACGAAAGCCCGGTGCATTTTCTGACCCGCATTGGCCGCCAGCACGACGCCGTGGCCACGGTCAAAAAGGGCGTGCTGCTGTTCCTCCCCATCAACGGCGCAGCGTCTGCCAGCGGCAAGGCCATCCCCGCCGTGGTATTGACCCGCCGCGCCGGCGACCAGCACAGCTACAACAGCTCGGAGCGCGACAGCTACAGTGGCGTGCGGGCGTATTGGGGAGACACCAATAAAAGCCAGCGGCGGGCATCGATCGCGGGCACTGAAACCAACCTGAAAACGCTCAAAGACACCTACGCCACCGAGGCTGACGCGCTGGCTGCAGCACAGGCGGAAATGGGCCGTATCGTGCGCGGCAAGGCCACGTTGCAGATCAGCCTGGCCATCGGCCAGCCGGCGCTGGCGGTGCAGACGCCGGTCAAGGTCAGCGGATTTAAACCCGAGATCGATGGCGAGGATTGGCTGATCAAAACGGTGACAAGCGAGCTGGGCGGGGAGGGCGGCTTTACTACCAAGCTGGAGATGGAGCGGAACGGGGAAGATGACGCGCCTACACGCACAACCGACCCGGATGATGACGATGATGAATGAGGTTTGAAGCGCCTTCAGAGTGCCGAGACGTTAAAAAAGCCACTCTTGAGTGGCTTTAGATCGAGTTGCTTTATTGAATCGCTTTGGCCGCCTGCTTCATATCCAGAGGCGTGCGGCCCTGGCCGGTTTTGAATGCGCCGGGGTAGGTGGAGCTGCTGTAGGAACCG
Source organism: Comamonas sp. SY3 (assembly GCF_041730275.1). Taxonomy (NCBI): domain Bacteria; kingdom Pseudomonadati; phylum Pseudomonadota; class Betaproteobacteria; order Burkholderiales; family Comamonadaceae; genus Comamonas; species Comamonas sp. SY3. Next base: position 58,898 of record NZ_JBGTYN010000006.1, on the reverse strand, counting down.
CCACGATTGATGCGCTCAAGAGCCGATAGCGCTTTGCCATTCATCGCGTAAATGGTGTAGGTGTCTCCCTGTACGTCAACTTCCCAATAGCCAATCTGTGCGAGATCAGTGGAGCCGAGAGAAAAGCCAATCCCGCATCGCACAATTTGACGTGATTCCAACTGACCATACTTACAGTTCGTGTACTTAGCATCTGCTGGTTTTACGTCCATAACATAGGCCTCATCCAGAGCTGACACCGCTTCCTTTATCAACGTCGCATTGTCTTTGGCGGCGTGGGAGCCGCTTGATGCAACGGCCATGAGTGCAAACGCTGCTGCCAATCTAAAGGTCATTGTTTTCCTCGTTCATTGCTCGTTTTCGCAAACCGTCCGGAGCTTTCAAAAGCGCCGACCATTCCACCCGTAAACCACCATGCCGCAGATCCGCACTTCGTGGCCACCGTTCAGAATGTCGGTCTGCTTGATCGCCGGGTTGTCGCTGCTGATCTCGTACCTGCCGTCAATGCGCTGCCTGACTCGCTTGATGAACAATCGTTGGTGCGCTTCTAGGACATACACCCCATCGGCGTCAACCGAGTGGATATCGGTATCCACAAGGGCAAAGTCACCGCTTTCCAGGGTGCCGCGCATGCTATCCCCGTAGGCATGCACTAAGCGCAATGCCTCGGGCCGGCTGCGCGGGAGGTTCATCTGCACCCAGGTCAAGGAAACAGGCACATCACCCATCACCACATCTGCAGCCAGCGCTTCAGTGCCAGGCCCCATGCTACCTGTGGCACTGAGCAGCGGAATGAAGAGCGTGTCTTCTGAATGGGCTGGAGTAGGAGCAGGGCCTGTAAGCGCCGGGCGCTTCGGGGCCAATACGTCCTGAATTTGGGAAGAGGCTTGCTTTGTTCGCTTGCCGGTGATGATGTAAGCGACATCGAATCCCAGATTCTGGAGATGGCCCAAGTACTCGGCTTTCGGCGTTGCTACACCCTTCTCCCACCCATAGATGGTGGTAGCAGGCCACAGACCGGGGCGTTGCAGATCGGCCACCTTCATGTTCTGCAGCTCCCGTTCCTCCCTCAAGCGATTACCAATTTCCGTCTTGATGGACGAAATATCGTAATCATCATTGCTAGATTCCATAAATTTCTTGCCAATTTCTAAATTTAGAAATATCATGCAGCCGTAACACCAAATTACGTCCCTTTTGGGGATGGTACACGACACCGCTGTAGGCGGGGAGGCTTGGCAGATGGCATACAAGAACCCGGATCACGCACGCACGGCCAAGAAGACCGTGCGGTTTCGCCCAGAGGACTGGGCCATGTTGGAAGTGATGGCCCTGCGCCTGAAAACCGAACCGGCAACGCTGGTCTACGACATGACCATGCGCCGGGTGGATACCGAGCTTGAGGCCTTGGGCCTGGGCGACATGAACCACCAACAAAGCGCCGGCGCCGCCTGCTAATTGGCGGCACCCGCACAACACAAGCGGCAATGACCCATGCAGCTTTCCATCGAGCAGATCGGCTACAGCAAAGACCAGCTGGCAAAGCTGGAGCTGTACCGCCAGGCGATGCAGCTGCCAAGCATTGAAGCGGCTATAGAGCAGCTCAACCGCAGGCAGTTAGACGCCATGGTGGCGGCCATGACCGGCAAGCGGCCAGGCCCGCAGCTGGCAATCAACAACACAACGGCAAAGGCCGGGAGCGCAGATGACAACAGCAACAATCCAACGTGAGCGCCTGACGCAACTGGCGCGCGTCCGCAAGCCGGGCGCCTTGGTGGCCAAGGCAGAGCAGCCGGTCAAGAAACTGACCAGCATGCGTCTGTTTGAGCGCGAAATGCAAGAGGCCGACGCGCTGGCCGGTGCCAAGTGCTGGAACCGTGGCTTTTTCCTGCGCACCGTGTTTTTGATGGGCTGGCAAAAGCTGCAGGCCCAGGAAGACCAGCTGCAGTACTTCTTCGCCAGCGGCGTTGACGAGAAGCCACAAGGCGAAGCGGCCAAGCACCCCAACGTGCTGGCCGGCCTGCGCATCTTCCCGTCCGAGCAGCAGAAGGCTATGGAAATGGCCCACAGCCTGGGCCTGGAGCATGCAGCGCCGTTCCTGCGCTTTGTGTACCTGCTGGGCCTGCAGCAGTACAAGCAGCAGCGCGGCCAGGTGCAATTCTTTGCCAAGCAGTGAGCGGCTATTGAGCGGCTCAAAAGTGGCTATATCGACTGCACAAAGGCAAACCATGTTGCACACCACAGCAGAACAAAAGGCGCTGCACAAGGCAGTGCTGAAAACGTCCGAGGCCCGCAAACCGCGCGGAAACCACACGGGCCGCCGCCTGCGCATGGAGGGCACCCGCATGGAGTGCCCCCACTGCAAGGCAACGTGCGAAATCCGCACCAGCAAGCCAGTCAGCGCCACGATGCGCGAAACCATCTACCAATGCACCAACGTGGAATGCGGCCACACCTTTGTGGCCACCACCGAGATTGTGCGCACGCTGAGCCCCAGCGCCACCCCTGACCCCACTGTCAACCTGCCGCTGTCCACGCATGTGCGCCGCGACATGATGCGCGTGGTGCTCGACAACGCGGGCGAGGCGGCCCATGACGCCCAATTCACTCCGCCCATCACGGGCGACCTGTTTGCCGGCGACAAGCCCACGGGCGCAAGCAGCTAGCGCTACAGCCGCTCAATAGCGGCCACCCACCACCAACCCCAATCAATTTTTGCAAGGCCTGCGGGCCTGGCAGGGACTTTTTTTGCCCAAAAACGGAGAAAACGAAATGTCTGCAGCAAACCCTCAAGCAAAGCAGTTGAATGAGGCGCTCTATGCGCTGTCGCACTTCTTCAACATGGCCACGAACGAAAACGGCGGCGGTGCACGGGCGGCGGCCATGCTGCTGCTGGGCCTGTACAACGGCCCGCGCTTTCCGTTTGATCTGACTGACCTGCGCCTGTTCGACGAATCCAACTTGAACCTGGCCATTGCATTGCTGCGCTTCGATGCGCGCCCGGCGATGGAAGTGCATGACTGGTTGAACAAGCTGTATGGCCGCAATGATTTTGGTGCGCGCTTTGAGCAGCTGGCACACGATTGGCGTGTCAAGGGGCGTTGCAAAAAGGAATGGCTGCAGCCGCTTGAGCGCATCGGCATGCTGCAGATTGGCGGTGCGGCATGAGCATGTACGCAATGCACTACCGCGCTGCCTCGGGCGTGCGCCACACCCTGCACATTCTGGCCAGCTGCATGCGCGCAGCCTATGACGCCGCATTCGACATTGCCGAGCAGCAGCCACGCATCGGCGGCTTTTCTGTTGAAGGGCTGGCCAGCGCATGAAGCAAGACAAGGCCGAAGCCAACGCAGTGGCAGCCGTATTGCCCTATGGCTTGCGCAAGCTGCCTGTGCGCGATGTGCCGCAGCTGCAATGCCTGGCGCCTGACTTTGAGATTGCCACGCGCAAGCCTGCGCGGCCTGAGCCCATGGTGCCCCCGCTCAAGAACCCGGCAGTCACTGTCGAGGAAGCCAAGGCCATGCTCGATGGTCTGCGCGATGAGTTTGCCAAGAAGGCCAGCGGTGGGCTGTATCGCGATGCAGCTGATGCGGAATGGCGGCGCTTGCCCATTGAAATGCGCGAATGCCTGCTGCGTGTCGCGGGTATTAGGGCGAAGAGCAAGCCGGAGCTGCATGGCCTGGCCAGCCGCGCCTGGCAAGAAATGCCGGAAACCGAGCGCGAAGCCATCAAACGTGTGGTGCGCCTGTTCAAGCGCTACGTGATGCCGCTGTCGGCCCTGGCCGCCAAGGTTTAATTCATGGCCAGCCGCATACCCCGTCAAGAGCCCAAGCGCAGTAGCGTGCATGAGTGGTTGAAAAACCGCCCGACTCACGCCCTCGCCGATCGCCACCTTGAACGCATCGTGGAATCTGCGCCTGTTGAGTGGCAGGACGCATTGCGCAAGCGGTATGCCTATGTGGAGCTGACACCCAAGAACGACCCCAAGGGCCAGGATGACAAATCCATCCGTCTGATCAAGCGCGGCACTGAGGCTTATGACAGGTGGCAGCTGCAGCAGGCGCCCGAGAGCTTCCGCGCCTGGGATCGCATGCAAGCCATGGCCGACTTTGAAGACAAGTTTGGCGCCGCGCTGCGGTTTAACTTGAGCGACGAGGAGATCTGCGAATGGGCTAAAAAACTGGTGTTCGATGTAGAGGAGCTGGATGCCTGGGCATCCGTTGCAGGCGTCCCGCTGCATGCCCGTGTGGATATGGTCCGCAAGATCGTGCGTGTGATCGGAATCACCGAAGAACAGCCCATCAAAGGGGAGCCAGCAATCAAGCGGGCCAAAGACCCAAAGTGGTGGCGCAAACGCCTGCGCAGTCACGTTGCCCGGGTGGTGGAGGCTGGTTTTATCAGCATGGGCCAGGTGCATTTGCGTGAAGGCAAATATGTCAGCAATGCAGGCATGACCCGCCGCCGCCAGCAGGTGGCGCGCAACGCTGCAACGCTGCAGCAAACGCTGTTCACCAACGAAGCTGGTCAGGTCTACAACCTGGGGGAACTGGCGGCGCTGGGCACCAGCAACCCGCTGGTGCGCGGTGGCGAGTTGATGACCCGCATCCGGGGTGCCGAAGAGTACGCAGATCAGCGGGCGCATGTGGGCTTGTTTGTCACGCTGACAGCGCCCAGCCGTTTCCATCCCATCACAGTGGGCGGTGGAACACCTGTACGAAATAAGAACTACAAGGGCGCAACACCACGCGATGCGCAGTTGTGGCTGCGTGACAAATGGACAAAAACCCGGGCCAGCCTGAACCGCCAAAACGTGCGCCCCTACGGCCTTCGCGTGGCCGAGCCTCACCACGACGGCACCCCGCATTGGCACGCGTTGTTCTGGGTGGAGACGGAAGCCCAGGCGGAGCTGCTGGAAGAAACCATTCGGCATTACTGGCTGAGTGATGGCGGTGACGAACCTGGCGCCAAGCAGAACCGCGTCAACATCAAACGCATGGTGTCGGGTGGTGCTGCAGGCTACGTGGCTAAGTACATATCGAAGTCTGTCGGCCACCATGCCCTGGCTGAGCATTACGACCTGGTGGACGGTGAGCTGATCGAAATGCGAATGACGGCCCCGGCCCTTGAGAGCGACGCCGAACAACCCGCGATCAGTGACAGCGCCAAGCCTGCGAAGAAGGCCAAACCGGAAATCGTCAACGGCCATTTGCGTGTTGATGCCTGGGCCGCTACTTGGGGCATCCGCCAATTCCAAACTATCGGCATGCCATCGGTCACGGTGTGGCGTGAGCTACGCCGGGTGACGCATGACCAGCTGGAGCTGTTTGGCCGTGAGGGCGACAGCCAAACCGTGCAGGCCTTTCGCGCCTGTCACCGCCAAGGCGAGATCAAAGCTAACTGGTGCGAGTTCATGGAGGCCATGGGTGGGCATGCACTCAAACGCACTGAATGGCACCTTGCCCCCGTGCGCCGCCATGTGGAAGAGGGCGCCGCCAACAAATATGGTGAAGAACTGAAATGCGGGCGACTGATTGGCCTGACGCCACAGCGCGGGCGCATGTGTGGCCGCTACCTGGTGAGCCGCCGCATTGCCTGGAAGCCATTTGTTCAAACCGCCGAATCCGCTGCTGCTGCTGCTGTGGACGGCTCCCATTTTGAGCATGAAGAAGGCCAAGCGCAGGGCGCAGGTGCAGCCGCGTCCCGGCAGGCTCTGCCTGCCGCTTGGACTCGTTTCAATAACTGTACGGCCCGCCTGGATGCGACCCAAAACACCGAGCTGCTGACCACCAGATTGCAGGAGTTGGGCAGCTTACAGGCCGCAATCGAGGCCGTCGAGTTTGAGGAAGGCGCATGGCTATGACCCAAACCCCCGCCCAGATCAATGCCACCGCCCCCCAGCCGGGCCGCCGCGTGCGCGAAATCAGCCCGCTGCTGCAGCAGGCCCTGGATGCAGGCCGCCGTGTGTGCGACGACATGCAGGACGGCCCCGAAGCCCGCCAGGCCATGAAGCGCGAGATCCTGGAATTTGCCGATATGGGCGATCGCTTCCTACTTGGACTGATCGCTGGCCTGACCCATCCGCGCCTAAAGCGCACAGATTTTTCCCCCCACAACCAGCAACCTCAGGAGTAAAGCAAATGTCAGAAAAGCCAGATACCAAAGCAATGGAAATCGTGCGAGCAATGGGTGATGCAGCTCAGGCTGTTTTCACCAAGGAATACCCCCAACCATCGGTGGAGGGCCTAGAAGTGTTGAAGAAATTCACCGCGTACACCTTGTTCGATATGTGCGCGGCGATGGGCTCCGAGGCAGGGGCAGCTTTTGCCGACGAGTTGGCAACAGTCATCAATGCCAACAAAGAAGCGCTCGATGAAAAGCGCAAAGCAGCTTGCGATAAGCAGCATTGACCAGCGGAGCAACAGCCATGAACGCAAAACGCACCGAGCCCCGCACCCACACCTACCAGCGCAAGCCTGGCACCTATGTGGGCACCGGCCACGACGCCAGCCACCTGGCCGCAGTCTTTGCGGCCGAGCGCGAGCGCCTGGCCACCGAAGCGACCAAGGCCAAGCGCCGCCGCAAGCCCAAGGCCGAAGCCGTGGCCAACCCCGAAGAAAACCCCAACCAGCTGCGCCTGGTTGCCTGACCACCACCGAAAGACCACGACTATGACCATGACCCCAGCAACCAACATCCAGCCCATGCGCAGCTATCGCGCTTTCGTCTATCCCGTCACGGCCAACGCCTGGGACTTGGAGGGCGAGGAAGGCAACAAGCTGCTGCAGTCAGTGCAGCTCAAGGCCGCCAACAGCGAAGACGCCGAAGAAAAGGCCCAGTGGGTGACCGGCATGCGCGTCCATTCCGTTGAGCGCAAAGACTGAGAAGAGATATCGCCCCCTTTAATTTTTTTGAGAAGAACATGAAACCAGATCCCATCCTTCCCGCGCCCTGGCAGCTGATCCACGGCGAGTGCCTGCCTTTGCTGATGGCTATGAAAGACGACAGCGTAGATGCCGTGATTACCGATCCGCCATACAGCAGCGGCGGCTTTTCGCGTGACGACAAGAGCAAAGACACGGAAACGAAGTACATCCAGTCAGGCCACCGGGGCCGGTACCCGTCCTTCGGCGGCGATTCGCGCGACCAGCGCAGCTACCTGGTGTGGTGCGCCCTGTGGATTGCCGAGTGCGTGCGAGTACTTAAGCCTGGCGGCTATTTCATGGCCTTCACCGATTGGCGGCAGCTGCCAGTAATGACCGACGCGGTGCAGGCCGGTGGTGTCTTCTGGCGCGGCATTGTTGCCTGGGACAAGGGGCGCGGATCGCGCGCGCCGCACAAAGGCTACTTTCGCCATCAGTGCGAATACGTGATCTGGGGCACCAAGGGCCCTGCGGTGATCTTGGAACACGACGGCCCCTTTGACGGCTGCATTCAATCCACGGTGCGGCAAGACGACAAACACCACATGACCGGCAAGCCTACGCACCTGATGAGCGAGCTGGTGCGCCCTGTGGTGCCTGGTGGCCTGGTGCTTGATCCGTTTGCAGGCAGCGCATCGACAGGGGTTGCTGCAGTGCTGACCGGGCGCCGGTTTATCGGCATCGAGCGCGAGTTGGCTTATGCAGAAATTTCCCGCGAGCGCTTGATCGAGGCCGAGCGGCAGGCCAATTTCTTGGCCGGCCAGAGCAGCGCACAAACCCAAATTGGCTAAATAGGAATTGGATTGCATATGACCAAAATCTACATTGCCGGCCCAATGACTGGCCTGCCTGAGTTCAACTACCCCGCATTCAATGCCGCAGCCGCTGAGCTGCGGGCTCGGGGGCATGAAGTTTTCAACCCGGCCGAGAATCCCGTGCCAGCCTGCGGAAGCTGGGCAGGGTACATGCGCCAAGCACTGGCCCAGCTGCTGCAATGCGAGGCCATCTACCTGCTGCCCGAATGGATCCGCAGTAAAGGCGCAAGGCTGGAAAGCCGTGTTGCCACCGATTTGGGATTGGTGCGCATGTATAGCCCAGCGGAGGCAGAGCGCATGGCACGGCTAAATGCTGCAATTGCCGAAGCCCAGGCGCAGGGATCACGCGTGGCAGTGGTGGAGGGATCGCCCGTTTTCTTTTCCTGCGAAGGTGACCACGAAGCACGCTGCGAAAGTTCAAACACCCAGCAGTGTGACGAATGCGAAGGCTTCGGTACCGTGAACGACAGCAAGGATGATTGCCCCAGTTGCGGTGGTGATGGCTGGATCTACACCTCTGATGCGGGAGACGCGCCATGACTGTGCCCAACCACAGCCGCGCCATGAAGCGCGGCATCTACCGCAAGGCGGCGCCGATGATGGCGCTGATGGTGCGCAAGAACATGGAGGCCGAATACACCAGCATTGGGCTGCACTGCGTGCAGGCCGATCACCAGTCAAACCAAACCGAGCTGCTTGCCCGCCTGGCTTACCTGCTTGGGATGGGCGCGGAGATTGCGCGAGCCATTCCGGTGGCCGGCGACAACCGGCCAGGCCTGCACCAGGCGCTGGCCACCGTGGTGGAAATGGCGGTGGACGGGCACCGCTGGGACTCCAGCTGGGGCGCCCAGCTGTCGCTGGCCGCCGATATCAGCATTGATCTGTTCTGCAACTACCGCGACCTAGCAAGGCGGTTTGAGCCTGGCGCGCGCCTGCTGTCACGGCATGTGATGGCGGGTACTGTGGGCGCCGATGTAATCAGGCCAGTGGAATTCCCGAACGGGAACGAAATGGCCTAGGGCATGGCCTGGCCGCTTAATGTTCCCGTTCGGGAAGATCAGCGGTGCCAACAAATAGACAACCTATAAAAGAGAAAGATTGCGAGGTCAAAAGTGTCTGAAAAAGATTCTGAATTCCTCTCGGATGATGAAGTAACCCGTGTGACGGGCTACAAGCAGGCGGCACCCCAGCGCGAATGGCTCGACAACAACGGCTGGGTTTACACCGTGTCAGGTGCTGGCCGTCCGACAGTTGGGAGATGGTTCGCGCGGCTGCGCATGGCCGGCATGAAGGCAGTCAACATCACATTGCAGCCGGTGGAGATGGGAATGCAGCCAGTCATGGCCAAGGTGCAATCGGCTGTAAAACCCAACTTTTCCGCGCTGGATTAAGCTATGCAGATGCGCCCAAAGACTGTCAACCGAGATTTGCCGCCGCGAATGCTGCGCCGTACCCGCACGCTCAAGAGCGGCAAAGTGTGGGAGTCGTTCTATTACAACGGCAAGGACGCCAGCGGGCGCCGGGTGGAAATTGCGCTCGGGCCCGACCTTAACGAGGCTAAGCGCAAATGGGCAGAACTGGAATGCAGAAGCGCGCCAGTTGAAACCGGTTTGATGCGTTTCGTGTTTGATCGATACCTGCGCGAAATACTGCCAACCAAGGCACCCAAGACCCAGGCGGACTACCGTGGCAGCATCGATATGCTGCGGAAGGTCTTTGATGATGTGCCTGTCGATGCCATCAGCCCGCAGCACATCGCCATCTATCGGGACAAGCGTAGTCAAAAGGCAGCAGTGCGTGCCAACCGCGAAATATCAGTGCTTTCTACGCTGTGGAACATGGCGCGCGAATGGGGCTATACCGAAAAGGAAAACCCAGCCAAGGGTGTCCGCAAGAACAAAGAAACGCCCCGATCCTATTACGCGGCATCAGATGTTTGGAGTGCGGTATACGCCCAGGCGCCGGAAGAGCTGCAGGACGCAATGGACATCAACTATCTGACCGGCCAGCGGCCAGCCGATGTGTTGAAAATGCGCATGTCTGATATCCGCGATGGAGCTCTTGAAGTCACACAGAACAAAACCACCAAAAAGCTGCGCATCTTGCTGGAGGTGGCGGGAGTGCCAACTGAGTTGGGCAATGTGATTGAGCGCATCAAGAAGCGGCCCCGCAAAGTGACGAGCCTTTCTCTGATAGCTACTCCTGCGGGTGCAGCACTAAATCGCTGGACATTGCGAACTAGATTTGATGAAGCGCGATCCACTGCAGCAGGTTTGGCTGCGGATAATGGAGACTTAGAACTTGCCGAGCGTATAGGCGAATTTCAATTTCGTGATATCAGGCCTAAGGCTGCGTCTGAAACTGACCTTGACCATGCAAGCAAGTTGCTAGGTCATACTAAACAAGAAATAACCCGTAAAGTTTATAGAAGAGTGGGGGAAACAGTCAAGCCAACAAAATAGTGATGTTTAGGACTGAGTATTAATAATCCTTGCTGGGGTTCATATCAAAGCTATTAACTTCAGCCGATATTTCTACTTCGTTGGCCGCTATAAATTTTTTGCCTTCTGAGGTAAGGGAGTATCTGCGTCCACTGTTAACGATAATTGGGATGATCATCACTAAATCTTTATCGTACAAATGAAGAAATGCTGCTTCGATCTGTGCCACTGATTCATTAATAGTATTGGCGAACTCCTTAGGCTCTATATTTGTGGATGACCCTTGAGCTTCCATTGCAACGAGAAAACCGTAAAGGATTATTTTCTCATTGCGAGAGAGTTGACTTAGAGTAAGTGCATGGGGAATAGGAGTGGTATTTTTTATTCTAAAATTTCTATGCCAACCTAGCATTAGATTTGCTGATCTTGCAATTACTAACAACGCTAATGTTATTACTATCCATCTCGGTATATTCCAGTAGCCGCCAAGCCAATTCAAAAATGCTGGAAATATCGTGAATAACGGATCATTTGGATAAGTTTTAAAATGAGCTGAAATGGCTACCCACGCCGAGGGAATGGATACAAGTGTGAGTATCAGACCTAAGACTACAACACTAGTCTTATAAATTTGCTTTAAAATATCCATAGATAATAAAACAAGTTGTTTAATATCACACTTTGAAAAAAGCGCCTCAAGGGCGCTTCTTTACTATGTATTGGCGGAGGCGGTGAGATTCGAACTCACGGACGGCTTACACCGTCGCGGGTTTTCAAGACCCGTGCATTAAACCACTCTGCCACGCCTCCAAATTGACACCAGTTGCGGAAATCATTTCCGTCAGTTGCGGAAATGATCCTAAAAAAACATTGCTAATCAATAGCTTAAAAAGGCTTGCACCGGCTTTCAAGACCGGTGCAATCGACCACTCTGCCAAACTTCCTGGAGGCTGCTGGGCGGAGTGCTCGCCTGGCAGCATCAGGGATTGTATGCGAATTCCGGCCCGCCGCCTCAGTGGCGGGCGGGTTCGGGATCGTCCTTGAGGCGGCTGTGGGCCAATGCGCCGGCCGCTTCCAGGATCGGGTAGGCGACCGAGCACAGCAGCGAGTTGATGCGCTTGAGGTCGCTGATCAGGTCGATGTGCAGCGAGCTGGTCTCGATGCTGGGGACGGTGTTGTGCGACAGGCGCTCCAGGTGCGAGGCGGAGTAGGCCAGTTCCAGGTCGCGGAAGCGCGCCTTTTCCTCCAGCAGCTTTTGTGCATCACGCACATTGCCCGAGAGGAACACGCTCATCGCCAGGCGCAAGTTGTCCAGCAGGTGCGAATGCAGCTCGTTGATCTCTTCCATGCCCTGCTTGCTGAACTGGCGGCGCTTCTTGATCTTCTTGTTTTCCACATCGGTGAGCACGCGCTCGATGATGTCGCCGATCTGCTCCATGTTGATGGTGAAGTTGATCACTTCGGTCCAGCGCTGGCTCTCGCGTTCGTCCAGTTCGGCGCGCGAGATCTTGGTCATGTAGTACTTGATGGCCGAGTACAACTCATCGACCGTATCGTCGAGCTTGCGCAGGTCCTGTGACAACTGCTGGTTGTCGGTCTGCACCACGTTGTGCAGGCCGATCAGCATCGACTCGACCACATCGGCCTGGTGCAGCGCTTCACGTGCGGCGCAGGAGATGGCCAGCGACGGGGTGGACAGCGCAGAGGCATCGAGGTGGCGCGGGCGCTGGGGGCCCTTGTTCGCCTCTTCCTTGGGCAGCAGCTTGCGCATCCAGTCGCCGATCACGCCGGTGAACCAGATGAAGCCCAGTGTGTTGAGGATGTTGAAGGCCAGGTGGAACAGCACCGCCGAGCGGCCCGCATCGTTGATGTAGGGCATCGCATAGGTCGACCACAGACCGACGAAGGGCGCGACGATGGCGACGCCCATGATCTTGAAGACGAGGTTACCGATGGTGACCTGGCGCACTTCGATGCTGGATTTGGCCGTTTGCAGCACGGCCAGCACACCGCTGCCCAGGTTGGCGCCCAGCACCAGGCCCAAGGCCATGTCGCCGGTAATGGCGCCCGATGCGGCCATGGCCGCAATCAGCAGCACGATGGCCAGGCTGGAGTAGGCAATGACGGCCAGGATGGCGCCCAGCAACAGCTCCATGAAGAAGTCGCTCTTGACGCTGACCAGCAAGGTGCGCACGGCCTCCGATGCGAGCAGCGGCTCGGTGGCCTCGACGATCAGGCGCAGCGCCAGCAGCATCAGGCCCAGACCGATGAAGACGCGGCCTACGCGCCCGGGCGTGGAATCCTGCTTGGAGATGAACAGCACGACGCCGGAGAAGATCAGCAGCGGCGACAACCAGGACAGGTCGGTCGAGAACAGTACCGCCATCAAGGCGGTGCCGACGTCGGCACCACGCATGACCGACAGCGCGGCCGTAAGCGGTATCAGGCCCTGGCCGACGAAGGAGGCGGTCATCAGGGAGGTGGCACTGCTGGACTGGACGAGGGCCGTCACCCCGATGCCCGAGAGCATCGCGGTAAAACGGTTGCTCATACTGCGCGCCAGCAGGTTGCGAAGGTTGGCGCCAAAGACGCGCAGCACCCCTGTGCGCACCATATGAGAGCCCCAAACCAGCAGCGCAATGGCGGCAAGAAGATTGAGCAAGTGTTTCATAAGGCGAACCGGACACTATACCCCTGATAAGCGCGCCGCGCTGTAGGGCGAATGCCATTGTGTCTCTTTTTATGCAGGCCAGCGGCGTTTGGCCCCTGGCCGCGCTGCGCTGGTGGCGTGTGGACCACCGAAAAAACACCGCCGTCGCGGGGCGAGGGCGGTGTTTGCGTGTTGCCTATCGAGGCGTTGAATTGCCTGATCAGCTTTTTTCGCCCCGGCGCATGCGCAGCAGCTCATCCAGGATCAGCAGAAACGCGCCCAGGCAAATGGCCGAGTCGGCCAGGTTGAAGGCCGGGAAATGGCTGCCCATCCAGTGGAAGTCGAGCATGTCGACCACATAGCCGTGGCGCATGCGGTCCACCACATTGCCGATGGCGCCGCCCATGATGCAGGTGAGCGCCAGGCAGAACAGGGTTTTGTGGCTATGGCGGTAGAGCTGCCAGACGATGACCGCCGTCACGACGACCCCAATCCCAGTGAACAGCCAGCGCTGCCAGCCGCCGGCGCTGGCCAGGAAGGAGAAGGCCGCGCCAGGGTTGTGGGCCCGGACGATGTTGAAAAAGCCGGTAATGGTCGTGTATTCGCCCAGCTGGTAGTGGGCCAGGATCCATTCCTTGCTCCACTGGTCCAGCCAGAAGATCACCGCAGCAATCACCAGCCACAGCACAAACCGGCCTTTGCCGGCGCTGCCCACGGCAGCGGGGGCGGCGGCGTTCATCAGGCCATCCGGCGGGTTTCACCCACGCCATAAAGATTGCTGTCGCAGCGGCCGCACAAGGTGGGGTGGGCAGGGTTCTGGCCCACATCGTCGCGGTAGTGCCAGCAGCGCTCGCACTTGGCCTTGTCCGATGGGTTGACGGCCACGCTCAGCGCATCACCGGCGGCCACCGTGGCGGCCGAGGTGATCAGTACAAACTTCAGGTCGTCGGCCAGGGTCTGCAGCAGCGCCAGGTCTTCAGGCTGGGCGCTGATGGCCACCTCGGCCTGCAGCGATGCCCCCACCTTGCCATCGGCCCGCAGGGTTTCGATGTCCTTGTTGACCACATCGCGGATCTCGCGGATGCGGGCCCACTTGGCCAGCAGGGCTTCGTCGCCAGCGGGCAGGTCGCAGAATTTCTCCAGGAAGATGGTTTCGCTGTTGCCGACGATCTTCCAGGCCTCTTCGGCGGTGAAGGACAGGAAAGGCGCCATCCAGCGCAGCATCGCCTGGGTGATCTGGTGCAGCGCGGTCTGGGCCGAGCGGCGTGCCAGGCTGCCTTCGGCGCTGGTGTAGAGGCGGTCCTTGAGGACATCCAGGTAGAAGCCGCCCAGGTCCTCGGAGCAGAACAGCTGCAGTTTGGCCACCACCGGGTGGAACTCGTAGACCTTGTAGTGCGCCAGCAGCTCTGCCTGGAACTGCGCCGAGCGTGCCAGCGCCCAGCGGTCGATCTCCAGCATGTCGTCGTAGCCGACCGCATCCTTGGCCAGGTCGAAGTCGCTGATGTTGGCCATCAGAAAACGCAGGGTATTGCGGATGCGGCGGTAGGCGTCTACCACGCGGGCGAGGATCTTGTCGTCGATGCCCAGGTCGCCCGAGTAGTCGGTCGAAGCCACCCACAGGCGGATGATCTCGGCGCCCATCTTGCCGCTCACATCCTGCGGCGCGACGGTGTTGCCCAGCGATTTGGACATCTTCTTGCCCTGGCCGTCGACGGTGAAGCCGTGGGTCAGCAACCCCTTGTAGGGCGCGCGGCCAAAGATGGCCGAGGCCAGCAGTAGGGAGCTGTGGAACCAGCCCCGGTGCTGGTCATGGCCTTCGAGGTACAGGTCGGCCTCAGGGCCGCTGTCGTGGTGGTGCTCGGCGTGGGTGCCGCGCAGCACATGCCAGAAGGTCGAGCCCGAATCGAACCAGACTTCCAGGATGTCGGTGCTCTTGGTGTAGAGCTTGGCTTCTTCGGCGCCCAGGATCTCTTCGCTGGTCACGCGGCTCCAGGCTTCGATGCCGCCCTTTTCGACGATCTCGACCGCCTGGTCCAAGATCTCCATCGTGCGCGGGTGCAGCGCGCCCGTGTCCACATGCAGGAAGAAGGGGATGGGCACACCCCAGCTGCGCTGGCGCGAGATGCACCAGTCCGGCCGGCCGGCGATCATCGCGCGCAGGCGCTCCTGGCCGTTTTCCGGGTAGAAGCTGGTGTGCTCGATGGCATCCAGCGCGATCTGGCGCAGGGTCTGGGCGGGCTTTTGGGCCGGGTCGGTGAACACGCCTTCGCCTTCGTCCATGCGGATGAACCACTGGGCGGCGGCGCGGTAGATCACCGGCGTCTTGTGGCGCCAGCAATGCGGGTAGCTGTGGGTGATGGTCTTGGTGTCCATCAGACGGCCGGCGACCTTGAGCGCGTCCAGGATGACCGGCACGGCCTTCCAGATATGCTGGCCACCGAACAGCGGCAGCTCGGGCGCATAGACGCCGTTGCCCTGCACCGGGTTGAGAATGTCCTTGTAGTCCATGCCATTGCTGACGCAGGAGTTGAAGTCATCCAGACCGTAGGCGGGCGCGGAGTGCACGATACCGGTACCGTCGTCCGCTGTGGCGTAGTCGGCCAGGTAGACGGGCGAGATGCGGTCATAACCCTTGTCCACATGGGCCAGCGGGTGCTTGAAGGGCATGTGGTCCAGCACCTTGCCGGGGGCCGATGCGATCACCTTGCCTTCGATGCCCCAGCGCTCCATGCACTTGTCCACCAGCGCGCTGGCCAGCACCAGCAGGCCACGCTCGGTATCGACCAGGCTGTATTCCAGGTCGGGGTTGACGTTCAAGGCCTGGTTGGCAGGGATGGTCCAGGCGGTGGTCGTCCAGATGACGATGAAGGCTTGCTTGTCCAGCTTGGCCAGGCCGAAGGCGGCCGCCAGCTTGGCCGGATCGGCCGCCGGGAACATCACATCCAGGGTCTGGCTTTGCTTGTCGGCGTATTCGATCTCGAACTCGGCCAGCGACGAGGCGCAGTCAAAGCACCAGTAGACGGGCTTGAGACCGCGGTAGACAAAGCCACGCTCCATGACCTTCTTGAGTGCGCGCAGCTCGCCCGCCTCATTGGCATAGTTCATGGTCTTGTAGGGGTGGTCCCAGTCGCCCAGCACGCCCAGGCGCTTGAAATCCGCCATCTGCTGGCCGATCTGCTCGGTGGCAAAGGCGCGGCTCTTGGCCTGCATCTCATCGCGGGGCAGGTTGCGGCCATGGAGCTTTTCGATCGCGTTCTCGATCGGCAGGCCGTGACAGTCCCAGCCCGGCGCATACAGCGCGTCATAGCCTTCCAGCTGGCGGCTCTTGACGATCATGTCCTTCAAGATCTTGTTGACGGCGTGGCCGATGTGGATCTTGCCGTTGGCGTAGGGCGGGCCATCGTGCAGGATGAATTTGGGCGCGCCGCTGCGGGCAGCACGCAGACGCTTGTAGATACCCTTGTCCTCCCATTCCTGCACCCAGGCCGGTTCGCGCTTGGGCAGATCGCCCCGCATCGGAAACGGGGTGTCGGGCATGTTCAAGGTGGCGCGGTACGCAGAGGCCTTTTCTGCGGGAGACGATTTGTCGGACATAAATACCTTCAAAGCAAAACATGGTCCTGATCCGGGCGGGGTGATCATGCCGGTCAGTGGAAAAATGTATAGCGCAGAAGCGTTGTCTGACGTGCACGGGCGTGCAGGCGACGGCTGACTTCTGCGCGGCACGGCGCAGTCAGGTCAGCGTCAAATTCGGTCGCGCGTGGTCTGGCGACGGGTTTCGGCGTGGCTGGCCGTATGAAAGAAGGCACGGGCATCCGCGCAGTCTTTGGCAATCCCTGTGGTCAGGGCTTCCAGACTGTCGTATTTGAGCTCGTCGTGCAGTTTGTGTAGGAGTTCCACTCGGATGATTTTACCGTATGCCCCGTCACCACCCAGTTCGGCGGGCCATTGCAGGCAATGGGTCTCCAGCAGCACGCGGCCACCGTTGACGTCGTTCGGGTCCAGCGAGGGGCGCACGCCCAGATTGGCCACGCCGGGCAGCGGCTCTGCCGACAGGCCGTGCACCAGCACGACAAAAATGCCGCTGGCCGCCGGTTTCCAGTGGTCAAAACGCAGGTTCAACGTGCGAAAGCCATCGCCTGCGCCCGCGCGGCTTTCGGCCAATTGGCGGCCGAGCTTGCGGCCATGCACCACATGGCCGGATATCGCATAGGGGTAGCCCAGCAACTTGGCCGCCGCCTGCATGTCGCCCTGGCTGAGCGCATGCCGCACCGCCGTGCTGGACACGCGCAGGCCATCGGATTCGTAGCTGTTCATTCTTGCCACATCGAAGCCCTGCTTGCGGCCGGCGTCGACCAGCTTGGCGTAGTCGCCCGCGCGCTGGTGGCCGAAACGGAAGTCGTCGCCCACCAGCAGGTAGCCCGTGCCCAGCCCCTGGAGCAGCACATCGTCGATGAAGGCCTGCGGGGCCTGTGCCGCCAGGCGTGCGTTGAAGGGCAGCACAATCGTCTGGTCGATGCCGCACTGGGCCAGCTGGTCGAGCTTGTCGCGCAACGTGGAGATGCGGGCGGGCGCCAGATCGGGCTTGTGCAGCAGCTGGGCAAAATAGTCGCGCGGATGGGGCTCGAAGGTGAGTGCGCAACTGGCCAGACCCCGGCGCTGCGCTTCGCTGCGCAGCAGCGCCAGCATGGCCTGGTGGCCCCGGTGCACCCCATCAAAATTGCCGATGGTCAGCGCGCAATGCCTGGTGACCTCGGGGTGGTCAAGTCCTCTGAAGATCTTCATCTTTGCTTTGTTTTTTGTAGCGGCTTGCGCTTTCGATCCGAGCGCTGGTGTGCAATTTCACGATAAAAGTGTATATTGGTCATTATGACTTGGTGCCCGGGTCTGCGTGCGGCATGTGCGTGGGCAGTGGTATTTTTCGTGGCCAGGCGCCGCGCGGGTCAACGGTATTTCGGTTCAATTCCCAATGCGCAGGAGGCCCATTGTGAAGGTGTTGAAGTTATCGGCAAGTGGCGTTCCGCAATCCTGGATCAGTCTGCAGGAGGCGGTGACGCACTACGCAGCAGGCGATGTGCGCTGGGAGGCGGGCTCGAGTGTGGCCTGCTTCCGTGGCGGCCACAACGCCATCACCGGCCTGCAGTCGCGCATCGAGGTCGCCAGCATCATCGGCACACGTGGCAAGCCCGGCATTGACCCCTTTGCGATGCGCATGACGCTCACCAACAGCAAGCTGTTTGGCCGGGACCGCCATATCTGCGCCTACTGCGGCGAGCATTTCGACGAAGAACATCTGACGCGTGAGCACGTGATCCCGGTGTCCCAGAAGGGGCCCGATACCTGGATGAATGTGGTGACGGCCTGCGCCTCCTGCAACCACCACAAGGCTGGCCGCACGCCCGAGCAGGCGCATATGCCGCTGCTCTATGCGCCTTACACGCCCAGCCTCTGGGAGGATTTCATCCTGCGCAACCGGCGCATTCTGACGGACCAGATGGAGTTTCTGATGGCCCATGTGCCCAAGAGTTCGAGGTTGACAGCTTGATGGCACTTCTTGCCATCCCAGTAAAAAGGCCTTGTCGTGCGACAAGGCCTTTTTCTTTGGGCGAGCTTTCAGGAGGCGGCTATCAGGCTTCCTGGGGCTTGTAGGCGGTGACCACAAAGCCGTCCACGACCTGGCCCGCTTCCATGCGCAGTTCGACGTCGCGGGTGTCAACACGGTCAAAGCCGGCCGCCTTGGCCAGGCGCACGGTGCTGCTCAGGGTGTGGGTGTAGCGGCCGAACGGCTGCAGCTGGGTATCGGGCCCGGTGACGTCGCCGTGCTCGCAGGAGAAGATCAGCACGCCGCCAGGGGTCAGCACCCGGTAGGCATCGGCCAGGGTCTGCTGCAGGTCGCCGACATAGATCAGCACGTCCAGCGCAGTGATGGCCTCGAAGGTGTTCGCCGGTGTGGCAGCCAGCGCCTCGAGCAGGTTGACCTGGTGGAACTTGTAGTAGACCTTGTGCTTGGCCGCTTGCTCGAGCATCTTGCCCGACATATCGACGCCCATGATGTAGCCATCAATGGCGCCCAGCGACGCACCCAGCAGGCCGGTCCCGCAGCCCAGGTCCAGCAGGTTGAAGCGGCGGTTCGGGTAGATCTGCAGCAGCTGGTCAGCCACCTGCTTGGGCAGGCTGTAGGCCAGGTGGCGCACCATGTGCATGTCATAGACCGAAGCCATGTCATCGAACATGTGGGTGGTCAGCTCGACCGGCACATGTGCGGGCACCTGGCCCTGGGCCAGCTGGTGGTAGTACTGGTAGACCTTGTCGTCAGGCTGCAGGGCGAGCAAGGCTTCGGTATCGGGCAAGGCCTCTTGCATGGTGCCCCGCGCTTGCAGCATCTGCACACGGCCGATGCGTGCCAGATGGTCGTCCGGCTTTTCATCGATCAGCGGACCAAACACCGCCAATGCCTCGTCGTACTGGCGCACGGCCCCCAGATCGATGGCCAGATAGCGGCGCAGGATGCGGTCCTCAGGGGTCAGTTCCAGCACGCGGCGCAGGTGGCGGATAGCCATTTCGGTATTGCCCACGCGGTGGGCGATATCGATGACGCCGGCAATCACGCGGGCATTATTGGGCTCCAGCGCAATCACCCGCTCTGCCGCGGCCATGGCCTCGTGCTCGCGGTTGTGGCGGGCATACAGCAGCGCCTGCTCGAGAATGCCGGGCGCCCAGTCAGGAGCCAGCGTCTCGCTGCGCCGCATCGCATCGAATGCGCCTGGGAGGTTGCCCGACTTCTCGGCCATCAGGCCAGCCAGCATGAACAGACGCGCATCGCGTGGTGAACGCTGCCGCGCATCGTTGAGGGTTTGGGCTGCACCCGTGAGGTTGCCCACAGCAATCTGGTGGCGGGCGGTTTCGAGGAATTTGCGAATCGGATCGACAGGTGCTTTTGCGCTCATGGAGTAACTGCGGGCGAGCCCGTAAACGTGGCTGTGAATTCAGTAAAGCCTTTGATTATCCGCCATTTGACGGTGCAACGTGTTTCGGGACGTTCTGCGCCCTGCGATAATGCCGCCTCCATGAAAAACATCGTCATCCTGATCTCCGGCAGCGGCTCCAACATGGCGGCCATCGTGCGAACCGCGCAGCAAGAGCGCTGGCAGGAGACCTTGGGAGCGAGGGTGGCGGCGGTCATCAGCAACAAGGCCCAGGCCGGCGGCCTGCAGTTTGCCCAGGCGCAGGGCATTGCCACCGCCGTGGTGGACCACCAGGCCTATGACAGCCGCCAGAGCTTTGACGCGGCACTGGTGCAGTGCATCGACGCCCACGCGCCTTCGCTGGTGGTGCTGGCCGGGTTCATGCGCATTCTGACCCCTGGCTTTGTCGCGCACTACAGCGGCCGGCTCATCAATATCCACCCCTCGCTGTTGCCGGCCTTTGCCGGACTGCACACCCACCAGCGCGCGATTGATGCGGGTTGCAAATTTGCCGGTTGCTCGGTGCACCAGGTCACCGCCGATCTGGATGCCGGCCCCATTCTGGAGCAGGGCCTGGTGCCCGTGCTGCCGGGTGACACGGCCGAGCTGCTGGCTGCACGGGTGCTGGTGCAGGAGCACCAGATCTACCCCAAGGCCGTGCGCGCGCTGCTGCAGGCGCGCTGAGCACGAACCCGCTTTGTCAAACCTGGTCAGGCGTTTCGGTGTGTGGCGTATAAGCTGCAAACCGGGGCTGGCGCTGGCCGTTGACTTCCACGTCCTCGCTGAACATGGCCGCCGGCCGCACCCACCAGCCGTAATCGCCATATAGGGCTTGGTAGACCACCAGCCATTCGCGTGTCTCGCTGTGCTGCGCCAGTTGCCAGACCTGGTAGAGCCGGCCCTTGTAGTGGCGGTAGAGCCCGGGCGAAATAGCTGGTGCTGGCATAGGGTGCTGTTCCATAATCCGAAAAATAAACAAGCCTAGCAGACCGAATGGCATCGCTGGGCAAGAACTTATTCGGAGGGTGGGGTGGAGCAGATCGATTTTGTGCAGCGGGTCGATGCCTATGTGCAGGCCGCTGCGAACGACCCGGCCAGATTTGACCGCCATGTCCTGGGCATGGCCTTGCTGGCAGGACTGTGGGTGTGGGGCGGTCTGCTGCTGGGCCTGGCCTTGCTGGCCTGGTCAGTACTGTCCTATGTCTACCAGGGCTTTTACGGCCTGCAGATCTTTGGTTTTTTCGCGGGTGTGGCGCTGCTGATCAGTGTGCTGCGCCTGACCCGTTCCGACTGGGTCGACCCCGAGGGCATCGCCGTGCCCGCTGCCGAATGCCCACGCTTGTTTGAGGCGCTGGAACGCATCCGCCAGAAGGTGCGCGGCCCGCACATTTCCCAGTTGGTGATCACCGAGGACTACGGCCTGCGCATAGCGCAGCAGATGCGGCTGGGCGGGCTGCTGCCGGCACGCTACCACCTGCTGCTGGGCCTGCCGCTGGCGATGGCGATTGACCGGCCCCGTCTGGTGGCGATGATTGCGCAGGAATACAGCCATTTGCGCCGCCGCCAGGGCTGGCTGCAGGCGGCGGTCTACCGCGCCCGCCGCCGCCTGCAAGGCCTGCATGACCGGCTGGCCGATGCGCGCCAGATGACGCGGCTGGGCTGGGCCAATGAACGCTTCATGCGCTGGTATCTGCCGCGTTGGTGGGCGGCCAGCTTTGTCGTGGCGCGGCAGGACGAGGCAGTGGCCGACCGCATGGCGGCCCGCTGGGTCAGCAAACCGCTGGGCGAGGCGCTGTCCGAAGTGGCGGTGCGCGGGCGCTGGTTCCGCGAGCAGTTCTGGACCATGCACTGGCTGCGCGCCCGCGAACTGGCCTCGCCGATGGGGCCGTTCAGCCTGATGGCGGGCGTGATGAACCACCGCATGGATGTCAACTGGGTCTACCAGGGCTGGAAACAGGAATACCATGCGCCCGCCGGCTACCAGGACACGCCCCCCAGCCTGCGCGAGCGGCTGCGGGGCCTCGATGTGCCTCCCGGCCTCACGCCGATGTCCAGCAGCAACTGCCTGGCCTGGCTGGGCAAGCGCTCGGAGCGCTGGATCGAGCTGCTCGACCAGCGCTGGTGTGTACGCCATGGTCATGACTGGCTGGCCTACCGCAAGATCCTGAGCGCTTCGGCCGCACGCGTGGCTGCGCTGATGCCACGCGAGCCCTACCTCGATGCCGACCAGCTGGTGGAGCTGGGCTGGCAACTGCAGAGCACGGCCTTGCAGCACCACGATGCCCCCTTGCCCATCTACCAGCGCGCGCTGGAGCTGGAGCCTGCAAATGCCCGCGCGCTGGCCGCCTGCGCCAGCCTGCACATGGGCATGGACTGGGAGGCACAACTGCAGTACCTGGCACAGGCCTTTGCACAGCTGCCGGCCATGGGCGCGGCCTGGTGCCGGCTGGCCATGGGCGTGCTCGATGTGCTCGAAGACGAGGATTTTGACGAGGCCTCGGTGCGCCAGCTGCGCAGCGACTGGCGCGAGCGCGAGGTGCTCGCCCGCACGCAGCTACAGGCCTTGCGCGATGAGCGGCTGGCACACGGCAGCCTGCTGGGCGCGCGCGCCTGCACCACGCTGCCGCATCCGCTGTGGGTCAGCGAGCTGGCTGCGCTGCAGATCCACCTGCACCACTGCCCGCGCTTGCGCCGCGCCTGGCTGCTGGCACGGCCGCTGCGCAGCCTGGCAGGCGCCTATGCGCTGGTGCTGGTACTCGACCGGCCCGGCGTGCACTACCAGGACAACAAGCGCCTGGAGCTGCAGTGGCGCGGCTACCTGGAGCGCGAGCTGCTGCTGTGCAAGCTGATGCCGCTGTGGATCACCCATGTCGATGCGCTGGGTCCTACAGGCCTGCGGCAGCTGGCGGCCATGCCCTGGGGCCTGGTCCATGACCGTGCGGAGCAGCCCGCTGGCGCGCGCAGCGGTGCTGCCCCCATCGGCACCTAGAACAGCTTCTAAGCCGGGCCTGGTGCCCGGATACTGGCGCAATGGGACAATAGCGGCTATGCATCCCAAAGCCCTTTTAGATGCCTGCGCCGAGCTGGTTGCGCAGGCCCTTACTTTTGAACACCCGGCCGACGCCGTGGTGTCGCGTTATTTCCGTGAACACCGCAACCTGGGGCCGCGCGAGCGTAGCACCCTGGCAGAAACGGTTTACACCGTGCTGCGCAAGAAAACGCTGTTTGAATCGTTGGCACGCTCGGGCAGCGGCGCGCGCGAGCGCCGCCTGGCCATTCTGGGCTTTGCCGGCCCGCGCAGCTTTGTCAAAAGCGCGCTCAGCGACCAGGAAGTGCAATGGCTGGATGACTGCGACGCGATTGCGCCCGACAGCCTCATGCCCCAGCACCGCCACAACCTGCCCGAGTGGCTGGTGGAGCCTTTGCAGGCCCAGGTGGGTGAGCAGTTCGAGCAGCTGGCCGCCAGCATGCTGGAGATGGCACCGCTGGATCTGCGCGCCAATGCCTTGCTGACCAAGCGCAGCGAGCTGCAAAAAGAACTCAAGCAGGCGGGCATCCAGGCCGAGCCCACCCCGTACTCGCCCTGGGGCCTGCGCGTGGCGGACAAGCCTGCGCTGTCGCGCCTGGACGCCTTTGTCAAAGGCCGTGTTGAAG
Source organism: Comamonas sp. SY3 (assembly GCF_041730275.1). Lineage (NCBI taxonomy): Bacteria > Pseudomonadati > Pseudomonadota > Betaproteobacteria > Burkholderiales > Comamonadaceae > Comamonas > Comamonas sp. SY3. The sequence continues at coordinate 35,453 of NZ_JBGTYN010000006.1, read as the reverse complement.
TGCAGGACGAGGGCTCGCAGCTGCTGGCCTTGTTGCTGGATGCCAAGCGCGGCGAGATGGTGACCGACTTCTGCGCCGGCGCTGGCGGCAAGACCCTGGCCATTGGCGCCACGATGCGCAGCACCGGGCGTCTCTATGCCTTTGATGTGTCGGCCCACCGCCTGGAGGCGCTCAAACCGCGCCTGGCCCGCTCGGGCCTGTCCAACGTGCATCCGGCTGCGATTGCGCATGAGCGCGATGAGCGGGTCAAGCGCCTGGCCGGCAAGATGGACCGCGTGCTGGTCGATGCCCCCTGCTCGGGTCTGGGTACCCTGCGCCGCAATCCCGATCTGAAATGGCGTCAGAGCCCCAAGGCGATCGAGGAGCTGACGGCCAAGCAGACCGCCATTCTGGCCAGCAGCGCCCGCATGGTGAAATCCGGCGGCCGCCTGGTCTATGCCACCTGCAGCATCCTGCCCGCTGAGAACGAGGCGATCGCCGAGGCCTTTGCTGCCGCGCACCCGGACTTTGTGCCGCTCGATGCCGGCGAACTGCTGGCAGGCCTGAAGGTCGAGCAAGCCGCCAGCCTGTGCAGCGGCGGCGACAGCGGCAGCCTGTACCTGCGCTTGTGGCCCCATCTGCACCAGACCGATGGTTTCTTTGCCGCCGTCTGGCAACGCAAGTAAGTCAGTCCTTCCAGCCCAGCAGGCCCAGCCAGCCGGCCACACTGCGCCAACCGGCGCGCCAGCCCGCATAGGCCTGGACCTGCACCTGCAATTGGGCGGGCTGCAGGCCTTCTGCCTGCAGCCAGTACCAGCCCGCATGTGCGCCATTGCAGTGCGGGGCGTCTTCCGCCTGCAAGCGCAGTGCGCTGTGCCAGGGCGAGCTGATGGTCAGCTGCCCGGCGCGGCAGTACAGGCTACTGCCGGCCTCCAGATACAGCCATTGGCCCTGGCCCGCCCGCAAGGCCAGGCTGCTGCTGTGCGTGCAGGGCTGTGCCGGGGCGCTGGTCTGGGCCGGGGTGGTGGCGGTGCCAGGCAGGGCCGTGGCGAGGCGGGCGGTGGTGCTGGTGGTCATTGTTGCGCTTTCCTGGGCGTTTCAGAACAGGGCTCTAGCGTAAAAAAACGCCGCCCAACGCAACAGACACAGTCGCGGCCAGGGTCGGGCAGAACAGCGCAGGCACAAAGCGGCTGTTCTGGTTCAAAATCGCAGTTTCTGTATCTGTTCTGTCAGGGTTGAACCTGAGACCATAGCGCTGCGTAAGGGAATCGGGTCCTGCCACTGCGGTGGCGCACAAGACGATGGACAGGTTCCCGGAACCAGGAGTCCTGCTGTGCCGCTGTTAGAAGAAAGTCTGTGTGAGATCCCCGAAAGCCATGCTGCGGATGCGGCCGGCCACCCGCCCGCCGACGATGCGTTTCTGTACGAGCGCATCGCAGCGCATTTTGAGCAGGCCATTGCCCAGCAGACCTTGGGCGTAGGCGCGCGCATGCCCTCGGTGCGCGATATCCGGCGCCAGCACCACGTAAGCCACAGCACCGCGCTGCAGGTGCTGCGCGTGCTCGAATCGCGCGGGCTGATCGAGGCGCGGCCCCGCGTGGGCTATTTCGTCAGCGATACGGCCTTGCAGATGCCGGCCGCGCGCGAGCCCCAGCAGCTGGGCCCCTTCCCGATGCAGGACCACCGCTTTGAAGGCATCGGCGAGCGCGCGGCCGAGTACCTGAACAAGGCGCGCCTCAAGGGGCCGCTGAAGGTGGACCTGGGCAGCGCGATGCCGGCGCCCGAGCTTTTTGATGCCAAGCTGCTCAACCAGCTGGCCGTGGCCTTGCTGCGCGAGCAGCCCCAGATCCTCGTGCACGGGCCTTCTGCGCCGTTCACCCATCCGGATTTTCAGGCCTCGATGGCGCGCTATGCGCTGGGTTTTGGCGTGCGCCTGGCGCCGATGGACATTGCGGCCACCTTTGGCAATTCCGAGGCGGTGAACCTGGCGCTGGATGCGCTGACCCAGCCGGGCGACATGGTGGCGATTGAATCGCCCACCTTCTACGGCATCCTGCAGGCGATCGAAGCCAAGAAGCTGCAGGCGCTGGAGATCCCGTCGAGCCCGCATACCGGCATGTCGATCGAGGCGCTGGAGCTGGCGCTGCGCACCCATCCCAACCTCAAGGCTGTCGTGGTGGTGCCCCACTTGCAGATGCCCCAGGGCGCGACGATGCCCGACAGCCACAAGAAACGCCTGGTGGCCTTGTGCCGCGAGTACCGGGTGGCCCTGATCGAGGACGACATCTACCGCGAATTTGTCGAATCCGACGAGGTGCTCAAGCCCTGCAAGGCCTGGGACACCGATGGCTCGGTGATCTATTGCTCCTCGCTGTCCAAAAGCTATGCGCCGGGCCTGCGCCTGGGCTGGATGAATGCCGGGCGCTGGCAGGAGCGCGTGCAGATGATCAAGTTCGCGCGCTCACGCAACCTGCCGGTCTGGCCCCAGCTGCTGGGTGCGCGCACCGTGGGCTCGCCGTCGTACATGCGGCACCTGGTGCGCCTGCGCCAGCAGCTGCGCGTGCAGCGCCAGGCCGCTGCGCAGGCGGTTGCGCGCTATTTCCCGATTGGCACGCGCCTGAGCCTGCCGGCCGGCGGCCTGAGCATCTGGCTGGAGCTGCCTGAGCAAATCTCGTCCAGCCGCCTCTATGACGAGGCGCTGGCCATCGGCATCCGCGTGGCGCCTGGCGACATGTTCAGCAATACCGGTCACTATGACCACTTTCTGCGCCTGAGCTGCGGCATGCCGTTTACCGATGTCGTGGACGAGGCCTACCGCAGCCTGGGGCGCATGATGCATGCGCAGCTGGGCCTGCCGCCCAGGGCCTGATGCGGGACCCAGAAAAACACAAAGGACACCGAGGTGTCCTTTGTGGTGTTTGCATGCCGCCCTATGAATGGCGGCGTACAGGCTGATTACTTCAGCTTCACTTCCTTGTAATCCACATGCTTGCGAGCCTTGGGATCGAACTTCGTGATCAACATCTTTTCAGGCATTGTCTTCTTGTTCTTGGTGGTCGTGTAGAAGTGACCGGTGCCGGCAGTCGATTCCAGCTTGATTTTTTCGCGTCCGCCTTTGGATGCCATGGTGATACTCCTTAAGCTTGGCCACGTGCGCGCAGGTCTGCGAGCACAGAATCAATACCGTTCTTGTCGATCAGACGCAGAGCGGCGCTGGAAACACGCAGGCGAACCCAGCGGTTTTCAGTTTCCACCCAGAAACGGCGATATTGCAGGTTCGGCAGGAACCGGCGCTTGGTTTTGTTGTTGGCGTGGGAAACGTTGTTTCCCACCATGGGCTTCTTGCCCGTTACTTCGCAAACGCGTGCCATCAGGACACTCCGAAAGTTTTAACAGCTGCTTGCCCTGTCTGCCTCGTCAAAGGCAGCGCGGCTTGCAGCCTCACCTCGCCAGTCAAAGGGTGGCGGTAGCCCATGTTCACAGCAGGTCTGCCCGTGGTGCAAGACCGTGGGTCAACCTGCCGTAGTTTCCTGTTCACGCGCCGGGGATTGCGAAATAGCAAAAGGCGGCAAGCAGCAAAGCCAAGGATTATAGCCCGAAAGCAAAAATGGGGCTATTCCCATCGCTGGTCGGCTTATTCCTGTTCCAGGAAGCGCTGCGCATCGAGCGCGGCCATGCAGCCGGTACCCGCGCTGGTAATGGCTTGGCGGTAGACATGGTCTTGCACGTCGCCGGCAGCAAAGATGCCGGGCACGCTGGTTTGTGTGGCGAAGCCGCCACGGCCCATCTGGGTCACCAGGTAGCCGTTTTCCATCTCCAGCTGGCCTTGGAAGATGTCCGTATTGGGGTGGTGGCCAATGGCGATGAAGCAGCCTTGCAGCGCGATGTCTTCGGTGTGGCCGTCTTGCGTGCTCTTGATGCGGATGCCGTTGACGCCCGACTGGTCGCCCAGCACTTCATCGAGGGTGAAGTGGGTCTTGAGCTCGATCTTGCCTTCTTGGACCTTCTCCATCAGCTTGTCGACCAGGATGGGCTCGGCCTTGAACTTGTCGCGGCGGTGCACCAGGGTGACCTTGCTGGCGATGTTGGACAGGTACAGCGCCTCTTCCACGGCCGTGTTGCCACCGCCGATAACGCACACCGGCTGCTCGCGGTAGAAGAAGCCGTCACAGGTGGCGCAGGCCGACACGCCACGGCCCATGAAGGCCTCTTCGGTGGGCAGACCCAGGTACTTGGCCGATGCGCCGGTGGCGATGATCAGGCTGTCGCAGGTGTAGGTGCCGCTGCCGCCGGTCAGTGTGAAGGGGCGCTTGCTGAAATCCACCTTGTCGATGTGGTCGAAGATGATCTGGGTCTTGAAGCGCTCGGCGTGCTCCAGGAAGCGCTGCATCAACGCGGGGCCCTGCACGCCCATCACGTCGGCAGGCCAGTTGTCCACTTCGGTCGTGGTCGTCAACTGGCCGCCCTGGGCCATGCCGGTGATCAGGACGGGGTCGAGGTTGGCGCGTGCCGCATAGATGGCGGCCGTATAGCCCGCAGGGCCCGAGCCCAGAATCAGTACTTTGGCATGTTGTTGGACGGCAGACATAGAACTCCTATCGCATTCATGGGGGCAGATGCAGGGCATCTGCGAATCAATCAAGGGCTGGCGTGTGCGCAGCAAAACATGAAAGAGTATCAAACACTGCGGCCCGCTTGGGGATGGCTTGTGTCAATGTCCTTGATTGTTGCAAGTCATCGCCGGGCCGGCCGCCGGCTGGCACCACCGCCCCGCCTCAATGACAACAATCGTTGCGGCGCGCTGGCGCAAGGGGTGGGATTGTAGGAAGATAGGTAGATTACAAAATGTTGCGTATTGCCGGATGGCAGGGGTGCGAGGGCCGCACAAGCCCATGCTTCAGGCGCATGAGATCGATGTTTTTATTGTGTATTTTTGCCAATCACCAGGCGCTGCAATGGCGCTGGCGGGCGGGGGGCTGCTGCAAGCTGCCCCGCCTTTGCGTGAACCACCGCGTCGCAGCAGGGCATCACCCGGCTCCAGGCACCTGGTCTGCTATCGAATTTGCAATCCGCTTAGGGTAAGCTCTGGCTCCTAGGTTATGGCTTACTCTTCAAAGAAATCAAAGACACCACCCCATGCTGGCCACTCGCTGGTGATGGGGGTTCGCCGTTTTGGGCATGAGCTGGTGCTCATCATCAGTTTTCTGCTGATGGCATTTTGCGTCGCGGCGATGGTCAGCTACTCACCCAAGGATCCGGCCTGGTCCACCTCGGGCACCCAGGTCGCAGGTGACGTCAGCAACTGGATGGGGCGCCTGGGTGCGATGGTGTCTGACGGCGGCTATTTCATGGTCGGCTTTTCGGTCTGGTGGCTGGTGGTCGCCGCCGTGCTCGCCTGGTTCTCTTCGCTGGCGCGCTGGCTGCGCGCGGGCGAGGCTCCCCCCAACGACCCGCGCCCGCTGTGGCTGCGCCGCATTGTGTTCTGGGGTGGCCTGGTGGTGCTGCTGCTGGCCAGCGCGGCGCTGGAGTGGTCGCGTCTCTACCGTTTTGAGCCCATCCTGCCCGGCGCTGCCGGCGGCGTGCTGGGCTTTTTGCTGGGCCCGCTGGCCGAGCGCTGGATGGGTTTTACCGGCTCGGGCATTGTCGGCGTCATGCTGCTGCTGCTGGGCCTGTCCTGGATTCTGGGCTTCTCCTGGGGCCAGATTGCCGAGAAGGTGGGCGCCGGGATCGAGCGCACGTTACAAAAGCTGATGCTGCGGCGCGAAGCCGCTGCCGACAAGGCTGTCGGCAAGAAGGCAGCGCAGGCGCGTGAGGCCGAGGTCAGCAGCGCAGCCCCCGCGCCGATGGCCTCGCGCATGGATCCGACCGGCGATGGCCTGGACAGCATGCTGCCCGCAGCGCCGCGCAGCGCGGCCGCCGATGCGGGCCTGCACATCGCCCAGCCGCTCAAGCCCCAGGCGCAGCCCAGCGCCCGTGTGGTCAAGGAGCGGCAGAAACCGCTGTTCAACGAACTGCGCGACACCCGTCTGCCGCAGGTGGACCTGCTCGATGCTGCGCCCAAGACGAAGGAGAGCGTCTCCTATGAAACCCTGGAGATGACCAGCCGCCTGATCGAGAAAAAGCTCAAGGACTTTGGCGTCGAGGTGCGTGTGGTCGAGGCCGCGCCCGGCCCGGTGATCACCCGCTACGAGATCGAGCCGGCCACCGGCGTCAAGGGCTCGCAGATCGTCAACCTGGCCAAGGACCTGGCGCGTTCGCTGTCCCTGGTGTCGATCCGCGTGGTCGAGACCATCCCCGGCAAGACCTATATGGCGCTGGAGCTGCCCAATGCCAAGCGCCAGACCATCCGCCTGACCGAAATCCTGGGCTCGCACGAGTACCACGATGCCAAGAGCCTGCTGACCATGGGCCTGGGCAAGGACATCATCGGCAAGCCGGTGGTGGCCGACCTGGCCAAGATGCCGCATGTGCTGGTTGCCGGTACCACCGGTTCGGGCAAGTCGGTAGGTATCAATGCCATGATCCTGTCGCTGCTCTACAAGGCCGAGGCCAAGGATGTGCGGCTGATGATGATCGACCCCAAGATGCTGGAAATGTCGGTCTACGAAGGCATTCCGCATCTGCTGTGCCCGGTGGTGACCGACATGAAGCAGGCCGCCAATGGCCTGAACTGGTGCGTGGCCGAGATGGAGCGCCGCTACAAGCTGATGAGCAAGCTGGGCGTGCGCAACCTGGCGGGCTACAACACCAAGATCGACGAGGCCAAGGCCCGCGAGGAAAGCATCCCCAACCCGTTCAGCCTGACGCCCGAATCGCCCGAACACTTGCAGCGCCTGCCGCACATCGTCGTGGTGATCGACGAGCTGGCCGACCTGATGATGGTCGTCGGCAAGAAGATCGAAGAGCTGATTGCGCGCCTGGCGCAAAAGGCGCGTGCTGCCGGTATCCACCTGATCCTGGCCACCCAGCGCCCCAGCGTCGATGTGATCACCGGCCTGATCAAGGCCAATATCCCGTCGCGGATCGCGTTCTCGGTGGGATCGAAGATCGACAGCCGCACCATTTTGGACCAGATGGGCGCCGAGGCGCTGCTGGGCATGGGCGACATGCTCTACATGGCCAGCGGCACGGGTTTCCCGGTGCGGGTGCACGGCGCCTTTGTGTCCGACGAGGAAGTGCACCGCGTGGTCAGCTACCTCAAGGAGCAGGGCGAGCCCGACTATATCGACGGCGTGCTCGAAGGCGGCACGGGCGACGGCGATTCGGGCTTCGGCGATGAGGAAGGCGGCGGCAGTGGCGAGAAGGACCCGATGTACGACCAGGCGGTCGAGATCGTGCTCAAGGACCGCAAGGCCAGCATCTCCTACGTGCAGCGCAAGCTGCGCATCGGCTACAACCGCTCGGCCAACCTGCTCGAAGAGATGGAGCGCGCCGGCCTGGTGAGCGCCTTGACCGGCAGCGGCCAGCGCGAAGTGCTGGTCGCCCACCGCCCTGGCGGTGAAGAATAGCGCCATCGCCGGTAAACATTCGCAAAGCCAACGCCTTTGCGGCCAACGGCGGGCACTTGTAGCCCGCTGCGGCACTCCAAACCCCTTGTTGGCCTGAAAAGGCCCATGCATTGGCTTTGTTCGCAAAGCCCGAAAGGATTCACGATGAAACAATGGATCGCAGCAGCAGCCCTGGTCAGCCTGGCCGGTTGGGCCCAGGCGGATGGCTTGCAAAGCCTGGAAAAGTTCATGACCAGCTCGCAGGCGGGCGAAGCCCAGTTCACGCAGACGGTGACATCGCCTGCCAAGCAGGGCCAGGCAGGGCGCGTCAAGACCTCCAGCGGCAGCTTTGCATTCCAGCGGCCGGGCAAGTTCAAGTTCATCTACCAAAAGCCGTTTGACCAGACCATCGTTGCCGATGGCTCGGTGCTCACCGTCTACGACGCGGACCTGAACCAGGTCACCCAGCGCCAGCAGAGCAAGGCCCTGGGCCAGACGCCTGCCGCGCTGCTGGCGTCCGCTTCGAGCCTGCAGGCGCTCAAGGCCGAGTTCGATGTCAGCAGCCTGCCCGAGGCCGATGGCCAGCAATGGGCCCAGGCCATCCCCAAGAACAAGGACGGCCAGATCAAGCAGGTCAAGGTCGGCTTCAAGGGCGATGAACTGCAGACCCTGGAGATCGAAGACGGCTTTGGCCAGCGCTCGGTGCTGCGCTTTGTCGGCTTCAAGGCCTTGCCTTCGCTGCCCGGCGCGACGTTCGAGTTTGCGGTTCCTTCTGGTGCGGAAGTGATTCGCCAGTAAGGCCGCAAACCATCGAAACAAAGCCCTGGCCGTCAGCTACCGCCAGGGCTTTGTTTTGGGCTATGCAGCGCTGGGCGGCGCGAGTCTCCCATGTCGTGACGGCTGCCTAGCGCGCAGCGTAGCGGCTGGCCGGGCGGGCCAGGCCCAGGTGGTCGCGCAGCGTGCGGCCGCTGTACTCGGTGCGAAACAGGCCACGGCGGCGCAGCTCGGGCAGGACCAGGGCCACGAAGTCATTCAGGCCGCCGGGGAAATAGGGCGGCATGATGTTGAAGCCGTCAGCGGCTTCGCCGTCGAACCATTCCTGTAGTGCGTCGGCAATCTGCACTGGCGTGCCGACGACGATGCGGTGTCCGCGTGAGCCCGCTACCAGGTGGTAGAGCTGGCGCAAGCTCAGGTTATCGCGCCGGGCCAGGTCGGTCAGCAGCTTGGCGCGGCTTTTGAGCTGGTCGGACTCGGGCAGGTCGGGCAGCGGGCCGTCCAACGGGTAGCCGGAGATGTCGTGGCCCAGGCGCTCGGACAGCATGGACAGCGCACCCGAGGTGTCCACCCATTGCTGCAATTGCTCGTAGCGGTCCTTGGCCTCCTGCTCGGTGCGGCCGATGACGGGGAACACCCCGGGCATCAGGTGCACTTGAGAAGGGTCGCGGTTCCACTGGCCCAGCTGGCTTTTAAGACCACGGTAGAAAGCGCTGGCTTCCTCCAGCGTCTGCTGGGCGGTGAAGACCACATCGGCGGTGCGGGCGGCCAGTGCCTGGCCTGGCTCGGAGGAGCCGGCCTGGATCACGATGGGGTGGCCCTGCGGCGGACGCGGCGCATTCAATGGGCCTTTGATGCGGAAATGCGCTCCCTCGTAGTCCAGCGTGTGCAGCTTGGCCGGGTCGAAGTACACACCCGTGTCCTTGTTGCGCACTATGGCGTCGTCCTCCCAGCTGTCCCACAGGCCTTTGACGACGTCGACAAACTCACCGGCCATCGCATAGCGCTCGGCATGGTTGGGGTGGTTGCCCCGGGTGAAGTTGGCAGCGGTGCGGTCGTAGGAGGTGGTGACCACGTTCCAGGCGGCACGGCCTTGCGACAGCATATCCAGCGAGGCGAACGAGCGGGCGATGTGGTAGGGCTCGCCATAGGTGGTGGAAGCGGTGGCAGCCAGGCCGATGTGGCTGGTGGTCATGGCCAGCGCGGACAGCAGGGTCAGCGGCTCAAAGCGCAGCGCGGCCGAGGGATGCATGTCGGGCGTGGCACTCAGCCCATCAGCCAGAAAGACCATGTCGAACTTGGCGTCTTCGGCGGTCTTGGCCAGGCGCTGGATCAGGCCCAGGTTCTCGCTGCCGGACTCTGCATCGGAGTGGCGCCAGCCTGCAACATGGTGGCCGGCGCCTTGCAGGAACAGACCCAGACGCATCTGGCGTGGAGTGGAGGTAGTGGTCATGCGTGCACCAGAGAAAACAAGGCGGTCAGTTGAAGGAGGTCGTCGCGGCTGTGCATGCGGCCGACCAGGGCTGGCACGGCGCGCAATGCGTCGGGCTGTTGCGCAGTGGTATCGGCATACTTGGCAGCCAGGTCCCTGGCACGGCTGAGGCCCCGTACGCGGCGCGAGAGCTGGCGGCCATCGTGCAGCCTGACTTCGACGGTGGAAAAACGGGTCTGGGGATCGGTGGAGGCACGGGGTGCATCGGCATCGTACGCACGGCTGACCAGCCGGCCAAAGCTGCGCAGGTCTTCGCGGGCAGCGCGCTCGTCAAACAGCGACAGCCCCAGGGCGCCATCGACCAGGGCAGCGGCCAGCACATATTCGACACTGAAGCGGCCTTCCAGACCGGTGGCGGGGTCCGTCACCGTCAGCGGCGTATCGCCTGCGGGTGGGAAGACCACGCGCACAGCGGCAATGTCCTCGGCCCGCAACTGGTGTTCAGCGCGCAGCGCCAGCGCGGCATCGGCCGCATAGTGGGTGGCCGTACAGCAGGCATAGGGCTTGAAGTACAAGCCGGGCGTGACGATCTGCCAGGGGCTGCCCCAGCCGGCCAGCGCGCGCTGCGCTTCGGCAGCGCCAAAGCCATAGGCCTCCAGAAAGCCGATGGGCGCCTCAAGTACGCCAGGCGAGCCCTGCAGCCCGGCCTGGGCCAGTTGCGCTGCAAACAGGCCCGAGCGCGCAGCCAGACCCGCGTGCAGCGGCTTGGCCTCGCTGCCGAACTGCAGGCGCAGACCGCCGGCCTGCGTGGCGGCCAGCCCCAGTGCGTTTTCGGTGGCGGCTGCCCCCAGCTTCAGCAGGCGTGCACAGGCAGCGGCTGCGCCCAGCGGGCCCAGCGTGGCAGTGTTGTGAAAGCCGGTTTCGTAGTGCTTGCTGCCCAGCGCCAGGCCCAGGCGGGCCATGGCCTCGACGCCGACGATGTAGGCATCGATCAGATCAAGCGCCGTGGCATTGGGCAAGGTGTCGGCCAGCGCGAACAGCGCAGGCAGCAGTACCGTGCCGGGGTGGCCGCGCACGCTGGAGTGCACGTCGTCAAAGTCCAGCGCATGGCCGGCATAGCCATTGAGCAGCGCGGCGCTGGCGGCATCGGCGGTGGTGGCCTGCCCGATCACGCGGGCCGGGCCACCCGCCTGCGGCAGCACACCGCGCAGCCTGTGCCAGGCAGGATCGGCCGGGCCAGGAAAGGCCGAGGCCAGAAAGTCCAGCACGCCTTCGCGGGCGGCATGCACGGCAGCGGCATTCTGCAGCGGTTGGGCATCGGCAATGCGCCGCGCAAAGTCCTGGGTGAGGGTCATGGTCAGAACGCCAGGTGGGTGGCAGGCGCAAAAGTGCTGGATGGAAGGTGGGTTGCAGGCGGCAGGCTGCCGCTGCGGTCGCCGCCCAGTGCGCGGCGCAGAAAGCTGCGCGTGCGCTCGTTGCCGGGCTGGCCAAAGATCTGCGCCGGCGTTCCGTGCTCGACGATGCGGCCCGCCTCGGTGAAATACACGTGGTCGCTGATTTCTTCGGCAAAGCGCATCTCGTGCGTGACCAGCGCGCAGGTCATGCCGTCGCGCACCAGTTCGCGGATCACGGTCAGCACCTCGCCGACGGTTTCGGGGTCCAGCGCCGAGGTCACCTCGTCGAACAGCATCAACTCGGGCCGCATCGCCAGCGCGCGGGCAATGGCCACACGCTGCTGCTGGCCACCGGACAGCTCGCCGGGGTAGGCATCGGCCTTGTGCGACAGGCGCACCTTGTCCAGCAGCACGCGCGCCTCGCGCTCGGCTTCGCTGCGCTCACGGCCCAGCACACGGGTGGGCGCGATCACCAGGTTCTGCAGCACGGTCAGATGCGGGAACAGGTTGTACTGCTGAAAGACAAAACCCACGCGCTGGCGCAGGGCGATCAGCTCGGCCTCGGTGCGCAGCTCCTGCACCTGGGTGTCGCCCACGCGGATCCGGCCCTGCTGCGGTCGCAGCAGACCGGTGATGCAGCGCAGGATGGTGGACTTGCCTGAGCCCGAAGGACCGATGATGGTCACGGCCTGACCACGCGGGATGTCGACATCGATACCCTGGAGCACCTCGTTGGCGCCAAAGGCCAGATGGATGTCGCGCAACTGCACCAGCGGCGGGGACTGCAGGGATGGGGTTTCAGCGGAAGGCATGGCGTTTTTCCAGGCGGCGTGTGTAGCGCGCAATGGGGTAGCAATAGGCGAAGAACAGGGCCAGCAGCGTGAAGTACACCAGGATCGTGAAGTCGGTGCGGGCCACGGTGTTGCTGGCGATCTGTGCCGTATCCACAATGTCGTGCACACCGACCAGCGAGGCCAGTGAGGTGCTCATCGTGATGCTGGCGTACAGGTTCATCCACGGCGGAAGCATGCGGCGCAGGCACTGGGGCAGGATGATCCAGCGGAAGATCTGCGTGCGTTTGAAAGCCAGCGACTGTGCGGCCTCCCACTGCGCAGAAGGAATGGACTGGATGGCCCCGCGAAATATTTCGGCCACCACAGCCGAGGTGGGCAAGGCTAGGCCCAGCACCACCTTGATCCAGTCGGGAAACGGCAGGCGCCAGTGCAGCAGCTGCAGCTCGAACGGGAAGACATAGGTGGTGAAATAGATCAGCACCAGGATGGGCGCATTGCGAAAGGCCTGCACATACCAGCGGGTGGCTCCGCGCAGCACGGCCCATTGCGACAGCGCCAGCGCCCCGACGACCAGACCCGCCAGCGTGCCGATGGCCATCGCCAGCATGCTGATGTAGACATTGGTCCACATGCCGCGCACGAGCGCAGGCGACCATTGCCACAGGTGGGCCAGCGCCACTGGAAAGCCGCCTTCGGCACGCCACCAGACGGCCAGCAGCCCGGCGGCCACCAGCAGTCCCAGCAGCCAGGGGTTGGCCAGCAGTGCGGGCCAGCGCAGGGCCTGTGGCGGCCGGGGAGATGTCAGATCACTGGCCATAGCCGGGCATCCTCAGGCGGTGTTCGAGCCAGCGGCCCGCGCGGCTGACCAGCCAGGTCAAGCCCCAGAAATACAGCAGGATCAGCAGCAGCAACTCCAGCACGTTGTCACGCTGCGTCCAGATCATCACGGACTCGTAGGTCACGTCGCCCACGGCAATGGCCGATGCCACGGCCGTCATCTTCACCAGATCCACCATGTTGTTCACCAAGGCTGGCAGCGCAAAACGCAGCGCCAGGGGCAGCTCCACGCGCCACAGCAGCTGCCGGCGGCTGAAGCCCAGGGACTGTCCGGCCTCCAGGGTGGCATGGGGCACCGCCTCGATGCCGGCGCGCAGCGCCTCGGCATGGAACACGCCCTTGTGCAGCGAGACCACGATGAAGACCCAGACAAAGGGCGTGAGGGGGTTCACGCCGCCATGCGCCTGCAGGCTTTGGGTGATCAGCATGTTCAGCACCAGAAAGGCGCAGTACAGCTGCACCAGGGTGGGCGTGTTGCGGGTGAGCTCGACAAACGCGCGCGTCGCTCCGGCGAGCCAGCGCTTGCCCGAGGTCAGCCCGGCCGCCAGCAGCACGCCAGCGATCAGGCTGCCCGGTATCACCAGCAGACACAGCTGCAACGTGACGCCCAGACCCCGTATGAAGGCATCGCGCTCATAGGCTTCAAGCAAGAAGGCGAAGTTCAGGCCGAGCGGCTTGGCGGCCTGCACCAGCCAGGGATAGAAGCTGTGCTCCAACATGGCCATCCCGTCAGCCAGGCGTCTTGCAGTATTTGGCCTGGAGGTCGAGCAAGCTTTGCGACGGGGTAAGCCCGTTCTTTTTCACGGTCTCGATCAGCCAGCCGCTGCGGTGCCATTGCTGGATGATGCGATCAATCGCTGCACTGGCATCGTGCTCACCCTTGCGCACCCAGATGACCTGGGGCGATGGAATCAGGTCTTGGGCCAGCGGCAGCTCATAGTCTTTCCAGTCGCTGCTGGTGGCGACCATTTGGCGCAGGGTGGGGCTGACATGGACGGCGGCATCGCAGCCGCCGCCGCGCAATGCCAACAGGGATTCGGGCTGCCCGCGAAACGCCTTGATCTTGGCACCGTATTCCTCGATCAGCGGTTTGGTGTAATTCGAGCCCTGCGAGACGCAGACCGTTTTGCCGCGCACGTCTTCCCATTGCCTGAAGCTGCCACCCTTGCGGGTAAGCAGCGCGCCGCCTATCTCCTCAAACGGTGTCGGGGCGAAGTCCAGGATCTCGGAGCGCTCCTGCGTCCAGGACATGTTGGCGATCAGCACATCCACCTTGCCGGACTGCAGAAACTGCACGCGATTGGAGGGCTGGACCTGCACGGCATCGAGCTTCACGGCCAGGCCTGTGGCCACGGCCTGCGCGAGATCGACGTTGAAGCCTTCGGGCTTTTGGGTGGCTGGGTTGATGGTGCCGAACGGCGGGCCGGAAAGAATCACGCCGATGGTGACCTGTCCACGTTGCTTGATCTTGTCGAGCGTGGCATCGGCATGGGCCACCGTGGTGGTCAGCGCCAGGGCCGTGGCCGCGAGGGTGGAGAGAAGGCGAGGAGTCATGGCAAAGGAACAAGGGCGGCCGGCTCCCAATGGGGGCAGGCCGCGAACAGGCTGGGGGCAGAGGTGGATTACCGGGTCTTGGACGATTGCAAGGCCTGCTGGTGCAGTTCTGCCAGCGCGGGCAATGGGGGCGTGATGCCCAGGCGCTTCTCCGTCTCGATCAACCAGCCCGTGCGGTGCCAGTTCTGAATCACTTTGTCGACGGCCGCAATGGTGTCGTTTTCGCCCTTGCGGGTCCACACGACCGATGGTGCTTCACCCAGCGGGATGGTGATCGGTGCGTCGTAATCTTTCCAATCGGCATTGGTTCTGAGCAGGGGATAGATCAGCGTGGTGTCATGCACGGAGGCCACGCAGTTGCCGCCCCGCAGTGCCAGCAGGGCTTCTGCCGAGCCTTTGAAGCCCTTGACCTGCACGCCGTAGTCCGCCCCCAGAATGCGGGCATAGCTGCCGCCTTGCGAGGCGCAGACGGGTTTACCACGCAGGTCTTCCCATTTGGACAGGCCACTGCCCTTGCGAGCGAGCGCCGTGCCACCCACCTTGTAAAAAGGTGTGGGGGCAAAGCCCATCACCTCTGCACGCTCCGGGTTCCATTCGATCGAGGCGATCAGCAGGTCGACCTTGCCCGACTGCAGAAACTGCACACGGTTGGACGGCTGCACCTGGATCAGCGTGGCGTCCGCACCCAGGTCCCGTGCCAGCTGGCGCGCCAGCTCGGGATTCCAGCCAATGAAGCGCTGGTTGGAGGGGTCAATCGAGCCTGTGGGGCCGCCGTTGAGCAGCACACCAATGGTGACGGACTTGTTGGCCTTGATCTTGTCCAGTGTGGCATCCGCATGGGCGCTTGCTGCACACAGCGCTGCAGCAGCGGCAAAGGCCAGGGTGAAGAAGGGGGGAGAAGAGGGGGAGACCGTCGAACGCATATCAGAAGGGGGCCAAGGCGCCAAAAAAGCGAGAGAAATTTCCGCTGGTATGCCTATTGTTCGGGCCGCCCGCTGCTGCAGCAACGAAGTTTTTCGTGCTTGGGTATGCGTAAGTCTTATATGGGAATCGGCCAGCGCAGGCCGGCGGGTGGCTGTTGCGCTGCTCGGCTTGCGAGCAGCTCCGTCACGTTCCCGGCCGCACGCTGGCACTGCCGGCACTGCCGCTGGCTGCCCGCCCTCACAGCAGGCGGCACAGGCCATCTGCAGCCGCAAGCAGGCGAGACGGCAAGCAGCGGATAAAAATGCAAACGCCCGGTGCAATGCACCGGGCGCCTTGGGCCGGATCGGGCCGGCAAGGTTCAAACGTCGTGACCGTCAGCCCTGCGCAGCAGGGCTGCCCATCACAGTGCCATGTCCGGCACCTTCTTCAGGTCCTTCATGTTTTCATTGGGCTGCACACCTGCTTCGACGCCTTGCAGGCTGGGCGAGGCAATCGCCAGGTTCAGCGCCTGCTCGGTGGCCTGCCATTCCTGCTGCAGCAGCGCAGGGTTCTCGTTGAGCTTGACGCCGTAGCTTGGCACGATCTTGCGGATCTTCTCTTGCCATTCGGCGCTCTTGACCTTCTCGGGGAAAGCCTTTTCCAGCAAGGTCAGCATGATCGCTGGCGAGGTCGAGCCGCCTGGCGATGCACCCAGCAGCGCGGTCAGCGAACGGTCCTGGGCGACGACCACTTCGGTGCCGAGCTTGAGGATGCCGCCCTTTTCCGGGTCATTCTTGATGATCTGCACCCGCTGGCCGGCTTCCCACAGGCGCCAGTCGGCATCCTTGGCCTCGGGCATGTAATGGCGCAGCGCATCCATCTTCTGCTCCTTGTTCAGGCTCAGCTGCTGGGCCAGGTACTTGACCAGCGCAAACTCGTTGACGCCCACTTGCAGCTGCGGGATCACGTTGGCAAAGGTCGTGGCCTTGGCCAGGTCGAAGTAGGAGCCGTTCTTCAGGAACTTGCTCGACCAGGTCGCAAATGGCCCGAACAGCAGCACGCGCTTGCCGTCCAGCACACGGGTGTCCAGGTGGGGCACGGACATCGGAGGCGAGCCGGTGTCGGCCAGGCCATAGACCTTGGCCAGATGGCGTTCGGTGATCGCCGGGTTCTCGGTGACCAGGAACTCGCCGCCCACCGGGAAACCGCCGTAGACCTTGGACTCGGGGATGCCCGACAACTGCAGCAGCGGCAGCGCCGCGCCACCGGCGCCGATGAAGATGAAGCGTGCATCCACGGTCTGGATCTTGCTGCCATCCTTCATGTCGAAGGCCGACACGCGCCAGGAGCCATCGCTGTTGCGCGTGATGGAGCGCACTTCCTGGCCCGTGTGGAGCTTGAAATTGGGCTTGGACGACAGGTTTTTGTAGAACTGGCGCGTGATCTCACCCAGGTTCACGTCGGTGCCCAGCGGCGAGCGCGTGGCCGTCACCACTTCGGCCGGGTCACGGCCTTCCATCATCAGCGGAATCCATTCCTTGATCTTTTCCGGATCGGTGGACGACTCCATGCCGGTGAACAGCGGCGAGGCTTCCAGGGCCTTGAGGCGCTTTTGGATGAAGGCGCGGTTTTCTTCGCCGAACACCAGGTTCATGTGGGGCGTGGAGTTGATGAACTCGCGGGGATTGCCCAATACGCCGGTACGCACCTGGTGCGACCAGAATTGGCGCGACACCTGGAAGTTTTCATTAATGTTAATGGCAGAGGAAATCTGCACATTGCCATTTTTATCCATCGGTGTGTAATTGAGCTCGCACAGCGCCGAGTGGCCGGTGCCGGCATTATTCCAGCCGTTCGAACTTTCTTCGGCGACCTGGTCGAGGCGCTCGAACAATTCATAGGTCCAGCCGGGTTCCAGCTCCTGCAGATAAACGCCCAAGGTGGCACTCATGATGCCGCCGCCAATCAGCAGTACATCGACTTGGCGGTCTGCTTTTTCTGCACGGTACTGGCTACCGAAGAAATACTGGTAGCCCACGACGCCAGCACCAACTGCCGCCGCCGAGGCGACGAACTTGCGGCGGGTGAAGCCCTTCTTGGGCGCTTTGGCAGCGGAGGCCGCTTGGGGATTTTCTGTTGGATTCGTCATTGCTGAAACTCCACAAATTTTTGGATTTTGACAGTATTGTCATTAAGGACCATGAATAACCATGGTTTAAGCAGGCTCAATGTCTCTCCGATTCTTGGGTGCCTGTTCTGACGGTATTGAGCTGCTTGGCTTAGGCGGTTCTAGATAAGGCTGCCAATGAATATCCAGTGCCGATATTAAAGGTGGTACTGAATATCCATTAGGCAGGAAGTGGTTCATAAGCGATCACGGGCGCACCGGTATTTGGCGGCGTGCCAAAAACCAGTCGGCCAGGCCAGCGCAGACCATGGTGGCCGCTACCGGGGTGACCCAGCCCAGGCCCAGCGCCGCGCCGGGCAGGTGGTCCAGCCAGGCGGGCAGGGCGCTGGTCCATTGCAGCGCCTTGGCGCCATCGACCAGGCCAAATACCAGCGCCACCAGCATCACCGGGATATAGACCCGTGTGGGTTGCTGCCAGCGCTGCAGCAGGCTGAGCGACACCAGCGCAATCGCAGGGGGATAGAGGGCGACCAGCACCGGGCCGGCGATCTCGATCAGCTGCGCCAGGCCCTGGTTGGCCACGGCGGCGCTGAAGATGCACAAGGACAGCGCCACACTGCGGTAGGAGAAACCGGTGAGCTGGCTGAAAAAGCTGCTGCAGGCGCTGACCAGGCCCACGCCGGTGGTCAGGCAGGCCAGCAGAATCACCGCGGCAATCAGCCAGATGCCGGCGCTGCCGAAGCGGTGCTGCACAAAGGCGGTGAGGATCTGCACGCCGGTGACGGTGTTCTGCGCCAGCTCGCCACTGGTGGCGCCCAGGTAGCACAGCGAGATGTAGACCAGGCTCAGGCACACCGCGGCAATCAGCCCGGCATAGATGGCGTAGCGGGTGTGCAGGCGTGTATCGGTCACGCCCGCGTCCTTGATCGCGTTGACGATGACGATGCCGAACACCAGCGAGGCGAGGGCGTCCATGGTCTGGTAACCCTGCACAAAGCCCTGGGCAAAGGCAGCCAGTTGCGTGCCATAGTCCGGGCTGGCCGTGCTGTAGCCACCTACGGGTGCCAGCACCGCCATGCCGCCCAGCGCCAGCAGCGCAGCAATCAGCAGCGGGGTGATGAGCTTGCCCAAGGTGTCCATCAGCTTGCCGGGGAACAGCGACAGCAGCAGCACCAGCGAGAAATAGACGATGCTGAACACCAGCAGTGCAATCGAGGTATTGCCGACAAAGGGCGCAATGCCCATCTCGAACGAGACGGTGGCGGTGCGTGGCGTGGCAAAGAAGGGGCCGATCGTCAAATAGATCGTCGTGGCCAGCACCAGGCCGGCGATGCGGCCAATCGGGTGGGTCAGCTGGTCCAGACCACCGCCCACGCGGGCCAGTGCAACCACACCCAGCAGCGGCAGGCCCACGCCCGTCAGCAGGAAGCCGGTTGTCGCGCCCAGCAGGTTCTCTCCTGCAGACAGGCCGACCAGCGGCGGGAAAATGATGTTTCCGGCCCCCAGGAACAGGGCAAAGGTCATGAAGCCGAGGGCGATAATGTCCCTGGTTTTCAGTGATTTCATAATGGCTCTTGGTTCTTGCTGGTTAGCGCCCACTTGGAGTGGAGGCCATCAGCGCATGGAGTCGCGGAAACGGGCATCAGAAAAAAACCCCCTGGGTGCATGCGCGGCAAATAGCGTTCCTGCTGGCTCGGTGCAAAGGCTTCGAGCGCGCGGCGTCCATGCCGGGGCTGGTGTTATAGGCTGGGCCAATGAGAGCCCTGTAATATCTGATGCGACGTGAATCCGTATAAACCCTTATTTTCTGCGAAAAATCGTGACCCAGATCAGCAAAGGCATATGCACCCCAGGGATTAGTAGGGTTGCAGTGCATAAACGTAGTAGGCAAGCGTCCTGCCCCGAGGGCCCATGGCTGCGGTGTGCCGGGACAGCCCACCGTAGTTCCGGAGGCCTGCATGGCTGATTTGTTTAGCCAGGAACCGGCCGCTCCGCTGGCCGAGGCGCTGCGCCCCAAGACGCTGGATGAGGTGGTGGGCCAGTCCCACTTGCTGGGAGAAGGCAAGCCGTTGCGGCTCGCTTTCCAATCCGGCAAACCCCATTCGATGATCTTCTGGGGCCCGCCCGGTGTCGGCAAGACCACCTTGGCGCGGCTGACGGCCACCGCTTTCAAGTGCGAGTTCATTGCGCTGTCTGCCGTGTTCTCCGGCGTCAAGGACATCCGCGCAGCGATGGAGCAGGCCCAGCAGAACCTGGCGATGGGCAAACACACGATCCTGTTTGTCGATGAAATCCACCGCTTCAACAAATCGCAGCAGGATGCCTTGCTGCCTTATGCGGAAAGCGGCTTGGTCACCTTCATTGGCGCGACGACCGAAAATCCCTCGTTCGAGGTGAACTCGGCCTTGCTGTCGCGCGCCCAGGTCTATGTGCTCAAGTCGCTCACAGACGAAGAGCTGCGCCTGCTCCTGAAGCGTGCCCAAGAGATTGCACTGGGCCATCTTGCGTTTGATGACCTGGCCACCGACACCATCATTGGCTATGCAGATGGCGATGCCCGGCGCTTTTTGAACCTGCTCGAGCAGACCAGCACGGCAGCGCAGGCTTCGGGCATGACCAAGATCACCGCAGACTTCCTGCAGAACGCGCTGACCCTGAACAGCCGCCGTTTTGACAAGGGTGGCGACAACTTCTACGACCAGATATCCGCATTGCACAAGTCGGTGCGCGGCTCGCACCCGGATGCCGCGCTCTACTGGCTCACCCGCATGCTCGACGGCGGCGCCGATGCGCGCTACCTGTCCCGGCGCATTGTGCGCATGGCCTGGGAGGACATTGGCCTGGCCGACCCGCGCGCAATGCAGATCGCCAACGATGCCGCGCTGACCTATGAACGCCTGGGCAGCCCCGAAGGCGAGCTGGCGTTGGGCCAGGCCGTCATCTACCTGGCGATGGCCGCCAAGAGCAATGCCGGCTACAACGCCTACAACCTGGCCAAGGCCTTTGTGAAGCAGGACAAGAGCCGCGAAGTGCCTGTACACCTGCGCAACGCCCCGACCAAGCTGATGAAGGAGCTGGGCTATGGGCATGAATACCGTTACGCGCATGACGAACCCAACGCCTACGCGGCCGGAGAAACCTATCTCCCGGAAGGGATAGACGAGCCTGGCTGGTACCAGCCCGTGCCCCGGGGCCTGGAGCTGAAGATTGGCGAGAAGCTGGCACAGCTCAGGCGCTGGGACGACGAGGCCGGGCAGGACTGATCCGGGCCAGTGGCCGGGCTGCGGCTGTGCATGCCTGCGGCCCCCGCCAAGGCGTTCGCGGCCCCTGCTTCCCCTCGCTGCGGTAGCCCGTTCCCGAGCGGCGTCCGCCGGGACGCTCCGGCACGCTGGCATCGCGAGGCCAGCAAGCCCGTCGGATATACCCCTGGCCGCACAATACCGGCCATGATCGTCCGTCCACCCTTGCATTGGCTGCGCATGCTGTTTGTGTGGCGTGGCTCCATCCTGCCGGCGATCACGCCGCAGCTGGTCCTCATCACCATCCTCGCGGTGGTGGCCACAATGCTGCACGGCTCCATCCTGAGCTGGAAAGTGCCGCTGAACTTTGTGCCTTTTTCGCTGATCGGCCTGACCCTGGCGATCTTTCTGGGCTTCCGCAACAGCACCTCGTATGCGCGCTTCTGGGAGGCGCGCACACTCTGGGGCGTGTTGCTGGTCGAGAGCCGGCATCTGGCGGCCCAGGCGCTGACGTTGACCCAGGACCGCGCACAGGCGCGCATGCTGGTGCTGCGCCTGTGCGCCTTTGCCTATGCGCTCAAGCACCAGCTGCGCGGCAGCGATGCGCGTGCGGATCTGGCGCTGTTCCTGCCCCAGGGCGAGGTGCAGCAGATCAGCCAGGCGCGCTATCCGGCGGCCGTCGCACTGCTGCTGGTACAGCGCTGGGTCGGCACGCAGTGCCTGCAAGGCCATATTGCGCCGGCCGTGGTGCCCGTGTTCGAGCAGGCACTGGCGCGGCTGGGCAGTGCGCTGGGCGGCTGCGAGCGCATCGCCAGCACGCCCATTCCGTTCACCTATTCGGTGATCCTGCACCGCAGCATCTATATCTACTGCTTTTTGCTGCCCTTTGGCCTGCTGGACTCCATCGGCACGATGACGCCGGTGATCGTCTGCTTTGTCGCCTACACCTTCTTCGCGCTGGAGGCGCTGGGCGCCGAGCTGGAACATCCCTTTGGCATGGAGGCCAATGACCTGGCGCTCGATGCGATGGTCTACGGCATTGAGTCCTCGGTGATGGAGATGCTGGGCGAGGCGCCGCTGGCTAAGGCCCCCCAGGTTCGTGATTTTGTACTGCACTGAACACCAGGCTGGCGCCCAATCCTGAGCCCTCTGAGCGCGGCGACAGCTGAAACTGCGCCTGCTGTAGATGCGCCAGCCTGGCCACAATCGCCAGGCCCAGGCCGGCGCCCTGGCCCAGGGACTGGCCGCTGGGCCCTTGCTGCCAGCGCTGCATCGCGGCCTCGCATTGCGCCTCGCTCATGCCCGGGCCGTCGTCGATGACGGCCAGCACCACGCTGCGGCCATCGTCAGCGGCCTGCAGGGCCACGGTGACCGACTGGCCGCCATAGCGCAGCGCGTTGAGGATCAGGTTGTCGAGCATGGCGGCGAGCAGGTTGGCATCGGCGGCGATGCGCAGCTGCTCGGCCTCGGCCGTGTCCAGGCCCTCGGCACCCAGGTCGATCCGGGCGCGGCTGGCGGCATCCCAGTGGCGCAGCACCGCCTGCTGCACCTGCTCGGCAGCGGCCACCGGCGCCAGTTGCACGGCGCTGGCCTCGTCGCTCAGCGCCAATAGCAGCAACTGGTCCACCAGGTGGCTGGCACGCGCCACGCTGTCGGAGATGCGCTGCAGTTGCTGCTGCTGCACCGCAGGGTCGGCATGGCCCAGGCCATAGTCGGCCAGCGCCTTGATGCCGGCCAGCGGCGTGCGCACCTCATGCGCCACATTGCCGGCAAACTCGCGCTGGGCCTCGACGTTATCGGCAATGCGGGCGAGCAGCGCATTGGTGGTCTGGTGCAGTTGCTCGATCTCGCGCGTGGTCGCCGGCGCGCTGGGCGGGATCGGCGCCAGATCCTGCGCATCGCGCCGCGACAGCGATCTTTGCAGCGCGGCCAGCGGTGCCATGTCCTGGCCGATGCGGTGGTGCAGCCACCACAGCAGCAGCACCAGCAGCGTCAGCTGCGGGATCGCGGCATAGAGGAACAGGTGCTGGATCAGGCTGTCTCGCACCCGCGTGGTGTGCATCATCACGATGCTGAGCTGCTGCTCGCCTACGGCGCTGCGCAGTGCCACTGCCCGCACCAGCTGGCCGTTGTAGAGGGTTTCGCGGTAGCTCACCGGCTCGCTCTCGTCCCAGGGCAGCAGCGGCAGCGGCTCACCGGCCAGCTGGCTGCCATCGCTGCGGTAGACGGCGTAGTACACATACTCGGCCTGGTCGAAGAGGGCGGCCTTGAGCTCGCTGTCGGTCAGCTGCAGGGCCACCTTGCCCTCGTCATCGGCGCGCAGGTGCGAGGCAATCGCATAGGCATCGTCGAGCAGCGCGCGGTCGAATGCGCTTTGGGTGAAATGGTTGGCCAGCGCCATCATGAACACGGTGCCCAGCAACCAGGTCCACACCAGCGGCCCGCGCACATGGCGCAGCACGCGCATGCGCAGCGAGGGCAGCGGGCCGGGGCGGGTGGTGGTGGTAGTGGCGGCGCTCATGCGGCATCGCCGCTGTCGGCCTCGATCAGGTAGCCAATGCCGCGCAGGGTGCGGATCGCCGCGCCACTGTGCTGCAGCTTCTTGCGCAGCCGCGAGATAAAGGCTTCGAGCGCGTTGTCGCCCAGCGCGTCGTCATAGCCCGAGAGCTTGTCCGACAGGCTGCGCTTGCTCACTGCGCGGCCGGGCGGGCTCATCAGCTCCCACAGCACTTCGAATTCGCGCGCCGGCAGATCCAGCGGCTGCATGCCGATGCGAAAGCGCCGGTTGTTGCGCTCCAGGCTGAGCTGGCCCACGGTCGATACATCCTGCGTGCCAATGGCGCGGCGCACCAGCGCGCGCAACCGGGCTTCCACCTCGGCCAGCGCAAAGGGCTTGCCCAGGTAGTCGTCGGCGCCGCTGTCCAGGCCGGCAATGCGGTCGGGGGTCTGGTTGCGGGCGGTGAGCACCAGCACTGGGGTGTTGTCGCCCCGCCTGCGCGCCTGCTGCAGCAGTGCCAGGCCGCTGCCCATCGCACTGCCGCGCACGGCGCTGCAGGGCAGGTTCAGGTCGAGCAGGATGGCATCAAAGCGCTGCACCCGCCACCAGTGCTCTGCCGCACCCAGGTCGGCCGCCTGGTCCACATGGTGGCCCGCATCGCGCAGGCTGCTGACCACCACATCGCGCAGCACGGCATCGTCTTCAATCACAAGAATTCGCATGGCCCAAGCCTAGCAAAAGCACAACACAGCCGCCAGAAAAAAGCCTGTTCAGGCCGGGTGGCGAGAACAGGCGCACTGGAGTGCAACAGGGTTAAGACGCAGCGGTAGCGGGTGCCGCGTTCTCTTGCGCAACGGCAAAAGCGCGGGCTTCCTTGCGCGATTTGCGCACGCCCGACCAGATGGCCCAGAGCAGGATCGCACCGGTCAGCGCCAGCAACGAAGCGCTGATCGGCCGGTTGAAGAACACCGACGCATCGCCACGCGACAGCAGCATCGCACGGCGCAGGTTCTCTTCGAGCATCGGTCCCAGGATGTAGCCCAGCAGCAGCGGCGCGGCCTCAAAGCGCAGCACCATCAGCACATAGCCGATGACGCCGAGCACGGCCACCATGTAGATGTCGAACAGGTTGTTGTTGACGCTGTAGACGCCGAGCGCGACAAACACCAGGATCGCCGGGTACATCCAGGCAAAGGGAATGCGCAGCAGCGCAACCCACAGCCCGATGGTGGGCAGGTTCAGAATCACCAGGAAAATATTGCCGATCGCAAAACTGACGATCAGCCCCCAGAACAGCTGGGGCTGCTCGGTCATCAGCATCGGGCCGGGCTGGATACCGTGGATGATCAGCGCGCCCAGCATCACGGCCATCACCGCGTCACCCGGAATACCGATGGACAGCGAGGGCACAAAGGCGGTTTGCGCAGCGGCATTGTTCGCCGACTCGGGCGCGGTGATGCCTTCGATGGCGCCATGGCCAAAGCGGCTCGGGTCCTTGGCCACGCGCTTTTCAATCGCGTAGGACATGAAGGACGCGATCGACGGGCCTACGCCCGGCAGCGCACCGAGGAAAGAGCCCAGCGCCGAGCCACGCAGCATCGGCTTGATCGTGTCGCGGAACTCCTGGCGCTCGGGCACCATCGAGCGCAAGGTGACCTTGTCGGGCTTCTGGTTGGCATCGGCCAGGTTGATGCAGCGGATCACCTCGGCCACCCCGAACAGGCCCATTGCCAGCGCCACCAGGTTGATGCCGTCCATCAGCTCGGGGATGTCGAACGAGTAGCGCGCGACGCCCGAATTCACATCGGTGCCGATCATGCCCAGCAGCAGGCCGAACACCACCATGCACAGGCCCTTGGTGGCCGAGCCGGCGCTCATCGACGAGGCGGCGACCAGGCCCAGCAGCATCATCGAGAAGAACTCGGTGGGGCCGAACTGCAGGCCGATCTTGGAGATCGCCGGCGAGAACAGCACCAGCAGGATCAGGCCCGACATGGCGCCGACCAGCGAGGCAATCGTGGTGACAAAGAGCGCCACCCCGGCCTTGCCTTTGCGCGCCATCGGGTAGCCGTCCAGACAGGTCACCGCCGATGACGGTGAGCCCGGCAGGTTCAGCAAGATGGAGGCGGTGGAGCCGCCGTACTGCGCGCCGTAGTAGACGCCGGCCAGCATGATGATGGCCGCCGTGGGCGACATATGGTAGGTAAAGGGCAGCAGCAGCGAGATGGCGGCCAGCGCGCCGATGCCGGGCAGCACGCCGACGACGGTGCCCAAAAATACGCCCAGGAAGCAGTACCAGAGCGTTGAGGGATCGGCCACCACATTGAGGCCCATCCAGAGGTTTCCAAGCAAATCCATAGAGATCCTTTGTCAGTGCCGGGCTCAGGGCCAGATGGGCAGGGTCATGCGCAGACCAATGGGAAAGATGACCGTGGTCAGCGCAGCCACGGCCAGGCTGACCAGCAGGCGCGTGCGCAGGCGCATCTTGGTGGCGATCAGTGCGACCAGGCTGGCGGCCAGTGCCGCCAGAGCCACGCCCAGCGGGTAGAGCAGCAGTGCAAAGGCCAGCAGGCTGGCCACGGACCAGAACAGGTTGCCCCACTGCAGCACGATGGGGCTGCCCTGGCGCCACCAGGCCGGTACCGCCAGCAGCAGGCCCAGGCCAAACAGCAGCCAGCCCAGCACCACCGGGAAGTAGCCCGGCCCCATGCGGTCTGCACTGCCAAAGTTGTATTCGCGCCCATACAGCGCAAAGAACAGGCCTGCTGCTGACATCAGCAGGCCGCCGACGATGTCATGGATGTCTCTTGTCATTTTCATTCGGTTCAATCCTGTGTGGTTCCATGCCTGCGCGCATCTGGGCCAGGATGGGCACGCACGCAGGCGCCGCCACCTTAAGGGCGCTTACCTGACGGGAACCTGATTGCAGGGCGCAAGCCGCGCCGGCAGGCGTGCTGCGGGCGACTCGGCGTTGGAATGCGAATGAAGGGGCGCAGCGCTGTTCAACCCAGCGCAGGCAAGCTGCCAGCCTTTTGTGATTGCTCCAGCAGGAAGCTGATCATCGTGCGCACCGCCTTGGTCTGGTGGCGGTTGGGCATCCACAGCAGGTACATATGGTTGCCGAAAATGCTCAGGCGCCAGTCGCGCAAGGTGGTGACGACCTCGCCGCGCTCGACCTCGGCGCGGATCACATAGTCCGGCACGATGCCCACGCCCAGGCCGGCCATGATGCCCTGGCGCAGGAATGGAAAATGCTCGGAAATGAGGCTGGGCTCCAGCCGGATCTCCTTGCGCACATCGCCCTGGTAGGCACGCACCAGCAGCTGCTTGCCGACCACGCCACTGGTGATCAGCGGCACATGGCGCAGGTCCTCGGGCTGCTGGGGCAGCATGTTCTGGCCCGCGTAGTCGATGCTGGCGCAGGCGACATAGTTCATCTCCCCCATGTGGCGGGCCACCAGGTTGTCGGGCGGCGTAGGCAGCACACGCACCGCGATGTCCACTTCGTCGCGCACCAGGTTGTCGACCCGGTTCTCGAAGATCACATCCAGCACGATGTCCGGGTAGAGGCGCTTGAAGGAGATCAGCCAGTCGCTCATCACCAGCTGGCCATAGCCGCTGGGCACTGCCAGCCCGACCCGGCCCTGCAGGCCCTTGCCCAGGCTGCGGATGGTTTCGCTGGCGGCGGCCAGCTCGTTGCGGATGCTGCGGCCATGCTCATACAGGCGCAGGCCCACCTCGGTCGGTTCGACCCGGCGCGTGGTGCGGCGCACCAGCTGCACGCCCACCGATTTCTCCAACTGGGCCAGGTGGTAGCTGACATTGGCGCGGCTCATCTTGAGCTTGGCGGCGGCGCGGCTGAGGTTGCCGGAATCGATGATTTCCACCAGCAAGGTGAGGGCGTTGTGGTCCATGGGATGCGATTGTCTAAATTCCTTTGACAGTCTGTCAATCCTCTATGTGATTGTCAAATAAGCCTAGTTGCACTGACAATGGTTCGAAACAAGCTTTCGATTGATCTACCAGGAGACATGCATGAGCGCTGAGAACGCCGCTGTGGTGAACATTGCCCGCGAAGGGCAGGTGTTGGTCGTCACGATCCAGAATCCCCCCGTCAACGCATTGAGCCAGGCCGTGCGGCAAGGTCTGGCCGATGCCGTGGCCCAGGCGCGTAGCGATGCGCAGGTCGAGGCCATCTTGCTGGTGGGCAGTGGCAAGGCCTTTATTGCCGGTGCCGATATCCGTGAGTTCGGCAAGCCCGCGATGCCGCCCAGCCTGCCCGATGTGCTCGTGCAGCTGGAAAACAGCGACAAGATCGTCGTGGCCGCGATCCATGGCCCGGCGCTGGGCGGTGGTCTGGAAGTGGCGCTGTCCTGCCACTACCGCCTGGCCGTCTCCGGCGCGAAGCTGGGCCTGCCCGAGGTGCAACTGGGCCTGCTGCCCGGCGCCGGTGGCACGCAGCGCACGCCGCGCCTGATCGGCGTCAAGGCCGCGCTGGATCTGATGCTCTCGGGCCGCCACGCCAGTGCCGAAGAAGCGCTGGCCATGGGCCTGGTCGACAAGGTCGAGCCCGCAGGCAGTGATGCCCGCACGGCGGGCCTGGCCTATGCCAATGCACTGCTGGCGCAGAACGCGCCGGTGCGCCGCACCCGCGAAGCCACGGCGCTGGCCGACAAGGCCGCGTCGCAGGCCGAACTCGATGCCGCCAAGGCCGAATCGGCCAAGAAAAGCCGGGGCCTGTTCTCGCCCGGCAAGATCATCGAATGCGTGCAGGGCGCGCTGGACCTGCCGTTCGAGCAAGGCATGCAAAACGAGCGCAAGCTGTTTGTGCAGTGCCTGGAGAGCCCGCAGCGCGCCGGCTTGATCCATGCCTTCTTTGCCGAGCGTGAAACCGCCAAGATCCCCGAAGCCAAGGCCGCCGCACCGCGCGCGCTGAACAGCATCGGCGTGGTCGGCGGTGGCACCATGGGTGCCGGCATCACCGTGGCGGCGCTGGATGCGGGCCTGCCGGTGGTGATGGTCGAGCGCGATGAGGAATCCATCGCCCGGGGCCGCGCCAATGTGGAAAAGGTCTACGACGGCCTGATCGCCAAGGGCCGCATGACGGCCGAGAAAAAGGCCGCCATCATGGCGCGCTACAGCGGCAGCACCGACTACGCCGCGCTCGCCCAGGTGGACCTGGTGATCGAGGCCGTGTTTGAAGAGATGGGTGTGAAGAAGGCCGTGTTTGCCGAGCTGGACAAGGTCTGCAAGCCCGGCGCCGTGATTGCTACCAACACCTCCTACCTGGATATCGATGCGATTGCCGCGAGCATCTCGCGCCCGCAGGACGTCATCGGCCTGCACTTCTTCAGCCCCGCCAATATCATGAAGCTGCTGGAGATCGTGGTGCCCGCCAAGGTGAGCGCCGATGTGGTGGCCACTGCCTTCGAGCTGGCCCGCCGCATGAAGAAGGTGCCCGTGCGCGCCGGTGTCTGCGATGGCTTTATCGGCAACCGCATTCTGGCCGTATACCGCGAGGCCGCCAATTACCTGCTCGAAGACGGTGCCTCGCCCTACCAGATCGATGAGGCGGTGCGCGAGTTTGGCTACCCGATGGGCCCCTTCCAGGTCGCCGACCTGGCCGGTGGCGACATTGGCTGGGCCACGCGCAAGCGCAAGGCCGCCACGCGCGACCCCAAGGCCCGCTATGTGCAGATTGCCGACCGCATTGCCGAAAAGGGCTGGTTCGGCCAGAAGACCCAGCGCGGCTACTACCTGTACCCGCAAGGCGCACGCGTGGGCGAGCAAGACCCCGAAGTGCTGGCGATTGTGGATGCCGAGCGCCAGCGCGCTGGCGTGACGCCGCGCAGCTTCAGCAATGCCGAGATCATGCGCCGCTACATGGCCGCAATGGTCAATGAAGGCGCCAATGTGGTGCGCGAAGGCATTGCGCTGCGTCCGCTGGATGTGGATGTCACCTTCCTCTACGGCTACGGCTTCCCGCGCTTCCGGGGCGGCCCGATGAAGTGGGCCGACATGGTAGGCCTGGACAAGATCCTGGCCGACATCCGCGAGTTCGCGAAGGAAGACGCGCTGTTCTGGACGCCATCGCCGCTCTTGGTGGAGCTGGTCGAAAAAGGCGAGAACTTCGAGAGCCTGAACAAGGCAGCCTGACGCAGAGTCAGGCTTGAGACAACCCATGGCTTCCATGCAGGCGAAGCCCGGGTTGCATGATCAAAAATGGCGGTTAGCGCTTGGGTGACAAGCGCGGCCGGCCCCAAAAATCACAATCAACGGTCGCTCAGACCCAAGGAGACATGCATGCGTGAAGCCGTCATCGTTTCGACAGCGCGTACGCCGCTGGCCAAATCCCACCGTGGAGAGTTCAATGTCACGCCCGGTGCGCAGCTGGCGGCCTTTTCCATCAGCGCAGCGGTGCAGCGCGCCGGCATCGATCCGGCGCTGATCGAAGACGTAGTGCTGGGCTGCGGCTACCCCGAAGGGACGACCGGCCGCAATATCGGCCGCCAGGCAGCTGTGCGTGCCGGTCTGCCCATCAGCGTGGGTGGCACCGTGGTCAACCGCTTCTGCGCCTCGGGCCTGCAGGCGATTGCGTTTGCGGCCGGCCGCATCATTGTCGATGGTGCACCGGCGATGGTAGCTGGTGGTGTCGAGAGCATCTCGCTGATCCGCTCGAGCAACACCAACCCCTCGGATGCCGATCCCTGGCTGGTGGAGCACAAGCCCGACCTGTTCATGGCCATGATCGACACCGCCGATGTGGTGGCCAAGCGATACGGCATCAGCCGAGAGGACCAGGATGCCTTCTCGCTGCAAAGCCAGCAGCGCACCGCTGCGGCGCAGGCCAATGGCACCTTCGACAACGAGATCGTGCCCTGCGCCACGCGCATGGCCGAGAAGAACAAGGAAACCGGTGAGGTCAGCTACAAGGACGTTACCGCGACCATGGACAACTGCAACCGCCCCTCGACCACGCTCGAAGGACTGGCCAAGCTCGAACCGGTCAAGGGCGCGGGCAACTTCGTCACCGCTGGCAATGCCTCGCAGCTGTCCGATGGCTCGGCCGCCTGCGTGCTGATGGAAGCCAAGGAAGCGGCCAAGCTCGGCCTGACGCCACTGGGCGCCTTCCGCGGTCTGGCGATTGCCGGTTGCGAGCCCGATGAAATGGGCATTGGCCCGGTGTTTGCCGTGCCCAAGCTGCTGGCGCGCCACGGCCTGACGGTGCAGGACATCGACCTCTGGGAGCTGAACGAGGCCTTTGCGTCGCAGGCGCTGTACTGCCAGCGCAAGCTGGGCATTCCGATGGACCGCCTCAACGTCAACGGCGGCGCGATCTCCATCGGCCACCCCTTTGGCATGACCGGCGCGCGCCTGACCGGCCACATCCTGCTCGAAGGCCAGCGCCGCAAGGCCCGGGGCGAGAAGGTGAAGTGGGGCGTGGTGACCATGTGTGTGGGCGGCGGCATGGGTGCCGCTGGCCTATTTGAGATTTTTTAAGGAACTGCGATGGATTTGCAATTCAGCCCCGAAGAAGAAGCCTTCCGCGCCGAAGTACGTGCGTTTCTGAAAGACAATCTGCCCCAGGAACTGGCCGCCAAGGTCAAGGCTGGCCAGCGCCTGACGCGCTTTGACCAGGAAAACTGGCATGCCATCCTGAACAAGAAAGGCTGGCTGGCCTACCACTGGCCGCAGGAATTTGGCGGCACCGGCTGGTCGCCGGTGCAAAAGTTCATTTTTGACGACGAGTGCGCCCTGGCCGGTGGCCCGCGCCTGGTGCCTTTTGGTCTGTCGATGCTCGGCCCGGTGCTGATCAAGTACGGCAACGAGGCGCAGAAGAGCCACTGGCTGCCGCGCATCCTCAATGGCGATGACTGGTGGTGCCAGGGTTACTCCGAGCCGGGCGCCGGCTCCGATTTGGCCTCGCTCAAGACCACGGCCGTGCGCAACGGCGACCACTACATCGTCAACGGCCAGAAGACCTGGACCACCCAGGGCCAGCATGCCAACATGATGTTCTGTCTGGTGCGCACCAACAAAGAGGTGAAGTCGCAGCAGGGCATCAGCTTTGTGCTGATCGACATGAACCAGCCCGGCGTCGAAGTGCGCCCCATCCGCACCCTGGACGGCGACAAGGAAGTCAACGAAGTCTTTCTGACCGATGTGAAGGTGCCGCTGGAAAACCTGGTGGGCGAGGAGAACAAGGGCTGGACCTATGCCAAGTACCTGCTGACCTATGAACGCACCGGCATCGCCGGCGTGGGCTTCTCGATGGCCGGGCTGGAAAAGCTCAAGGTCATCGCCCAGCGCGTGCAGCGCAACGGCAAGCCGCTGATCGAAGACCCGCAGTTTGCCACCCGCATGGCCAAGGTCGAGATCGAGCTGCTGAACATGGCCACCACCAACCTGCGCGTGATCGCGTCGGTCGCGGGCGGCGGTGTGCCGGGGGCCGAGAGCTCGATGCTCAAGATCAAGGGCACCGTCATCCGCCAGGAGCTGCTGTCACTGATCCGCCGCGCGATGGGCCCCTATGCGCTGCCGTTCATCGAAGAGGCCCAGTTTGCCGAATACGCCGACGAGCCGGTGGGCCCCAAGGAGGCGGCCACGGCCGCTGCGGCCTATTTCAACTACCGCAAGCTGTCGATCTTCGGCGGCTCGAACGAGATCCAGCGCAACATCATCTCCAAGATGATCCTCGGCTTGTAAGGAGAATTTTTATGGATTTTCAACTGGATGAAGACCGCCGCATGCTGGCGGACGCGCTGGGCCGCTACCTGAGCGAGCAGTACAGCACCGAGTACCGCAACAAGGCCGCCTATGGCGCCCAGGGCTTCAGCGCCGAGACCTATGCCAAGCTGGCCGAACTGGGCGCGATTGGCGCGCTGTTCAAGGAGGCCGATGGCGGCTTTGGCGGCGATGGTGTCGATATCAGCGTGGTGTTCGAGGCACTGGGCACGCACCTGGTGGCAGAGCCGCTGCTGGGCGCCTTGCTGGTGGGCCGTGCGCTGACCGAGGCCGGCAGTGATGTGCAAAAGGCGCAGCTCGAAGGCATCATCGGCGGCGAGACGATTGCCGCGCTGGCGCATGACGAGCCGGCCAACCACTATGAGCTCAACCGCGTGGCGACCACCGCCCAAGCCGAGGGCGATGGCTGGGTGCTGAACGGCAGCAAGGCCGTGGTGCTGTTTGGCGACCAGGCGCAGCTGCTGCTGGTCTCTGCCCGCACGGCAGGCGCCGTGGGCGATGAGGCCGGCATCTCGCTGTTCCTGGTGCCGGGCGATGCCGCCGGCATCAGCAGCCGGGGCTATGGCCGCATCGATGGCGGCCATGCCGCCGAGCTGGTGCTGGCCAACGTCAAGGTCGGTGCCGATGCCTTGCTGGGCAAGCAGGGCGAAGGCCATGCGCTGCTCGAACGCATCAGCGGCTTTGGCCTGCTGGCGTTGGCGGCCGAATCGCTGGGCGCGATGGATGTGGCCAAGAACCACACCCTGGAGTACCTGCGCACCCGCAAGCAGTTTGGCGTGCCGATCGGCAGCTTTCAGGCACTGCAGCACCGCATGGCCGATCTGCTGCTCGAAGCCGAGCAGGCGCGCTCTGCCGTCATCAACGCGGCAGCGGCCATCGACAACCCCGACTACGTCGAACGTGAAAAAGCGCTGTCGGCGGCCAAGTACAGCGTGGGCCAGATTGGCACCCTGATGGCCGAAGAGGCGATCCAGATGCATGGCGGTATCGGCGTGACCTGGGAGCTGCCGCTGGCGCATTACGCCAAGCGCATCATCATGATCGACCACCAATTGGGCGACATGGACCACCACCTGGCGCGCTACATGGCGCTGCAGGCCCGGGAACGCGCTGCAGCCAAGGCCGCCTGATGACGGCCGCCAGCAACGCAAACCCCGCGCTGCTGGCGCGCCGCGAAGGCGGCGTGCTGGTGCTGACCAACAACAACGAGGCGGCGCGCAATGCGCTGTCGCCCGAGTTCTACCTGGGCCTGACAGCAGCGCTCCAAGACGCAGCAACCGACCCGGCCGTGGGCGCGATTGTGCTCACCGGGGCGGGTGGGCATTTCTGCTCCGGTGGCGACCTGCGCCGCATTGCGACGCGCCGCGACCAGCCGCCGGAAAAGCGCCGTGAGCTGCTCGAAGGCCTGCATGACCTGGTGCGTGCGCTGCGCGACTGCCCCAAGCCCGTGGTGGCGGCGGTGGAGGGCGCAGCGGCCGGTGCCGGCCTGTCGCTGGCCTTGGCCTGCGACATGTTGGTGGCAGCGCGCAATGCCGCGTTCTCGGTCGCCTATGTGAAGGTGGGGCTGTCGCCCGACGGTGGCGCCACGGCCTTTCTGGCCGAGCACCTGTCGCGCCAGCTGCTGACCGAGTTGTGCCTGACCGGCGACCGGGTGAGCGGCGAGCGCATGCAGCAACTGGGCCTGGTCAACCGCCTGGCCGAGCCGGGCGATGCACTGGCCCAGGCCATCGCATTGGCCGCGCAGCTGGCCGATGGGCCGTTGCAGGCCATGGCCAGCATCAAGTCGCTGTGCCGCGCGGCCTATGACAACAGCCTGGAGCAGCAGCTGGACATGGAAGCCGAGCTGATGGTGCAGGCGCAGGCCACACCGGAATCGGCCGAGGGCATTGCCGCGTTTTTGGAAAAGCGCCCCGCCAACTACCTGCAGCTGCGCCGCTGACAGGGACTGAGAAAAATGGCACCGGGGCCGGCCCTGCAAGCTGGCCGGCCAGGTGATCCAAGGAGACAAGTATGCGTGAGGAAGAGAAAGCCACGGCCCTGCCGCTGGCGGGTGTCAAGGTGCTGGACCTGTCCCGTGTTTTTGCCGGCCCCTTGTGCGGCCAGGTGCTGGGCGACCTGGGCGCCGAGGTGATCAAGGTGGAGCACCCCAAGCGCGGTGACGACACCCGCGACTGGGGCCTGCGCATTGGCAAGACCGAGACCACCTACTACAACAGCATGAACCGCAACAAGCGGTCCATCACCGTCGATCTGCAAAAGCCCGAAGGGCTGGCGCTGATCCTGGAGTTGCTGCCGCAGTTCGATGTGGTGATCCACAACTTCAAGCATGGCGGCGCCGACAAGCTGGGCCTGGGCTACGAGGCGCTGAAGGCCTTGAAGCAGGACCTGATCTACTGCAGCGTGACGGGCTATGCCACCGACACCGATGAAGCCGCCCGCCCGGGCTACGACATCCTGGTGCAGGGCGAGGCCGGCTTGATGGCGATGAACGGCGAGGCATCGCAGCCGCCGCTGAAGTTTGGCGTCGCCGTCGTTGACCTGATGACCGGCATGAGCGCCGCCCAGGCGGTGCTGGCCGCGCTGTTTGCCCGCGAGCGCACGGGCCAGGGCCGCAAGATCGACATGGCGCTGTTCGACAACGGCGTCAGCATCACCGGCTACTACGGGCTCGATGCGCTGTTCATGGGCAAGGACCCCGAGCGCTTTGGCAATGCCCATCCGTCGATCGTGCCCTACGGCATGTTCGAGGCGGCCGATGGCCCGCTGATCATTGCGGTGGGCAACAACGCGCAGTTCGAGCGCTTCTGCCGCGATGTGATCGAGCGCCCCGACCTGGCCGACAACCCCAAGTACGCCACCAATGTGGAGCGCGCCAAGGACCGCAAGCTGCTGCTGCCGCTGATGATCGAGACGATCCGCAGCTTCCCGCGTGCGCTGCTGATCGAGCGGCTCAATGCCTGTGGTGTGCCTTGCGGCGAGGTGCTGGGCCTGCATGAGGCGCTGACCTCCGAGCGCGTGCAGCAAGCCGGTCTGGTGCAGAACATGCCCCACCCGGTGGCCGGCCAGACGGCCGTGCTGGCGCCGCCCATCCGCATGGATGGTGAGCGCCTGCCGATTCGCCGCGCGCCACCCACACTCGGTGAGGGTACACGCGAAGTGCTGCAAAATCTGCTGCGTTTGAGTGATTCGCAATTGCAGTCGCTCCAGGCGCAAGGTGTGCTGACCTTGCCCGATTGATACCGAGGCCCGCCCGTGGCGAACGACGCCGCAGCGGGCCCAGAGTTTATTGTTAGAAAGCTGAGACTATGAAAGTACTGGTACCCGTCAAACGCGTGGTGGACTACAACGTCAAGGTGCGCGTCAAGAGCGATGGCTCGGGTGTGGACATTGCGAATGTGAAGATGTCGATGAACCCCTTTGATGAAATCGCGGTGGAAGAGGCCGTGCGATTGAAGGAAAAGGGCGTCGTGACCGAGATCATCGCCGTCAGCTGCGGTGTCACCCAGTGCCAGGAGACCCTGCGCACGGCGATGGCCATTGGAGCCGACCGCGCCATCCTGGTCGAAACCGCCGAAGAGCTGCAGCCGCTGGCCGTGGCCAAGCTGCTGAAGGCGCTGGTCGACAAGGAGCAGCCCGGCCTCGTGATCTGCGGCAAGCAAGCCATTGACGACGACGCCAACCAGACCGGCC